>CAZUXK010000006.1:22787-45219 GCA_964624025.1 uncultured Brevundimonas sp.
GGCGGCGGGCGGACGGTCGTGGTGCAGGCCGACCCCGGGGCGCGCCGGGTCCAGGTCTATGCCCCGCCGGGCGAGGCCTTCGTCTGCGTCGAACCGGTCAGCCACCGGCCGAACGCGGTGAATGCGCCGGCGGGCCAGGCGACAGGCCTGCGCGTGCTCGCCCCGGGCGAGACGATGAGCCTGCGGATGCGGCTGTCGCTGGCCGCGGCGGGGGGCTGACCGCCGTCCGGCCCCCGGTTCCCCGCGCCGCGCCGCCTCGTCTATGTAGGCGTCAGTCCCAGAGACCCGTCCTTCCCCGGAGTCGCCTGATGATCCGAGTCCCTGCCCTTCCGGCCGCCATCGCCCTGTGGCTTGGTCTGGCCCCGGCCCACGCGGCGGCGGCGCAGACCGCCGTCGGCCTGCTCGATCCGATGTTCCAGGATGGGGCCATCGTGCAACGCGACCGACCTGTGCCGGTCTGGGGCAGGGCCCAGCCCGGAGCGGTGGTGACGGTCGAGGCCGGGGAGCACAGGCGGCGGGCCGTGCCGGACCTGGACGGGGCGTGGCGGGTCGATCTGCCGCCCGTGGCGGCCGGTCAGCGCCTGACCCTGCGCGTCACCAGCGGGGAGAGTGGCTCGACCGCCGTCGACCTTACCGGCGGGGACGTGTTTCTCTGCGCCGGCGAGGCTGGCATGGGCTGGCCCGCCCGACGCCTGGCGGACGCCGAGATTGCCCTGGACGATGGGGACGATCCCGACCTGCGCCTGTTCGCCGTAGCTCCGGCCAGTGCGCCGGGGCCGCGGGTCCCGACCGGGGCGATCGGGCGCTGGACTCCCGCTACCCGTGACAGCGTGGCGGGCTTCTCCGCCGCCTGTCACGAAATGGGGCGCGCGCTCCGCCGCACCGAGCGTGTGCCGATCGGCCTGATCGCCGCCGCATGGGATGACGGGATCATCGAGGACTGGCTGGACGAGCCGACGCTGCGACGGCTCGGAGGCTTCGACGCCGCCCTTAACGCGCTGGCGCTCTACGCCCGCTCGCCGGAGGCCGGCGAGGCGGCGTGGCAGGAGGTCAGCGACACCTGGTGGCGGGGCCGGGATGAGGGCGTGCGCCGGGCCTGGCACAGTCCGCGCCACAACGACTCCGACCGGGACACCCTGCCGGCCACGGGGTTCTGGGAGGCCACGCCGGCGCTGGCCGGGTTTGACGGCGTGGTCTGGCTCAGGGCCACCGTGCGGCTGACCCGGGCCCAGGCCCGCCAGGCCGCCTGGCTGGAGCTGGGTCCGGTCGATGACTTCGACACCACCTGGGTCAACGGACGCTTCGTCGGCGGCGGCGAGGGCTGGCAGACGCCGCGCCGCTATGCGGTCAGCACGGGCGGGCTGCGCGCCGGGGACAATCTGATCGCCATCGGGGTGCTGGACAGCGGCGGCGGCGGCGGCGCCTGGGGGCCGGTGGAGGACAAGGCGCTGGTGCTCGAGGACGGTACGCGGATACCTCTCGGCGACCGCTTCCGCTACCGTATCGCTGCGCCCCTCTCCGAACTGCCGGCGACGCCGCGGACCCCCTGGGTGGCGGGCGAGGGGCTGACGACCCTCTACAACGGGATGATCGCTCCATTGGGGCCGTGGGGCCTGACGGCGGTGGCATGGCACCACGGCGAGGCCAATGTCAGCGACGCGGACCGCTACCGGGATCTGCTGGCCGGTCTGTTCGCGTCGTGGCGCGGGCGCTTCGGCGCCCCGGACCTGCCTTTCCTGGTGGTGCAGCTGGCGGGACAGGGCGCGAGCGCGACCCAGCCGACCCGCTCGTTCCGCGCCGAGCTGCGCGAAAGCCAGCGTCGGGTGGCGGCGGCGGATGAACACGCCGGGCTGGTGGTGGCAATCGACCTTGGGGACCGGACTGACGCCCTGCCGCCGGATCCGCGCCAGGTCGGCCAGCGGCTGGCCCTGGAAGCGCGGCGCCTGGCCTATGGCCATGACCTGCCGCAGGCTCCGGCGCCAACGGCGGTGTTCGCCGCGGGCGGCGGGCTGCGTGTGGCCTATCCGGACGGGACGGCCCTTGTCGCGCTGGGCTCCGACCGGGTCATCGGCTTGCAGGTGTGCGACGCCGCCGGGCGTTGCCGCTGGAGCGACGGACGGGTCGAGGCCGGCGGGTTATGGCTGCCTGAGGCCGCCGACGCGACGCGGGTCCGGTTCTGCTGGGACGACCGTCCGGTGTGCAATCTCTACAGCGCTGACGGCCAGCAGGCGACGCCGTTCGAGCTGACCGTCAGTCGCTAGACAGGATTGATCGGGCTCGGCGACGTCCCCCGCGGCTCCGGTCCCGGGCCGATGTCAACCAGCTCCGGCGGCGCAGGTCAGTCCGCGCGGGCCACCAGGTGGATGACGTCGGTGCGCCCGGATTCGAAGCCGGCGGCGCAGTAGGCCAGGTAGTAGCGCCACAGGCGCTGGAAGCGGGTGTCGAAGCCGGCCGGCAGGGTCGGCCAGGCGCGGTCGAACCGCTCCAGCCAGAGGCGCAGGGTGCGGCCGTAGTCGGGCCCGAAGCGGCGCACCACCGTCGAGGTCAGGCCGGCTCCGGCCATGACCGGGGCGAGCCGCTCCTCCGAGGGCAGCATGCCGCCGGGGAAGACGTGCAGCTGGATGAAGTCCGCCTGGCGGCGGTAGGACTCGAACAGGCGGTCGTCGATGGTGATGAGCTGCAGGCCGGCGACGCCGCCGGGGGTGAGCAGCTCGCGCAGGCGCCGGAAGTAGACCGGCCACCAGGCCTCGCCGACGGCCTCGAACATCTCCACCGAGACGATGCGGTCGTAGCGGCCCTCGACGTCGCGGTAGTCGACGAGGCGGATGTCGGTGCGGTCCGCCACGCCCGCCCGCTGCAGGCGCTCGCGGGCGAACTCGGCCTGGGCCGGCGAGAGGGTGATGCCGGTGACGTGGACGCCGCGCTCGCGCGCCAGATATTCGGCGAAGCCGCCCCAGCCGCAGCCGATCTCGAGCACCGTCTGGCCCGGGCGGATGTCGGCGGCGTCGGCGAGGGCGGCGTATTTGGCGGTCTGGGCCTCGGCCAGGTCGAGCGACCGCTCGGGCCACAGGGCCGACGAATAGGTCATCGTGCCGTCCAGCCAGGCGGCGTAGAAGTCATTGCCCAGATCGTAATGGGCCATGATGTTGCGGCGGGCCCCGGCGCGGCTGTTGCGGGCCAGGGCGTGGCGCAGCCGGCCGAGGGCGCGGGCCAGGGCGCTGCCCTCGGTCAGCCGGCCGATGCGGTCGTAGTTGGCGGCGAAGGCCAGCAGCAGCTGGACCAGGTCCGGGGTGTCCCAGTCCCCGGCGATATAGCCCTCGGCGAAGCCCACGGCCCCGCGACGCAGCATGCGCGGCACGGCGTTCCAGCGCTGGATGCGCCATTCGACCTCCGGGCCGCCGGCATGGGCGTCGCCCAGCCGCCAGACCTGTCCGCCGGGCAGCACCACGGTCAGGCGGCCGACTTCCCAAAGGCGGGCGAGGGCGCCGAACAGGGGCGGGGCGGCGCGGTCCGGGACGGTCCCGGCCTCAAGCTCCTCGCGCGTGGCGTTCATGGTCATGCGGTCTTCCTGGGGGCGAGGCGGAGACGGGTCAAGGACGGGAGGGCGTGAGGCCGGCCGCGGGCAGGCCGAGCTCGGCGACGCGGCGGCGCAGGCGCTCGACCTCGGCGGGGGGCAGGTCCGGGCGGCGCGCCAGCACGGCCGGGAAGCGACCGTCAGCGGTGGTAGCGATCATCCAGCTGTAGTCGTCGGCGCGGTCGACGACCCAGTAGCGCTGGCGCACGAGGCCGCCGAAGAAGCTGGCCTCGAACCTGGTGTTCTCGCCGGGGTTCAGCACCCGCACGGCGGTGTCGACGTTGCGGGCGGGGCCGTCGGGGCCGCCGCGGCGGCAGGTCTGGGTCACCCGGTAGCGGCCGCCCTCGTCGCGCCGCCAGACCTGGGACGCGGCGTGGCAGTCGCGCTGGGCGGCGTTGGGCGTGCGCAGGATCTCGTGCCAGCGGCCGACGAAGCGCTCCATGTCGAGCGGACGGCGCGGCTCCGGGGCCTCGGCGGCGGCGGGGGCGGCGAGGCCCAGGGCCAGGATCGCCAGCAGGGCGGCGAGGGCGCGGCGGTCAGAGCGCATGGGCGGTCTCCGGCGGCGGGGCGTCGGCCCCTGGGGGCGTCAGGGCGCGGCCGAGGGTGACGGGCCGCGGCGGCAGCGGCGGGCGATGACGGAAGCCGACTCCCTTGAAAAAGATCCACAGGGCTTCCCAATGGATGCCGGCCACCACCTTGAGCGTCAGCAGGGGGTGGGCCCACCAGGCGCGCGTCAGCTCAACGTCGTTCAGCGGACGGTGGTTGCCGACGAAGGCGGCGGTGAGCAGCAGGCCGTCGGCGTCGGACACGGCGATCGACAGCGCCACCCGCTCGCCCGGCGGACGCAGGGTGAAACGGTAATGCAGGTCCATGTCCATGAAGGGCGAGACGTAGAACACCTTGTCGGCGGCGTGCTGCTGCGTCGCGCCGCCGTCCGGCGTGGGGATCAGGTAGCTGTGGCGCTGGCCGAAGGTGTTGGACACTTCATAGACGACCCCGCTGGGCCGGCCTTCGGCGTCGTGCAGGAAGACGAGGCTGAGCGGGTTGAAGCCGTGGCCGAGGATGCGCGGCATGGTCAGCAGACGCAGGGGGCCGGCGGCGTCGACGCCGTGCGCCGTCGCCATGGCACGGTACTGCTCTGTGAGCGGACGATTGCTGCGGTCGCCGTGGTCCCGGGGGTCAAAGCTGAGCCCGCCGAACCGGCCCGCCCGGAGTCGACGCAGGCGGGCGAAGGTCTGCGGCAGTCGGTCGAGATCGAGCAGCAGCATGAAGATGCGGTAGCGCAGGGCGTGCCGGCGGGGCCGGACCCGGGCGTGGGTCACGGACCCGCGGTAGAGGCCATCGGCGGCGATCACGCGGCGAGCGCCGCCGGGGCGGTCGCGGGCAGGCGGATGCGGCCGCTCTCGTCGGCCACGGTCCACGGGCGGCGGACGCCGCCGAGCTGCTCGGCCACGGCAAGGCCGGCCTGCAGGCCGTCCTCGTGGAAACCGGCCCCGAACCAGGCCCCGCAGTACCAGACGCCGCGGGCGCCCTGCAGGCTCCACAGCTGCTCCTGGGCGGCGATGCCGGCGGCGTTGAACACCGGGTGCTCGTAGTCAAAGGCGGCGACGACCTTGTCCGGGTCGGGCTCGCTGACCGGGTTGAGGGTGACGAACAGCGGGTCGCCGGGCAGGGTCTGCAGCAGGTTCATCCAGTAGGTGACGCCGCCGGCGAGTCGATCCTGGCCGCGGGCGCTGACATGGTTCCAGGCGGCCCAGGCGGCCTTGCGGCGGGGCATCTGGCGGGGGTCGCGGTGCAGGACGGCGCGGTTGCGCTGATAGGGGATGGCGCCGAGCAGGCGACGTTCCTCCGCCGTCGGACTGTCGAGCAGGGCGAGCGCCTGGTCGGAATGGACGCCCAGCACCACGGCGTCGAAATGCTCGCGCCCGGCGTCGGTGACGACCTCGGCCCCGACGGCACCGGGACGCACCTGGCGGACCGGCGCCCCGGTGCGGATCTCGCCGCGGAAGGCGTCGCGCAGGCGCTCGACATAGGCGCGACTCCCGCCGTCAACCGTGCGCCAGGTCGGGCGCATGTCGACCTCCAGCAGGCGGTGGTTGCGATAGAAGCGAACGAAGGCGGCGGCGGGGTAGTCGGCCATCTGCGCCCCGGTGGCCGACCAGATGGCGGCGGCCTGGGGCAGCAGGTGGTTCTCCATGAACATGCGGCCATAGCCGTTCTGGTTCAGGTATTCGCCCAGGGAGATGCCGGACAGCTCGAGCCCGTCGAGGTCGCGCGGGGCCTCGCGGTGAAAGCGCTTGAGGTCCTTGAGCATCGCCCAGAAGCGGGGGCTGGTGAGGTTGCGCTTCTGGGCGAACAGACCGGCCGCGCCCTGGCTGGAGTATTCGAAGGCCCCGTCATCGACCGAGACGGCGAAGGACATATAGGCCGGCTTCGACGGGGCCCCGATGTGCGCCAGCATGGCGGTCAGGTTCGGGTAGTTCGCCTCGTTGAAGACGATGAAGCCGGTATCGACCGGCACCGGCCCGGCAGCGCCGGGCGCGTCAACGGTGTTGGAGTGGCCGCCCAGACGTCCCTCGGCCTCGAACAGCACCACCTCGTGCCGCTGCGACAGCAGCCAGGCGCAGGACAGGCCGGAGACGCCCGCGCCGACGACGGCGACGCGCAGGGGCTGGGACGGCTGGGTCATGGAAGGCTCCGCTGACGAAGATGACCGATCTACGGACCCCATGTCCCGGCGGATGCATCCATCCCCGCAGCTTTGCCGTATAGGTGACCGAACCGTAAAGAGGACCCGACCGCGCATGACCGTCCTGGCCCTCGCCGCCCTGGCGGCCGCCGTGCTGATGACCCTCGCCTGGGAGGTGGTGCGCCGGACCGGCAGCGGCGGCTGGACCGATGTCGTCTGGACCTTCGCCGTGGGGCTGGTCGGGGCCGGCGTGGCGCTGGCCCCGGCGGCCGGGGCCGACCCGCTGCGGCAGGGGCTGGCGGCGGCGCTGATCGGCCTGTGGGCCCTGCG
Organism: uncultured Brevundimonas sp.; assembly: GCA_964624025.1. Taxonomy (GTDB): domain Bacteria; phylum Pseudomonadota; class Alphaproteobacteria; order Caulobacterales; family Caulobacteraceae; genus Brevundimonas. The sequence goes on from CAZUXK010000006.1 coordinate 29,381, forward strand.
GCTCGGCCTCTATCTGTGGGCCCGGACCTGGAAGGCCGAGGAGGTCGATCCCCGCTATGTGCTGCTCACCCGGCGCTGGGGTGGCTGGGGCTTCCAGGCCTGGGTGTTCCTGATGATCCAGGCGGCGGTGGTCTGGCTGCTGGCCCTGTCGATCCGCGCCGCGGCGGCGCGCCCGGACGCGGAGCTCGGCTGGCGCGAGCTGGCGGCGGTGGCGATCCTGATCGTGGCCATCGCCGGCGAGGGGCTGGCGGACGCCCAGATGGCGGCCTTCCGCAAGGGCGGCGCCGGGCGCGGCCGGGTGATGGACCGCGGCCTGTGGGCCTGGTCCCGGCACCCCAACTACTTCTTCCAGTGGTTCGGCTGGCTGGCCTGGCCGGTGATGGCGCTGGACCCGGCCTACGCCTTCGGCTGGGCCGCCCTGGTCGCCCCGGTGTTCATGTGGTGGCTGCTGAACCATGTCAGCGGCGTACCCATGCTGGAGGCGCAGATGCTGAAGACCCGGCCCGAGGCCTATCGCGCCTACCAGGCCCGGGTGTCGCGCTTCCTGCCGCTGCCGCCGCGCCGCGGCTGACGTTTCCCGTTCCGGAGAATGCCATGGCCTTCGACCGACTGATCAACCGATTGCAGGATGCGCCGGCGCCGGACCTGGTGGTGCGGCCGGCCATCGCCGCCCTGGTGGCCGGGGCGCGGGGCCGCCTGCCGCGCGGCCCCGAGCTGAACCGTCGCTTTGCCGAGGAGATGGCGGCGCGGCCGATCGCCGAGCATGTCGACGCCGCCAACGGCCAGCACTACGAGCTGCCGCCGGCCTTCTTCGAGCTCTGCCTCGGGCCGCGGCTGAAATACTCCTGCTGCCTCTATCCGACCGGGCGGGAGAGCCTCGCCGAGGCCGAGGTCGCGGCCCTGACGGAGACCTGCGCCCATGCCGATCTTGCGGACGGTCAGGCGATCCTCGAGCTGGGCTGCGGCTGGGGTTCGCTGAGCCTGTGGATGGCCGAGCGCTACCCGAAGGCGCGGATCACGGCGGTGTCGAACTCGGCGGGCCAGCGCGGCTTCATCGAGGCGCGGGCGCAGGCGCTGGGCCTGACCAATCTGACGGTGCTGACCCGCGACATGAACGTGTTCGAGACGGACCAGCGCTTCGACCGCATCGTCTCGGTGGAGATGTTCGAGCACATGGCCAACTGGCGCGCCCTGCTGACCCGCGCACGGACCTGGCTGAAGCCGGACGGGCGGCTGTTCCTGCACGTCTTCACCCACCGCACCACGCCGTACCGGTTTGAGGTGTCGGACAGCTCCGACTTCATCGCCCAGCATTTCTTCACCGGCGGGATCATGCCCAGCCACGACCTGATCCGGGAGTATGACGACCTGTTCGCGCTGGAGCAGGACTGGCGCTGGTCCGGCGACCACTACCGGCGCACGGCCGACCACTGGCTGGCGAACATGGATGCGGCGGCGGACCGCGTCGGCCCGATCATGGCCGGGGTCTATGGTGCGGACGCCGCCCTGTGGACCCGTCGCTGGCGGCGCTTCTACATGGCCACGGCGGGCCTGTTCGGCGACCGGAACGGCGACGAATGGGGCGTGAGTCACTACCGTTTGAAGCCGCGCTGAAAGGATCTCCGATGCGCTACGTCGTCGCCTTCCTCGCCGCCGCCCTGACCCTGGGCGCGCTCGATTATGTCTGGCTGACCAACATGGCCGACCGGCTCTACCGGCCGGTGATCGGCGAGCTGATGGCCGACCAGCCGAACATGACGGCGGCGCTGGCCTTCTATGTGATCTATCTGGTCGGCATCCTCGTCATCGCCGTGGTCCCGGCGCTGAAGGAAGGCTCGCTGCGGCGCGCGACCTTCACCGGCGGCGCGCTCGGCTTTGTGGCCTACGCCACCTATGACCTGACCAACCAGGCGACGCTGAAGGTCTGGGCGACGCACATCACCCTGATCGACATCGCCTGGGGCACCTTCCTCACCGCCACGACGGCGACGGTGGCCTATCTGGCCGCCAGCCGGGTGGGCGGCCGCCGGGCCTGAAACCTGACCCGATCGCTGGCCTGTCGTCAGGCGGCGACGTCGCGCGCCAGCCGGGTCTGCAAGGCTCGCGCGCCGGAGGCGGGGGACGCTGCGTCGGCCGAGACGTGGAACGCGCCCACGAGCTGGGCCAGTTCACCGGCGACGCCCCGGAGCTGGGTGCAGGCGGCCTGGGTTTCTTCCACCATGGCGGCGTTCTGCTGGGTGACCTGGTCCATATGCGTCACGGCCGTATTGACCTCGGACAGGGCCGAGGCCTGCTGGCGGGCGGCGGCGACGATGCCGTCCATCACCTCGTTGACCTCGCCGACGCGGGCCATGATGGCGGTCAGGGCCTCGCCGGTCTGGCCGACGAGCTCGACGCCCTGCTTCACCTGACTGCTGGAGACGCTGATCAGGGCCTTGATTTCCCGGGCCGCCTCGGCCGAGCGCTGGGCCAGGCCCCGCACTTCCGAGGCGACGACCGCGAAGCCGCGGCCTTCCTCGCCGGCGCGGGCCGCCTCGACCCCGGCGTTGAGCGCCAGCAGATTGGTCTGGAAGGCGATCTCGTCGATCACCCCGATGATCTGCTCGATCTGGTTCGAGGACCCGGCGATGTCGCGCATGGCGTCGACGGCGCGGCCGACCACGTCGCCGCCGCGCAGGGCCTCGCCGTGGGCGTCGCCGACCAGCCCCCCGGCGCGCTCGGCCGCCTTGGCGGAGTTGGCGACCGTGGCGGTGATCTCTTCCATGGCCGCCGCGGTCTGCTCGAGGCTGGCGGCCTGGCGCTCGGTGCGCTGGGCCAGAGCATCGGCAGCCGAGGCGATTTCCTCGCTGCCTTGGCGGGTAAGCCCCGACTGCACGTTGATCGAGGACATGGCCGTCTCGAGGGTGGCCACGGCCCGGTTGAAGTCGTCGCGCAGGCGGCTGTAGGCCTCGGGGAAGTCGGCGCCGAGCCGGTGGGTCAGGTCGCCGGCGGCGAGGGCCCCGAGACCGCGACCAGTCAGCTCCACCACCGCCTGCTGCACCTTCTGCAGCTCGCGATCGCGGGCCTCGGCCTCGGCGCGCTGCGCGTCAGTCTCGCGACGGGCCACTTCGGCGGCGTCGTTGGCGGCTACGGCTTCGCCGGCGGCGCGCTCGGCCGCGGAGACGGCCTCGGCGGAGACGGTGAACATGCGGACGATGCTCTGCGCCACCCATAGCAGCACCCCGGCCTCGATCAGCAGGATGACCGCGTGCAGCAGCACCCGGGTGAGGCTGGCGGAGCCCGGGAACACGGCGGCGGGCACCACGAAGCTCAGCGCCAGGTGGTGGAAGGCGACCGTGGCTGTGGCGGCGAGGATGACGCGCCAGTCGCAGTAGATGATCAGCACCGCGAGCAGGGCGAAGTAGGTCATGTGCAGGTCGATCTGCCAAGGCGTGCCGCTGGCCTCGGCCACCATGAAGGAGGTCTGGGCCATCAGCATGATGCCCGACAGGATCCGCCCGACGCCGCTGTCGCGGCGGAAGCGCCAGAACAGGGTGACGACGACCGCCGACACGACCGCGGGGATCAGGGTGGCGCCCGTGCCCCCGAGCCACTGCGACTGGGCGAACAGGATCGGCACCGCCAGCCACATCAGGGCGGTGACGACGGTCGCCCCGCCGCGACGCTGGGCTTCGATGTCCCTGGCCTGGAAGATCATGGGAAGGGCTCCAGTGGCTCAGCAGGCGCCGGGCACGGTGGGGTCGAGCAGCAGAAGGCCGCCGGCGGCGCGGGCGCGTTCGGCGAGGGTGGCATCCCCGTAGATGGTGACGATGTTGTCCAGGACGCCCCGCCGGGTCACCTGACCGAGCGACCCAGCGGTCTCGCGGGTGCGCTGGGCGTCCCACCAGGGCGGGAAGACGACGGCGACGGCATAGGGGGCGCGCGGCCCGGCGGCCGCCACGACGGCGGGCAGGGCGGTGACGAGGATCAGGCCGGCGGCGGCGGCGGACCAGGCAAGGCGGCGCATCATGGCCCCTTTCTGGAGGACGTCAGCACGATCGTTGCAGATCCTGGTAAACAGAGTGTTGCGGCATGGAGGGTGCTGTCACACGGGACAGCCGACGGGTGACCCGTCGCGGGAGGGGGGCGTGTCCCGCTGCGTACAACCTCGGGGCAGCCGGCTTGCCTTGAACCCGCCCGCGCGCTCCATTCGCCCTGTCCTTCGGACGGGACCCGCTCCGGTTACTGCATGGGGGGAGCCGAAAGTTGTGACCTTATCCGGTGTTGCGTTCCTTTTTGTCAGAGTAAGCCGACCAGATCGTCGCGCCGGACGGACCCATGCCCACAGAACCTGCCCAAACCCCGGAACGGTCTGTCGCCCCGGAACCGCCGTCGGGTTCGCCCGTACATGAACGGGAAGACATTGGCGCGGCGATGTTTCAGGATCTGGTCCGCTACGTGGCCAGCGCGCTCGGGGCGCCGGTTGGCTGGCTGACGCTGGTTGGGGACGGGGGCCTGCGTGTCGCCGCGCGAGCCTGCGCCGGCCGGGGAGAGACCCCGAGCGCCGACCCCCTGGCTGAACAGGTGATTCGGGCCGACGCCGGACTTCTGGTTGTCGAGGGAAGCGGCGAGGCCGACGGGCGGGCTCTGGCCTACGCCGGCGCGCGACTGGTGCTGGCCGACGGAACGCCGTGCGGGGTTCTGGGCGTCGCGGACGCGGCTTCGCGGCGCTGGGGCGAGCAGCAGATCGCGCAGCTGGAGCGGTTCGCCCGCCGCGCCGCGTGGCTGGAGCAGGGCCGTCGCGCCCTTCCGGACCTGGCGGCGGCGCAACGCCGGATCAGTGAGCTGGAGCTGGCGGAGGCCCAGGCCGAAAGCGCCTTCGCCTCGATGGTCGAGGGGGTGATCCTGCAGGACCGGGACAGCGTCATCCTGCATCACAACGCCAGCGCCGCGCGGCTGCTCGGGCTCAACGAGTCGCAGTTGCCCGGCCGGGCCTCCACCGATCCCGACTGGGCGCTGATCGGCGAGGACGGCGAACCGCTCGGGGTGGAGCAGCAGCCGTCCATGGTGGTGCTGCGCACCGGGCGGCCGGTGGACGCCTTTGTTTTTGGGGGTCCGCCTGCCTGGAGGCGGGGTGCGCTGGCTGTCCATCAACTCCCGGCCGATCTTCCGAGCAGGCGAGACGATCCCGTTCCGCACGGTGACGACCTTCGTCGACATCACCGGAGCCCGCGCCCGGGCCGAGGCGCTGCGCGCCGCGCTGGAGACCACCGAGGCCGCCAGCTCGGCCAAGTCCGAATTCCTCGCCAACGTCAGCCATGAGCTGCGAACCCCGCTCAATGGCATGCTGGCGATGGCGAGCGCCCTGGCCCGCACGCCGCTGTCGACGCGGCAGGCCGAGATGGTGGCGCTGCTTTCGAGCTCGGGCGAGGCGCTGGAGCGGCTGGTCTCCGATCTGCTGGACCTGACCAAGATCGAGGCCGGCGAGCAGCAGCTGGACTTCACGGTGTTCAACCTGGCGGAACTGGTCCAGTCCGTGGCCGGCCTGTTTGCACCCCAGGCCGCCGCCAAGGGGCTGGACTTTGCGGTGACGACGCCGCCGGAGGCCGATCGCCAGGTCCGCGGCGACGACCTCAAGCTGAAGCAGGTCCTCGGCAACCTCTGCTCCAATGCAATCAAGTTCACAGCCGGCGGGGAGGTGGCCCTGACACTCCGGCTGCTGCCGGGCGAGGAAGATCACGAGGTGGTGGCCGAGGTCGCCGTCCGCGACACCGGCATCGGCCTTGAGCCGGGCTCGCTCGAACTGATTTTCGAGCGCTTCCAGCAGGCGGACGCCTCGACCACCCGCCGGTTCGGTGGAAGCGGCCTCGGTCTGCCGATCAGCCGCGCCCTGGCGCGCCTGCACGGGGGCGACATCCATGTCGACTCGCGACCGGGAGAGGGGAGCGTGTTCACCCTCACGGTGCGGCTGGAGCAGGCCGCGGCCCTGGCTGCGGCCTGCCCGGTCGAGGCTCCGCATCCGGAGCCCAGAGGCCTTCGCATCCTGCTGGTGGAGGATCACCCGGTGAACCAGCGGGTTGCGGCCATCCTGCTGGAACCGCTGGAGGCGGAGCTGGTCACCGTGGAGGATGGCGCGCGCTGCCTCGAGGTCCTCGAAGAGCTAACGTTCGACCTGGTGCTGATGGACATGCAGATGCCGGGCATGGACGGGCTCGCCGCCATTCGCGACATCCGCCGGCGTGAGACAGCGGCGGTTGGAGAGCCTGCGCGCATCGTGCTGTTCACCGCCAATCCGTCTGCCGGTCTCCGCGCCGCCGCGACGGCGGCCGGGGCGGACGGTTTCCTCGCCAAGCCGGTGACCGCCGCATCCCTGTACGCTTGCCTTGACGCCATGACAGCCGCGCCTGCTGACCAGGAGATGCCCTGCGGGCGCGGCCGCGGCTGAGCCTCAGTGCGCCAGCAGCAGCGGGCAGGGCGGCGACTCCAGCAGGCTGCGGGTCGCCCCGCCGAGCACGAACTCGCGGAACCGGCTGTGGCCGAAGGCGCCCATCACCAGCAGGTCCAGTCCCCGGTCCGTGGCGAAACCGGTCAGGGCCTCGCCGATCGGCCGGCCGCGGGCGTCCTCCTGATGCAGCCGGGCTGTGACCCCATGGCGCCGGAGGCGCTGCAGCACGCGGTCGGCGGAGGCGAGGGCGGGGATCGGCTTCTCCCCGGTGACGATCAGCAGGTCGACCTCGCCGGCCCGCTGCAGCAAGGGCAGGGCGTGGGACAGGGCGCGCGCGGCCGGCGCGGTGAAGTCCCAGGCGACCGCCACCCGGTCGAGCGACGCGCCTGCGGCGGCCCAGCCGTGGGGCAGGACGAGCGCCGGCCCGCCGGAGCTGAAGGCGACCCGCTCGGCCACCTCGGCCTGGATGCTTGGCGCCGGCAGCAGCGGCACGAGGGTCAGGTCGTGCAGTCGCGCCGCGGCGGCGGTGAGGCCGGGGGTCTCCCAGGCGGCGCAGCGCCGCACCTCGACGTCGACGGGGCCCGAGCAGGTTTCCAGGCCTTCGAGGGCGGCGCGATAGCGTCCGGCCTGGCTGGCGCTGCGCTCGCGCTCGGCCGCCGCCAGGGCAGGCAGGTCCAGCAGCACATTGGCCAGCGGATTCGACGGGGGCTGGATGTCGACCTCGAAGACGGCGACGTCGAGATGCGCCTCGATCAGGCTCGCGAAGCGGGCGGCCCAGCCAATGACCGCCTCGGGAACGGGCTCCGGGTAGGTCACAAGCTGCAGCAGGATGGACTTCGGGGTCATGGTGGGTCTCCCTCCAGAGGTTCAGGTGCGGGGCTCGCGGACGATCAGCACGTCGCCCGGCGCGGCCTCGAGGATGCGGCGGGCGACGGCGCCGAGGCGGCCGTCGAAGGGCGCTCCGCCCCCGTGGGCGCCGATGACGACGAGGTCGACGTCCCGGTCGGTCATGTAGTCCCGGACGAGACGTTCCGGCGCGCCATGCTCGATCAGCACCTGAAGGCCCGGCCGGCGCGCCTCGCCGATCTGTGCGGCGGCGACGAAGGCGTCACTGTGGCGCGCCAGTTCCGCCCGCAGGTCATCCCGGAAGCGGGGGTTGTCCTGGAAGCCGGGGAAGGGCACCTCCCAGCCGTGCATGAGGGTCAGGCGGGCGTCGGGGAACAGGCCGGCGACGGTTCCGAGCGCGTGCTGGCTGGCGGGCGTGAAGTCGGTGGCGACGACAACCTCCTCGTACGGTCGCGGGCGCCGCTTGACGACGAGGACCGGCGCGGGGGCGCGGCGGGCCAAGCGTTCCACGGTGGCGCCCAGCAGGTGGCGGCCAAGGGCCTCGTCCCGGGCCACCCCGGTGACGATCAGATCGGCGCCTTCGGCGGCGGCGATGGCGAGGATGGCCTCGGCGGGGTCGCCCTCCGCCACCCGGACGTCCAGCGCGCGAAGCGCGGCCGGCAGGTCGCGGCGGACCCGGGCCTCGGCGGCGGCGCGAGGGTCGGACAGACGGCGCCAGCTGGGCAGGTCGTCGGCATCGCCGCGGCTGGCCTCGATGACATTGACGACGATCAGGCGGGCGTCCCATCGCGCAGCGAGCGAGGCGGCCCGATCGAGGGCGCGGTCGCAGCGGCTGCCGAGGTCGGTGGCCAGCAGGAGGGTGCGCGGCGTGGCGGGCGGGGTCCGGGCGTCAGTCATGTCGCGTCTCCTTTTCGGGATGTGGCGGCATGATTGACCGGCAGCGGTCGGCGCGCCTTGATCCAGAACAAGCCGACGACGTGGACGGACGTTCCCCTATTCGATCCGCTGGGCGATGCGGGCCGAGGCGCGGTCGAGGACGAAGAACAGGCCCTTCTCGCCGTTGTCGGCGAGGCGCAGGCGGCCGGTCACCTCGACGAGGTGATAGCCGGCCTCGATCGGGCGGGAGAGGCGGACCTCGACCACCTCGTTGGGCTCGGCCGGCGGGTGGAACAGGCACACCGGCGTGTAGGGCGAGATCAGGAAGTGGCGGGTGCGGGTCGTCGCCTCCAGCGGCAGCATGTAGCCGCGCAGGGTGACGCGCCGTCCGTCGAGGCGGCGCACCTCGGCCGGGTGGTCGGCGCGGTAGAGCTGGGTCGGCTCGTCGATCCAGATGCGCGTGGCGGAGAGGGTCCGCCACAGGGGGTGATCGGCGCGCGGCAGGGTCATCTGCAGCTCGCGCTCGGCGGCCAGCTCTTCGTCGACCGGCAGGCCGGGGCCCTCGGCCGCCATAGGGCCGGTCGCGACCGGCGGCAGGTCGGCCCAGGGGGCGGCGAGATCCTCCGGGGCCGCGGCGTCGGTGGCTTCCGCAGCAGGACGGTCGCAGGCCGCCAGCAGGGCGGCGGCGAGGAGGATGGGGGCGGCGGCTCTCACGACCGGCCCTCCAGGGCGGCGAGGGGGTCGAGGCGCAGCACCACGACCAGGGCCGGCAGGGCGGCGACAAGGCCGAGTCCTGTCGGGACGAGCAGGGCCAGCGCATCGACGAGGCCGGGCGGCGGGGGCAGCAGCGCCAGAGGCGTGGCGTCGGCGGCGGCGGTCACGGCCATCACCGCGCGACCGAGGGCCCAGCCGGCGACGCCGCCGGCCGCGCCCAGCAGCAGGCCCTCGCCGAGAACGAGACGGGCGAGGGTCGCGGGCCGGGCCCCGAGCGCCTTGAGCAGGGCGAACTCGCGCCGACGGGCCAGCAGGGCGCCGGTCAGGGCGAGGGCGAAGCCGGCGGCGGCGAGAGCGCCCAGTCCGGCCCCGAACTGGCGCAGCAGGCCGGCGCCGCCGCCCAGCAGGGCGTTGAGGCGCTGCACCTCGCGCGCCGGCTGGGCCACCTTCAGGCCGGGCTCGGCCTCCAGACGCGGGGCCAGGGTCACGGCCGCCAGCGGGCTGCGCACATCGACCAGCACCGCCGTGATCTGGCGCGCGGCGTCGTCGTGCGCGTGGCCATGGGCGTGGTCGTGGCCAGGGTCATGGCTGTGGCCCGGCGCGGCATGGAGCGCCCAGACGCTGTCCAACGAGGTCAGGGCGAGGCGGTCGAGCACCGTTCCGGTCGGAGCGAGCACGCCGACGACCGTATAGGGATGGTCCGCATGGGCCACGGCGCCCGGACCCTCGCCATGGGCTCCGATGAAGGTGTCGCCGGGGCCGAGGCCCAGCCGCTGCGCCGCCGCGGCGCCCAGCACCGCCTCCATCCCGCCGGTCCACCAGCGGCCCGCAGCGACATCGCCCCCGTAGAGCTCGGCATAGGCCGGGGTCGTGCCGACGATGCGGACGTCGGCGATGCTGTCGCCCATGGCCACCGGCACGGCGGCGGCGACCTGGGGGTCGCGGGCGAGGTCGGTCCAGACCTCGGCCGGGATGATCCCGGTCGGGGCGTCGGCCTGGAGCAGGGCAGACATCACCAGCTGGAGGCCGCCGCCCTCGGCCCCGACCACGAGGTCGACGCCCCCGAGGTCGCGCTGAAGCCGGGTCTCGGCGGCGCTCTGCACCAGGCTGACCGCCAGCAGCAGGCCGCCGGCGAGACCGAGCAACAGGCTGTGGAACAGCCAGGTCAGCGGCCGGCGGGCGAGTCCGGCGACCACGAGGCGCGGCGTGTTGACCCGTCCCGTCATGCGGCCTCCGCCGACGTTTGGAGCGGCGCCAGGGCGAGGGCCTGCGGGATGCGGGCGGCGAGGCGGCTGTCGTGGGTGGCGATGACCAGCGCCGCGCCGCTGGCGGCGGCGGCCTCCAGCAACAGGTCGGCGGTCGCGGCGGCGTGGGCGTCGTCGAGGCTGGCGGTGGGCTCGTCCGCCAGCAGCAGGCGCGGGGCGCCGACCAGGGCCCGGGCCACGGCGACACGCTGGGCTTCGCCGCGGCTGAGACGATCGGCCCCCCGACCGGCCAGATGGCCGACGCCGAGGCGGTCGAGGAGCGCGCGGGCGGCGGCGGCGTCCTGTGGTCGGCCGAGGGCGAAGGGGGCGAGCAGGACATTCTCCAGTACGCTGAGGCCGTCGACCAGCAGCAGGTCCTGGAACACCACGGCGGCCTCGCCGCGGCGCAAGGGCGCGCCGATGTCGGCCCAGGTGACCGACCCGGCGACGGGCGGCAGCAGGCCGGCGAGGGTGAACAGGGCGGTGGTCTTGCCGCTGCCGGAGGGGCCGGGCAGCCGCCAGGCCGAGCCGGGCGCGAGCCGGGCCGGCGCAAGGCGGGCGATGGCGCGGCCGTCGCGGCCGACGTCCAGCGTCTCGATGTCGATCATGGGCGGGTCTGCACTCCGGTTCGGCGGGCCCTTGCGAAGACGTTACAAGATAACATATGAGGCGCTCAAGTCAGGAGACCGAAATGCCGCAACTGTCCGCCCGCGCCGGCGACGCCGTCGCCATCAGCCTGTCGGGCCTGTGTCTGGCGCACTGTCTCGCCCTGCCGCTCGCGACCGCGGCCCTGCCCGTGCTCGGCCTCTGGGCGGAGGCGGAGTGGGTGCACTGGGCCTTTGTCGCCGCGGCGGCGCCGGTCTCGTTGTGGACCCTCGGGCGCCCGGGTCACGGGGGCGCCGTACGGCCGGGCCTGCTGATGCTGGCCCTGGTCGGGCTCGGCCTGCTGACCGCCGGGGCGGCCGGCGTCCCCGACCATGAGGCGGAGACGCCGCTGACGGTCGCCGGCGGGCTGGTGCTGGCGTCCGCCCATGTCCTGAACCTGCTGCGCGGGCGTCGCTAGCCCGGCGGCGATCCGCTTCAGGTCGAGCTCAGGGCAGGGTCCCGAGCGCAACGCGGGCGGGCGGGCCGAAGTCGCTGCCCGGGGCCTGGCCGAGGGCGACGATCGTCCCGTCGGCCTCCACCCGGACCACCCCGATCTCGCCCTCGGCGAGGCGCAGGCCGGTGGCGCGGGCGATGTTGCCGCCATGGCTGACGATGGCGACGTTGCCGCCGTCGCGCGGCAGGGCGCGCAGCAGGGCCGCCAGTTCCTCGCCGGCGGCGACCACGTCGCGGCCGCCCGGGACGCCCGGATTGGGATGGATCAGCCGCGGCTCCAGCTCCCAAGTCCCGAACATGTAGCGGGCCGTCTCCGTGGTCCGGCACATGGGGCTGCTGAGCACCCGGGCCGGCTGCAGGCCGAGGGCGCGCAGGGCGACGCCGGTCTCCTGCGCCCCGGCCACGCCGGTCACCGAGAGGTTGCGCTGGGCCGTGCAGTCGTGCGCCGGGCGGGTGTAGTCATCCTCGCGCGCGGGCACCTCGGTACGCTCGTGGCGGATCAGCAGGACGAGGCCGCCGCCGCGCAGCTGGCCGATCAGCTGGTCCATGCGCGAGGGCGCGGGGGCGTGGGCGGCCCCATGCGCCGCCGCGGGTGTGTGCTGGGCCAGAGCCGGTGCGGCGACAAGCCCGAAGGCGGCGGCGAGGATCAGAAGCGGTCGGTTCATTTGGCTTTCTCAAGGAGGGTGATCGGGACCTACGCCGCGGCGGCGGCGGGGCCCCAGTGGGGGAAGGGGTCGGAGAGCTTCTTCCAGCCGTCGGGGCCGCGCTCCATCTCGAAGCGGGTCAGCAGCGCCTTGTCGAAGCGGGCGGTCAGGGCCTCGCGGTCCATGCCGGCGCCGATCAGCACGATTTCCTGCCGGCGGTCGCCCCAGGGCGCGCGCCAGACCGCCTCGAGGGCGGCCAGCCATTCGGCGTTGTCGTCGGGCCAGCGGTCGCGCGGGGCAGAGGCCCACCAGAGGCCGCCCCACTCATGCTCCGTGACGGCCCCGGCCTGACTCCACGACCCGACATAGGCCATGCGCGTGGCCAGCCAGAAGAAGCCCTTGGAGCGCCAGACGCCGGGCCACTCCTCCTGGAACAGGTCGTACAGGCGCTGGGGATGGAAGGGGCGACGCGCCCGGTAGACGAAGCTGGAGACGCCGTACTCCTCGGTCTCCGGCGTGACCTCGCCGCGCAGGGCCTGGCTCCAGCCGGCGGCCTGCTCGGCCTGCTCCATGTCGAACAGGCCGGCGCCGATGATCTCCTTGAGGGGGACGCGGCCGCGTTCGCTGCGGACGATCCGGGCCCGGGGGTTGAGCTGGCGCATCATGGCCTCGAGCAGGCCGAGGTCGCGGGCCGGCAGCAGGTCGATCTTGTTGAGGACGATGACGTCGGCGAACTCGATCTGGTCGACCAGCAGGTTGGCCACCGTGCGCTCGTCGTCCTCGTCGAGGTGCTCGCCGCGCGTCTTGAGCCGGTCGGTCGAGGGGTAGTCGCGGAAGAAGTTGAAGGCGTCGACCACGGTGACCATGGTGTCGAGGCGCGCCAGATCGGCGAGGCTGAAACCGTCCTCGTCGCGGAAGTCGAAGGTGGCGGCGACCGGCATGGGCTCCGAGATGCCGGTCGACTCGATCAGCAGGTAGTCGAAGCGGCCCTCGCGGGCGAGGCGCGCCACCTCCTTGAGCAGGTCTTCGCGCAGGGTGCAGCAGATGCAGCCGTTAGACATCTCGACCAGCTGCTCCTCGGTGCGCGACAGGTCGGCGCCGCCGCCCTCGCGGACGAGGGCCGCGTCGATGTTCACCTCGCTCATGTCGTTGACGATGACCGCCACGCGCAGGCCGTCGCGGTTGGCCAGCACATGGTTCAGCAGGGTGGTCTTTCCGGCGCCGAGAAAGCCGGACAGGACGGTGGTGGGCAGCATCCCGGACTCCGTGACAGACAGCAGGGAAGCCGTTATGTGATGTTATAATGTTGCTTGCAATCGCTCCGACCGCTGCGCCCAGCCTCGTCGTTTCGGGCGACGACCCGTCCGTCTTCGCGGCGCTGGCCCGGGATGAGGTGGCGGCCGCGCTCTGGACCCGGCCCAATCCCTGCGCCGAGGACGGCTATCCGGCCTATGCCGAGCCCACGCGTGAGGAGTGGCAAGGCCTGCCGCCCTGGCTCGAGGCGGATCTGGAGCTGCTGTCCGGCCTCGTCCGCATCGCCGCCGGGGTCGTCGACGTGCGCGTGCGTCTGGAGACGGCCATCGAGCGGACCTGTCCGCGGTTCCATCAGGATGCGGTGCGGCTAAGGCTGCTGACGAGCTATCGCGGGCCCGGGGTGGAATGGACCTGCGCCTCGGGCGAGGGGCCGATCGGCCAGGCCGGGACCGGGGCGGTGGTGCTGATGAAGGGGCGGAACTGGCCCAGCCGCGCCCGCCCCCTGCTGCACCGTTCGCCCAGGGCCAGCCGGGCCCGGCCGCGCTGGGTGCTGGCCATCGACCCGGTCGAGGCGCCGGTCACTCGTAGCTGAGGTCCGTCGCCTTGCCGCGGAAGATGACGTAGGCGAGCGCCGTGTAGGCGAGGATCATCGGCAGGACGAACAGGGCCCCGATCAGGATCAGGAACAGGCTCTCCGGCGCGCTGGCCGCCTCGAAGATGGTCATCCGCTCCGGCACCACATAGGGGTAGAAGGAGTAGGCCAAGCCGGCGAAGGCCAGCACGAACAGGCTGACGGCCCCGGCGAAGGGCGTCCAGCTCCAGCGGTCGCGGGAGTCGGGCAGGTGGCGCAGGGCCAGCCACAGGCCGACGACGATGGCCCCGGACGCCAGCGGCAGGACGGCCAGCGGCACCGCCTCGGGCAGGCTGAACCACTTCTCGAAGATGCGCGGGCTGACCAGCGGGCTGGCGAGGGAGACGGCGGCGAGGCCGCCGACGACGCCCCAGAGGCCCTTGCGCGCCCAGCCCACGGCGCGGCGTTGCAGGGCGTCCTCGGTCTTCAACAGCAGCCAGGCGGCGCCGATGAAGGCGTAGCCTGCGGTCAGGCACAGGCCGACGCCGGCGGCGAACAGCAGGGTCCAGGGCGTCATCTGCAGCCCCATGACATAGAGGCCGAGCATGAAGCCCTGGGCCAGGCTGGTGAGCAGGGAGCCGGCGAAGAAGGCCTGGTCCCAGCGCGCCTTGCCGGAGCCCGGCCACTTGGCGCGGAACTCGAAGGCGACCCCGCGCAGGATCAGGCCGAGCAGCATGATCGCCACCGGCAGGTAGAGGGTCGAGAGGATCTCGCCATGGGCGGCCGGGAAGGCCACCAGCAGCAGGCCGACGGCCAGCACCAGCCAGGTCTCGTTGGCGTCCCAGAAGGGACCGATCGAGGCGATCATGCGATCGCGCTGGGCCGGCTCGGCGAAGGGGAGAAGCACCCCCACGCCGAGGTCGAAGCCGTCGAGCACGACATAGATCAGGATCGACAGGGCCATCAGGCCGGCGAAGGCCAGCGGCAGCCAGACGGTCGGGTCGCCGAACAGGGTCATGGGGCTCACTCCGCCGGCACCACGGCGACCTCGGCCGCGCCGGAGCGGGGCTCGAGCGCCACGGGCCGGCCCTGGGCGGCGCGCCGGGCGAGGTAGAACAGCACCCCGACATAGGCCGCGATCAGCAGGGCGTAGACCGCCAGGTACATCAGCAGGGTCGACAGGACCATCGGGGCCGGGACGTCGGCGATGGCCTGCTTCGTGGTCAGCACGCCGGTGACGAGCCAGGGCTGGCGGCCGATCTCGGTGGTGTACCAGCCGGCCAGGGTGGCCAGCCAGCCGGAGAAGCTCATGGCCACCATACCGCGCAGCATCCAGCGGCCGAGGCGGTCGTCGAAGCCGGCCTTGCGGCGCAGGAACCAGACCGCCGCCCAGGACACGGCCAGCATCAGCAGGCCGGTGCCGACCATGATGCGGAACGACCAGAACACCGGGGAGACGGGCGGGTGCAGGCGCGTGCCGTCCTCGGCCACGAAGTGATTGAGCCCGGGGACCACGCCGTTGGGGTCGTGCTTGAGGATCAGGCTGGCGCCGTTGGGCACGCCGATCTCGAAGCGGTTCTCGCGGGCCTCCTCGTCCGGCAGGGCGAAGAGGACGAGGGGGACGTTGGGCCGGGTCTCCCAGTTGGCCTCCATGGCGGCGACCTTGGCCGGCTGGTGTTCCAGCGTGTTCAGCCCGTGCATGTCGCCGGCGAAGATCTGCACCGGGATCAGCGCGGCGCCGAGCACAATGCCCGTCTTGAGGGCGGCGCGAAGGCCGGCCGAGCGGTCACCGAGCAGGTAGCGGAAGGCGGACAGGCCGGCGATCAGGAAGGCGACCGTCAGGCCGCTGGCCAGCAGCATGTGGGTCAGGCGGTAGGGCATCGACGGGTTGAAAACGATCTGCAGCCAGTCGGTGGCGTGGGCCACGCCGTCGCGCATCTCGAACCCGGCCGGGGTGTGCATCCAGGAGTTCAGCACCAGGATCCAGAAGGCGCTCATGGTGGTGCCGAAGGCGACGAGGAAGGTCGCCAGGGTGTGCAGCCAGCCGGGCACGCGGCTGAAGCCGAACAGCATGATCCCGAGGAAGACGGCCTCGAGGAAGAAGGCGGTCAGCACCTCATAGGCCAGCAGGGGGCCGGCGATGTTGCCGATGGTCTCCATGAAGCCCG
>CAZUXK010000007.1:0-44279 GCA_964624025.1 uncultured Brevundimonas sp.
TCGTCCGGCTGGCCGTCGATGGCGGCCTGGGCCTGTTCATAGGCCAGCTTGGCGTGGCTGCGCATGAGTCCGCGCACGAAGCGGTGGGACAGCTTGCGGCCGTCCTGGCTGAACACCATCCGCACGGCGAGGCAGGCGCGGCTCTCGCCGGCCTTGAGGCTGCACAGGCCGTTGGACAGCACCTCCGGCAGCATCGGCTCGACCCGGTCGGGGAAGTAGGTCGAATTGCCCTTGGCCCGGGCCTCGCGGTCCAGCGCGGTGCCGGGCCGGACATAGGCGGCGACATCGGCGATGGCGACCCAGACGATCCAGCCGCCGGCGTTGTCGGCGCTCTCGTCCCGCTCGGCATAGACCGCATCGTCGTGGTCGCGGGCGTCCGCCGGGTCGATGGTGATGAAGGGCACCTGGCGCAGGTCCTCGCGGCCCTTCAGCGTCGGCAGGGCCTGGTCCTCCGCCTCGCGCTCGACGGTCTCGGAGAAGCCCGTGGGCACGCCGTGGGCGTGGATGGCGATCAGGGAGGCGGCGCGCGGGTCGTCCTCGCGCCCGATCGTCTCCAGCACCTTGCCGCGCTGTGGGCCGTAGCGGTGCTCGCCGCGTTCGGGCGTCGCCAGCACCAGATCGCCGTCGCGCAAGGTCTCGGAGAAGGCCGGCGGAATGATCAGGACGTCCTTCGAGCGGCGGTCGACCGGTTCGATCCGGGTCTCGCGGGCGGCCTTGCGCACCACGCCCAGCACCCGGCCCGGGCCCCCGCTGTCCAGCCGCTTGATCAGCCGCGCTTCCCAGCCGTCGCCCGCGCGGCTGAACTTGACCAGCAGCCGGTCGCCGATGCCGGGCGCAGGGCCGCGGTCAGCCTTGCGGTCCGGCACGAGCACGGCCTTCGGCGCATCCTCGCCGCCCTTGGCCAGCTGGACATAGAGCTCGCCGTCGGCGTCGCGGTCGACCACGTCGGCCACGCCGACCGGGGGCAGGTCGCCGGCCTTGACGAAGCCGCGCCGGCCGCGGCGGCCCAGCTCGCCGGCGGCCTCGAGCTCCTGCAACATCTCGCGCAGCATCCGGCGCTCGACGCCCTTGAGGCCAAAGGCGCGGGCGATGTCGGCCTTGCCCTGTTCGCCCGCCTCCGCGAGGTAGCGGATCAGGGTCTCCCGGTCGGGCAGACCGGCGGCGGGACGGCGGGGCGGGCGGGACATGTCTCCTGATACCGCGAGAATCGGGCGACGGGTTGAACTTTGCGCCTCTTCCCGCCGGCAGGGCCCATCAGGCTGCAGGTATCCGCTGATCCTGACCGCGGGCCGTTTCGGCGGGGTCGAATGTTGCGTCGCTTGACCTGACGCAGGCGCACGGCGAGCTTGCCGCCCGAACCAGACCTCCGGAGTGCGTCATGTCGCTGGCCCCATCGCCCGTTCTCACCGGCCCCAGCGGCTCGCTGCTGGACCTGATCGGCAAGACGCCGATGGTGGAGGTGACGCGGATGGACACCGGCCCGTGCCGCCTGTTCCTGAAGCTGGAAGCGCAGAACCCGGGCGGCTCCATCAAGGACCGCATCGCCCTGTCGATGATCGACGCGGCCGAGCGCGAGGGCTGGCTCAAGCCGGGCGGCACCATCGTCGAGGCCACGGCGGGCAACACCGGGCTGGCCCTGGCGCTGGTCGGCCAGGCCAAGGGCTACAAGGTGCTGCTGGTGATCCCGGACAAGATGTCCCGCGAGAAGATCCAGCACCTGCGGGCCATGGGCGCCGATGTGCGCCTGACGCGCTCGGACGTGCCGCATGGGCACCCCGAGTACTACACCGACATGGCCGAGCGTCTGGCGCAGCAGATTCCCGGCGGCTTCTACGTCAACCAGTTCGCCAACGCCGCCAACGCCGAGGCCCATGTGCGCACCACCGGCCCGGAGATCTGGGCGCAGATGGACGGCCAGGTCGACGCCTTCGTCGCGGGTATCGGCTCTGGCGGCACCATCACCGGCGTGGGCCGCTTCCTGAAGGACAAGGGCTCGAAAGCCGAGATCATCCTCGCCGACCCGGTCGGCTCGACCCTGGCCGGCATTGTCAACGAGGGCGTTCCGGGGCCGGAAGGCAGCTACACCGTCGAGGGCATCGGCCAGAACTTCGTGCCGGACACCGCCGACATGAGCCTGATCGACAAGGCCTATTCGATCCCCGACGCGGAGGCTGTGGCCACCGTGCGCGAGCTGCTGCTGAAGGAAGGCATTCTCGCCGGCTCGTCCTCGGGCACCCTGATCGCTGCCGCCCTGCGCTGGTGCCGCGAGCAGACCGAGCCGAAGCGCTGCGTCACATTCGTCTGCGATACCGGGGCCAAGTACCTGTCCAAGGTCTACAACGACGCCTGGCTCGCCGATCAGGGCCTGGCCGAGCGCGAGCTGCACGGGGATCTGTCGGACCTGATCACGCGCCGGCCCGACCGGGGCGAGGTGGTCTCGGTTGGCCCGGGCGACACGCTCGACACTGCCTTCAAGCGCATGCGCGGCGCGGATGTCAGCCAGTTGCCCGTCCTGAGCGACGGCCGGCTCGTCGGCATCCTCGACGAGAGCGACATCGTCCACGTCATGAACACCGACGAGATCACCCGCGCGGCGCGGTTCAGGAAGCTCGTCGGCGAGGTCATGACCCGCGACCTCGACACCGTGCAGGTCAGCGAGCCGCTCGACGCCCTGATCCCGCTGTTCGACCGCGACCGGGTGGCCATCGTGCTGGACGGGGAGCGCTTCGTCGGCCTGATCACCCGCACCGACCTGATCAACCACCTGAGCCTGAACCGGTGATCCGATGGTCACGCTCCACCGGGCGCCGACATGGAAGATCGCCGTGTATGGGCGGGAGCATGGCGTGCCCCATTTTCATGTCGAGGGGCGAGAGTGGCGCTGCTCGGTTTCGATTGCTACCTTGGAAGTTATCATCGGTCAGCCGCCCAAGAGAGAGCTGAGCGCTGCGATTGCCTGGGCCAATGCACATCGTTCCGAACTTCTGGCCATGTGGGAGGCATTGAATCCGTGAGAGCGAACGACGAGTTGCGCCTCATCAAGGCCGTAGAGGCAGGGCCGGACATGATGCTGAGCGTGATCTGGGCGGAGGCTGACCCCGCGTTGATCGATTTCCGCTTGATCGCTGAAGCGCCGGCCTACGCGCCTCTGCAGAAGAAAGATTTGTTTGCGCAGGCGGCCGTCGGCGACTGGGGGCATAGCGTCATCTGGCCCGGCGATATCGAGATCGGTGCTGACGCCCTTTGGCTTGAGGCTTTATCAAGCTGGGGCAGAGACGATACGCGCGCTTTCATTGAATGGCGTTTGAGACACGCGCTGACGCTGAATGGCGCGGCTGAAGCGCTAGGCTTGTCTCGGGCTCAGGTGGCAAGATATTCGAACGGCGCGCCCGTTCCGCGCTCGATACAGTTGGCCTGCAGGGGCTGGGAAGCGCTCAGGGCGGCATAGCTCATGCGTTTGAAAAATCAGCCGGGCTTCTCCACCCGCGCCATCCACGCCGGCCAGCGTCCCGATCCCACGACCGGGGCGGTGATGACGCCCATCTACGCCACCTCGACCTACGCCCAGGAAAGCCCGGGCGTGAACAAGGGCTATGAATACGCCCGCGGCAAGAACCCGACGCGGGAGGCGTTCGAGGCCTGTCTCGCCGATCTGGAGGGCGGGGTGCAGGGCTTCGGCTTCGCCTCGGGTATGGCGGCCACCTCGACGGCGCTGGAGCTGCTGGACGCGGGTGACCACGTGGTCACCGGCGATGACCTCTATGGCGGCTCGTGGCGGCTGTTCGAGCGGGTGCGGCGGCGTTCGATGGGGCTCGACTTCGCCTATGTCGACCTGAGCGACCTGGCGGCGGTCGAGGCGGCGATCACGCCGAAGACCCGCATGCTGTGGGTCGAGACCCCGACCAATCCGCTGATGAAGCTGGCGGACATCGCCGCGCTGTCGGCGCTGGCGAAGGCGCGCGGGCTGCTGCTGGTGGTCGACAACACCTTCGCCACGCCCTTCTGCCAGCAGCCGCTGGCGCTGGGCGCGGACATCGTCATGCACTCGGCCACCAAGTACCTGAACGGTCACTCGGACATCATCGGCGGGGCGCTTGTGACCGGCGATGCGGACCTCGCGAGCCGGATCAAGTTCCTGCAGAACTCGGTCGGCGGGGTGATGGGGCCGTTCGACGCCTTCCTCGCCAATCGCGGGCTGAAGACGCTGGGGCTGCGCATGAAGGCGCATTGCGGGAACGCCCTCGCGGTGGCGCGCTGGTTGGAAGACCGTGCCGGGGTGGAGCAGGTGATCTATCCGGGCCTGATCTCCCACCCGCAGCACGATCTGGCCGCGCGCCAGATGGCGGGCGGCTTCGGCGGCATGGTCAGCCTGCGGCTGGCGGGCGACCTCGAGCGCACGAAGCGGGTGCTGGAGCGGGTCGAGGTCTTCACCCTGGCGGAATCGCTCGGCGGGGTGGAGAGCCTGGTCAACCACCCGGCGATCCTGACCAACGCCTCGGTGCCGAAGGAGGTGCGCGAGGCCGGCGGCGTCACCGACACCCTGATCCGGCTGTCGGTCGGGGTCGAGGAGGTCGAGGACCTGATCGCCGACCTGGATCATGCGCTGGGCTGACGCGGGCAGAACCGGCCCGTGGTCGTCAGCCGCGCGCGGGCAGGGCGGTCTGGTGGCCGGTGACGGGCGGCAGTTTCTTCTTCGCCGACGCGCGCTTCGGCGGGGCCTTGTCCGGCTTGGGCAGGGCGGCGCGGCGGGCCACCTCGGTATCGATGATCGGGATGATGTCGCTGGCGGCCAGCACCTGGGTCGAGGCGCCGTGCTCGACCAGACGCGCCGCGTTGGCGCGCAGGGTGACGAGGTCTGCGTCGGACATGGCGGGGATCATCTCGGCAAGCGGCGTCATGGCGTCATCCTTCGGTCGGGAGGGGCGTCAGGGCCGGCGCGCGAGGCGCCAGCCCTTCAGCTGGTTCAGGGCGATTTCGACCATCACCCGGTCGCCGATCAGGGGCACGCCCGAGGACGGCCCCGGCATCGGCAGGGAGGTGACGATGTGGCCGTTGTCGAGACGCACCTTGCGGTCGCCCCGGGGCAACAGCCCGACGACCTCGCCGTCAAAGGCGATGTCGCTGCAGGTCGCGAAAGCGTCCTACTCCGCGGCCTGGAGCCGACCGGCGGATTCCTTGCCGGAGCGGGCGTCGCGCTCGACCTCGTAGGAGATCTTCTGCCCCTCGTTCAGCGTGCCGAGGCTCGAGACCTCGAGGGCCGAGGCGTGGACGAACACGTCCTTGCCGCCGTCATCGGGGGCCACAAAGCCGTAACCCTTGGTCGGATTGTACCATTTCACTGTGCCGGTAGCCATTTTCAGGACCTCCGTCTGGCGTTGACCGCAGGGAGGACTCCCTGGTCGGCCTGTCGGGTCTGAACGGATCGGCTGTTGGACCTCGGTGCGTGATGCCAAGGGAGCAGCGGCGTGACGCAAAGAGATCGACGGGCGACAGATGGGCACTGCCGCGTCGCGGCGCAAGGCGTCGCCGTGGCGGAAGGTCGCGAGGGGGCCATGCGTGACCCCCTCGCGGGATCGCCTTAACGCGGGATCGACACGGCGTTGGTGACGTGGATCACGCCGTTCGACATGAACAGATCGGCCTGGACCACAGTGGCCTTGCCGCCGTTCTCGTCGGTGATCACGACGTTGCCGCCTTCCAGCGAGGCGACGAGGGTGTCGCCCGAGACGGTGGTGACCTCGGCGCGGCCGCCGCCGGCCTGGATGGCGGCCAGCACGTCCGCGGCGGCCAGACGGCCCGCCACCACGTGATAGGTCAGCACCTTGGTCAGGGTGGCGCGGTTGGCCGGCTGCAGCAGGGTGTCGACCGTGCCGGCCGGCAGGGCGGCGAAGGCGTCATTGGTCGGGGCGAAGACGGTGAACGGGCCCGGGCCGGCCAGGGTATCGACGAGGCCGGCGGCCTGGACGGCGGCGACCAGGGTGGTGTGGGCCGGCGAGGCGACGGCGCCCTCGACGATATTGGTGCGCGGGGCGCCATAGCTCTGGGCGGACGCGGCGCCCGCGACGGCGAGGCCGGCGGCGAGGGCGAGGGCGGCGAGGCGGCGTTGCATCGGGAAGTCTCCTTCGACGACCGTCGGATCGCGGTCGGCGGAGAGACGCGGGAAGCGCAGGTCCGGATGCGTTGCGCGGCGAGCCGCCGCAGGCTCAGAAGCCGGCGACCAGCGACAGCACCACGGCCGGGTCGCCGTCCTCGCCCCGGCGATCCGTGTCGATCAGGCGCAGGTCGAGGTCGAGGCGGTCAGTCGCGGCATAGACCGCCCCGAGGCTGGCGCCGCTGTAGTCGTCCGCGTCATCCTCATAGTCCCGGGTCCCCGCCGAGGCGTCGAGGGTCCAGCGCGGCGCGACCTCCCGGCGCAGGCGCGCCTCGTAATAGACCCAGGCTCCCGACGAGCCGGCCCCGTCGGGCGACTGCTGCAGGCGCAGCCGGGCGTCGAAGGGGCCGATGGCCCGCGCCGCATCGGCGGTGAACTCCCAGGCCTCCGTATCGGCCCCCGGCCGGGCTCCCAGCCGCACCTTGCGGGCGGCGGCGAGATCAAGGTCGAAGCCGAAAGCCTGGGGGCGCCAGCCGGCGGCGAAGGTGACTTCCGCGTCCGACCCGCTGGAGTCGCGGATCGTCTCGGCTTCGCCTTCGACATACCACACCCCGTCCGGCGTAATGGCGTAGACGCCGGCGAAGGCTGACGGATCGCCGCCGCTCTTGGTGGCGAACTTGGAGCGGTTGTCGGTCGTGACCCCGACCTCACCGCCCATGGTCCCGACCCATCGATCGCGCCAGCTGTCCGCCCAGGACTGGGCCGCGGCCGGGCTGCCGCCGACGATGGCGATCACAGCGGCGGCGGCCGCGAACAGGTTACGCATGGATACCTCGGCTCCGCAGGGCCGACGTATCTAGGCGATCAGCGAGGCCTTCGCAAATCGATCCGTCGCCTGACGATATTCGTCCATCAGTCGCCCCACCAGCGCGCCTGCCGGAACCACGTCGTGGATGGCCCCGGCGCCCTGACCGGCGGACCACACCGTCTTCCAGGCCTTGGCCTCCTCGCCCATGTCGAGCTTGTGCTCGGGCAGGGTCTTCGGATCGATGCCGTTGGCCTCCAGCGACTTGATCATGAAGTTGGCCGGGATGCCCGACACCGCCGGGGTGTGGACGATATCGGTCGCGCCGGAGTCGATGATCATGGCCTTGTAGGCCTCCTGGGCCATGGCCTCGGTGGTGTTGATGAAGCGGGTGCCCATGTAGGCGAAGTCGGCCCCCATCATCAGGGCCCCGGCCACGTCCTGGCCGGTCGACAGGCAGCCCGACAGGATGATCGTGCCGTCGAAAAACTGGCGCACCTCGTTGATCAGGGCGAAGGGGTTGATGATGCCGGCATGGCCGCCGGCGCCGTTGGCCACCAGGATCAGGCCGTCGACGCCGCTCTCGGCGGCCTTTCGGGCGTGCCGGACATTGGCGATGTCGTGGAACACCACCCCGCCGTAGCCGTGCACCGCATCGACCACGTCGCGCACCGCCCCCAGCGAGGTGATGATCAGCGGCACCTTCTCCTCGACCGAGACCATCATGTCGGCCATCAGCCGCGGGTTGGTCGGGTGGACGATGTGGTTGACGCCGAAGGCCGCCGCGTCGGGGTTCAACCGCCCCTTGATCTCCTGCAGCCAGTCCCGATAGCCCTCGGTGGTGCGCTGGTTCAGCGACGGGAAGGTGCCGATGACCCCGGCGTTGCAGGCCTCGACCACCAGGTCAGGGCCCGACACCAGGAACATGGGGGCGGCGATCACGGGCAGCTTCAGGCCCTTTTGCAGCGAGGCGGGAATGGTCACAGGCGTCTCCTCCGTTGTCTTTGGCTACGCTTAGCGGGCTGACCGCGCGGAAGGCAACGGGGTCTCCATTCCTCCCCCGCAGGGGGAGGGGGACCGCGAAGCGGTGGAGGGGGGCTGTCGCCGACGGCTGCGGTTCGCCCCCCTCCGTCACGGCGCTGCGCGCCGCGCCACCTCCCCCTGTGGGGGAGGACCTTTGGTCGGGTTCCCCCCCGCCGCCGAAGCGACTACATCGCGGCCATGACCCACTATACCGACGGCCTGTCCCAGCTGGGGACCCAGACGGCCCAGCCGGCCGATCCCGCCAGCGCCGTGCTGGAGCGCGTGCCCAACCCGCACCCGGACACCCTCTACCTGGCCCGCTTCACCGCGCCGGAGTTCACCAGCCTGTGCCCGGTCACCGGCCAGCCGGACTTCGCCCATCTGGTCATCGACTACGCCCCCGGCGACTGGCTGGTGGAGTCCAAGAGCCTCAAGCTCTACCTGACAGCTTTTCGCAACCACGGCGCCTTCCACGAGGATTGCACCGTGGCCATCGGCAAGCGGCTGGCGGAGCTGCTGGCGCCCAAGTGGCTGAGGATCGGCGGCTACTGGTACCCGCGCGGCGGCATCCCCATCGACGTCCTCTGGCAGACCGGCCCGGCCCCGGAAGGCCTTTGGCTGCCCGACCAGGGCGTGCCGACGTATCGCGGTCGGGGATAGGGGCTACTCCGGGGCGGTACGCCTCTTCCCCCCGCGTCGCCTGCCGCCTACTGGCGCGCGGCATGTGTCTTCGTTCGATTCTGTCCGGCGCCGCGGCGCTGGCCCTGCTCGCCGCCGCGGGCGCCGCGGTCGCCCAGAGCGGCCCCCGGTCTCCGGCTCCTGACGCCGACGCGAGGGCCGACCCCGTCACCGTCGACGCGATTGTGATCACCGGGTCCCGCCTCGCCGGGGCGGGGCGGCTGGCGCCGGTGGAGGTGCTGGGCCGCAGCGAGCTGGCGACGCTGGGCGGCGACGCCTCGGTGTTGCTGACGCGGCTGACCGCCAACTCGGGTTCGGAGGCGCGGGTCGACCAGCTGAACGCGCCGCAGAGCTCGGGCACGGCCCAGGTCAATCTGCGCAACCTCGGGCTGGGGGCGACCCTGGTGCTGGTCGACGGCCAGCGCTGGACCACCGGCGCCATGGTGGCCACCGACGGCTCGGCCTTCGTCGACCTGAATTCGCTGGTCCCGACCCTCGCCCTGGAGCGGGTCGAGGTGTTCCGCGACGGGGCCTCGGCGGTCTATGGCTCGGACGCCGTGGCCGGGGTGGTCAACCTCGTCACCCGTCGGGGCGCGACGCGGCCGGAGCTGGAGATCGGTCACGCTGCCGGGCGCGGCTTCGGCGAGACGACGGTGCAGGCCCTGGCGGGCTTCGACTGGCGCGGCGTCGCGGCGACGGTGGCGGCGGCCCACTTCCACCGCTCGGCCCTGACCACCGACGAGCGCGACTTCACCCAGGCGGAGCGCTACGGCCGCGCCGGCTGGACCGCGGTGACCAGCTACGGCCAGCCGGGGTCGTACTTCCGCCCCTCGACCGGCCGCTTCGCCCCGGACCCCGACTGCGACAGTCCGGCGTTCAGCAAGGCCTTCCGCAACAGCGCGACCGACGTCTTCTGCCGCCTCGACTATTCGGACTTCTTCGACCTCGCGCCCGAGGAGACCCGGACCCAGGTCTTCGTCGATGTGCGGGCGCCGCTGGGCGGGCTGGAGGTCTGGGGCCAGGCCGCGGCCTCGGACACCTTCACCCGCATCCGCCAGTCGCCGTCGCTGCCGATCCTGGCCCGGGCCCTGACCGTGCCGGCGAGCCATCCCGACAACCCCTTCGGCGAGGCCGTCACCTTCCGCGGGCGGCTGCTGGGAGCCGAGGCGGGGGCCTCGACCGCCGACTTCGCCTATCAGACCTGGCGGCTGGCCGGGGGCGTCTCGGGCGAGGCCGCCGGCTGGCGCTGGTCGGGAGCTGCGACGGTCAGCCGCCAGGATGTGGCCTATGACAAGCCCGACGTGATCGGCTCGGCCCTGCAGGCGGCGCTGAACGGCCTCGGCGGAGCCGGCTGCGACCCGACCACGGGGACGCCCGGCGTCGGGCCATGCCGCTGGTTCAACCCGTTCGGCAGCGCCACGCTGGGGACCGGGACGGCCAATGCCCCGGACCTGGTCGACAGCCTGATCGGCTCCACCGGCCTGCGCGGCGCGGCGGGGCTGACCACCGTCGAGGCCGAGGGCGACCGGCGGCTGGCCGAGGGGGTGTGGGGGACGCTGGATCTGGCCGTCGGGGCCGAGGCGCGCGAGAGCCGCTTCCGCCACGACTGGAGCGATCTGGTCAACGCCGGAGAGCTGCTGACGGCCGGCCAGTCGCCGGACTTCGACGGGCGGCTGCGGACCGCGGCCCTGTTCGCCGAGGCGCGGGCGCGGCTGGGCGCGGCGTGGGAGCTGCAGCTGGCGGCGCGGCACGAGCGGCAGGGGGATCAGGACGCGCTCAGCCCCAAGGTCGCGGCGCGCTGGGATCTGGCGCCCGGCCTGGCCCTGCGCGGCGCCTGGGGCCGGGCCTTCCGCGCCCCGTCCGTGTTCGTCACCGACGGGGCCCAGGCGGCCCAGCCCCCGGTGTTCGACCGCGGCGCCTTCGTCTTCGTCAACACCTTGACGACCGGCAACCCCGACCTGAAGCCCGAGCGCTCGGAGCACCTCAGCCTGGGGGCGGTCTGGGCCCCGGGCGGCGGCCTGACGGTTACGCTGGACGGCTGGCGCTTCGAGACCACCGATCTGGTGGTCAAGGAGTCCGCGCAGGCCGTGATCGACCAGGCCGCGCGCGACACCGCCGCAGGCCTGACCGGCACGACGGCGCAGGGGCAGGTCAGCCGCGGGCCGGGCGGGACCCTGACCGGGGTGCGTCTGGGCTTCATCAACGCCTCGGCGGTGACGGCGCAGGGCTGGGACCTGGCCGCCGGCTGGGGACGCGAGGCGGTGGGCGGGCGGGTGTCCGCCGACCTGCGCTGGACCTACATCGACCGCCACGACATCCGCCTGACGCCCGGCGCCCCGGCGGTGTCAGCGGTCGGCTCGACCAACCTCAACACCCTGGCGCGGTCGATGCCCCGCAACCAGGGCCGGCTGGTGGTCGGCTGGCAGGGGGCGGGGCAGGGGCTCAGCCTGACGGCGCGCTACACCCACGGCTACCGCAACGACCGGGCCGGGATCACGCAGACAGACATCGCCAGCCAGACCGCCTTCGATCTGGCATACCAGACGGCCGTGGCGCCCGGGCTGGACCTGCGGCTGGAGGCGATCAACCTGACCGACCGCGATCCGTCGCTGGCCCAGTTCGCCTTCGCCTATGACCCGATCGTCGCCGACCCGCGCGGGCGGGTGGTCAGCCTGACCCTGACGCAGCGGTTCTGAGACGGCGGGCCTCAAGAGACCACAACGAGCACAGCGAGGTCACAGCGGGCACAACGGGGCAGGTGCAGCGGCGCGCCCAGCGCCCTCGTAGCTGACCGAAGGCCACCAATTCCTCCCCCGCAGGGGAGGGGGACCGCGAAGCGGTGGAGGGGGGCTGTCGCCGACGGCTGCGGTTCGCCCCCCTCCGTCACGGCGCTGCGCGCCGCGCCACCTCCCCCTGTGGGGGAGGAGCTTTGGTCATTCCGTCGCGCGGGCGGTGGCGGCGTGGCGGATGCGCTCCAGCGCCGCAGGCAGGTCTTCGAGCACGTCGCGCGCCGACAAGCGCAGCACGGCGATCCGTCGGTCAGCCAGCCAGGCGGTGCGGCGCGCATCGTGGCGCAGGGCGTCGGGGTGATCGTGCGCCTGACCGTCGATCTCCACCGCCAGCTGGCGAGCTTCGCAGTAGAAGTCGAGGATCCACGGCCCGATCGGATGCTGCCGCCGGAACCGCAACCCGTCCAGTCTTCGACTGCGAAGTGCCGTCCAGACAAGCACTTCTGGCAGGGTGAGGCGGCGGCGCAACGCGCGCGCCCGGGCGACTGTGATCTCGGGCGGGTCGTCCATGTCGCGCCCTCGCGGATGCGCGACGATACGCCTTCCTCCCCCGCAGGGCGAGGGGGACCGCGAAGCGGTGGAGGGGGGATAAGCGAAACCGACGTGTGAGCCCCCCTCCGTCTCGCCGGCTGCGCCGGCGATCCACCTCCCCCTGTGGGGGAGGAATGCCATCACGGCCGTCGCTCAACCCTGGCGGACAGGTCCGGGCGGGGGCGTTCCAGCAGGGGCTCGGCGGCGGCGCCCATGTGGATGAAGCCGGCGATGCGCTCGCCCTCGCCGACGCCGAACAGGGCCACGGCGTCCGCGTCGTAGCTGTACCAGTCGGTGATCCAGCTGGCGGCGTGGCCGTAGGCGTTCGCCGCGTGCTCCAGGTTCATGCAGACGGCCCCGGCGGACAGCTCCTGCTCCCACACCGGCACCTTGTGGCCCGGGACCGGGGTGGAGACGACCAGCACCGTCGCCGGCGGCGCGGTCAGCTTGGCGAGCACGGCCCGGGCCTTCCTCGGGTCCGGCTGGCGGTCGGCCAGCGGCTCCAGCTGCGCGGCGAGGCCGGCGCGGCTGTCGCGGCCCAGCACCACGAAGCGCCAGGGAAACAGCTTGCCGTGGTCGGGCGTGCGCGCGCCGAGCGTCAGGATGCCCTCAAGTTCGGCCTGCGTCGGGCCCGGGTCGCCCAGGGCCTGGGCGGGAGCGGAGCGGCGGGTGGCCAGACGGGTCTGCAGTTCGGGCGAGGCGACGGGCGGGGGGAGGGCGTCATCGGTCATGCCGCCTAGCTAGGCGTCGGCGGCGGCTTGCGCCATACCGGCCGGATGAGTGCGCACGAGGATGATCCGCAGCCGGTCTGGGCCGAGGGGCTGGCGCCGCCCCGCCGCTGGCGCGACGGCGGTGGCGAGACCCTGTTTGAGAACCCGTGGCTGCAGCTGACGCGGCACGCGGCGACGGCCCCCACCGGCGCACCGGCGGACTATGTGGTGATGCGGCCGCGGAACCTCGCCGCCGGGGTGCTGCCATTGCATGACGACGGCACCGTCACCCTCGTCGGTCAGCACCGCTTCGCCACCCTGCGCTATTCTTGGGAGATGCCCGAGGGCGGGGTCCCGCCGGGCGAGGATCCGCTGGCCGGGGTGCAGCGCGAGCTGGCCGAGGAGGCCGGCCTGACGGCGGCGCACTGGCGGCAGGTGCTGGAGCTGGAGCTGTCCAACTCGATCACCGACGAGCGCGCCCTGTGCTGGCTGGCCTGGGGCCTGTCACCGGCCCCGGTCGCCCCGGACCCGACCGAGGACCTGCGGATTGTGCGCGTGCCCTTCCTGTCGCTGATCGCCGAGATCGAACGCGGGACCGTGCGCGATGTGATGACGGTGGCGACAGCGCTGAAGGCCCACCACATGGCGCGCGAGGGACGTCTGCCGGCCTGGCTTTCCCACGGGATGCTGAGCCGGGTAGACTGAGCCCGACCGCAAGGAGCCGTCATGGCCAAACTGGAAGTGATCAGCGCGCGCCGCGGCGTCTGGGCCGAGCTCTACGCCGCCGCCGAGGAGGCCGCCCGGCGCGAGCCGCAGCTGGGCTCGCTGCTGCACGCCACGGTGCTGTCGCACCGCGACCTCGCCCATGCGCTGAGCTTCCAGATCGCCCGCAAGCTGGGCGACGCCGAGGTCGGGGCGATGAGCGTCCGCGAGACCTGCGAGGCCGCCTTCGCCGCCGACGCCGGCATCGTCGCCGCCGCCGAGGCCGACCTGCAGGCCGTGGCCGAGCGCGACCCGGCCATCAAGTCGCTGATCCAGCCCTTCCTCTACTTCAAGGGCTTCCAGGCCCTGCAGGCGCACCGGGTGGCGCACTGGCTCTGGGAGCAGGGGCGCGAGACCCTCGCCTTCCACTTCCAGAGCCGCATGTCCGAGCTGTTCCAGGTCGACATCCACCCGGCGGCGCAGGTCGGGTCGGGCGTCTTCCTCGACCACGGCACCGGTATCGTCATCGGCGAGACGGCGGTTGTCGGCGACGAGGTGTCGATGCTGCACGGGGTGACCCTGGGCGGCACCGGGGCCGAACGCGGCGACCGCCACCCCAAGATCGGCCGCGGCGTGCTGCTGGGCGCGGGGGCCAAGGTGCTGGGCAATATCACGGTCGGCGACCACGCCAAGGTGGCCTCGGGCTCAGTGGTGCTGAAGCCGGTGCCGGCGGGCTGCACCGTCGCCGGCGTGCCCGCACGGCTGGTCAACTGCCCGACCGACGCCGCGCCGGCCCGCACGATGGACCACACGCTGGCGGACGTGGTCTACGACTTCGTCATCTAAAGCGCTTCGCAGGGTTTATTCAGCGCGTCCGGTTCTCTAGGGTCCGCCCTCGCAAGCAAGGAGCCCGAGGTCCCGTGACCGAGTCCGACATTCGCCGCATCGAGAGCCATCTCAAGCGCACCTTCAACACCGGCGGCATCCAGGTGAAGGCCCGTCCGAAGCAGGGCGATTCCGCCGAGGTCTACGTCGGCGACGAGTTCATTGGCGTCGTCTTCAAGGACGAGGACGAGGACGGCTCGTTCATGTTCGAGATGGCCATCCTCGCCGAGGACCTGCCGCCGGCCTGATCCGGCTTGGCGCGGTCGCCCGCGTCGACGTCTTACGCACACGAAAACGCCGGCCGGGGAGGCTCCCCGGCCGGCGTCGTCATTTCGGGCCTGTGGCTGACCCTCAGCGCTGGCCGAAGATCATGTCGCCCAGCTTTTCGAAAAAGCTCTTCTTCGGAGCCGGAGCCAGGGCCGGCGCAGCGGCGGCAGGGGCCGGGGCGGCGGCCGGAGCCGGGGCGGGGGCCGGGGCGGGAGCCGCAGCCGGCGCGGCGGCGGGCTTGGGCGCGGGCGCCGGAGCCGGAGCTGCGGCCTTGGGAGCAGCTGCGGCCTTCGGGGCCGTCTTGGCGGCGGGCTTCGGGGCCGTCTTGGCCTTCGGCGCGGCCTTGGCGGCCGGAGCCTTGGCCGGCGCCGCCTTGGCGGCCGGCTTTGCAGCGGCCTTGGGCGCGGGCTTCGCGGCGGGCTTGGCCGCGGCCTTCGCGGCCGGAGCCTTGGCCGGCTTGGCGGCGGCCGCGGGCTTCGCCGCCGCGGCCTTGGCCGCTGCCTTAGGCGCCGTCTTGGGCTTCGCCGCGGTGGATTTCGCACCCGTCGCCTTGGACGCGGCAGGCTTGGACGTAGTAGGTGATTTGGCCATGTATTCCCCGACCCCTTGTTCGATCCAGACCCGTCCGCGATCCCCTGTGCGGCTCAGGCCAACGGTTGCATCGATTCGTGATGATAGCGGCGTTTGAGAAATGTCCGAGTCCGCTGTTCAAATAATCGCCCGCGGCCCCCGCGCCGCCGCCGAGGCCGCCGCCGCCCGTCTGGACGCTGATCCCCTGCTGGAGGGCGCGACCTATTCCATCCTCGAGGAGGATGAGGACCGCGGCGTCTGGCGCATCGACGCCTTCCCGACCACGGCCGACGAGGTCGAGGGCGTGGCCGCGCGGCTGCGCGAGGAGCCGGGTCTGGTGGTGACGGTCGAGGACCTGGCCGACGCCGACTGGCTGGCCATGTCCCTGTCCGGACTGCCGCCGGTGAAGGCCGGCCGCTTCTTCGTCTATGGCGCCCACGATCAGGGCCGGGCCCCGGTCAACGCCGTGCGGCTGAAGATCGACGCCGGCGCCGCCTTCGGCACCGGTCACCACGGCACCACGGTCGGCTGCCTGATCGCTTACGACTCCCTGCTCAAGCGCGAGCGGTTCGAGCGGGTGCTCGACGTCGGCTGCGGTACCGGCGTGCTGGCCATCGCCGCGGCCCTGACCGGCGCGGCCGTGGCTGTCGGGACCGACATCGACGCGCCTTCGGTGCGCATCGCCAACGAGAACGCGAAGCTGAACCGGGCCCCGGCGCGCTTCGTCCACGCCTCGGGGCTGAACGACCAGCGGGTGCGCGCCGGCGCGCCCTACGATCTGGTGTTCGCCAATATCCTGGCGCCGCCGCTGGTCAGCCTGGCCCAGGACATCAAGCTGTCGCTGCGGCTCGGCGGCGTGGCCATCCTGAGCGGCCTGCTGCGCACCCAGGAGCGCCGTGTGAGCGCCGCCTATCTGTCGCGCGGCTTCCGTCTGGAGCGCCGCATCCACCGCGACGCCTGGAGCTGCCTGGTCCTGCGCCGGGTCGGTTGAGAGACGAGACGATGCGCCAATCCTTCGACGAGACGACCTCCCGCGAGTTCGGGGCGAAGCACCTGCCGCGCGTGCGCGCCGAGATGTCGGCGCAGGGGCTGGACGGCTTCCTCGTGCCCCATGAGGACGAGCACCAGAACGAGTACCTCCCCGACGCCAACGAGCGGCTGGCGTGGCTGACCGGCTTCAGCGGGTCGGCGGGCGCGGCTGTGGTGCTGAAAGATCGCGCCGCCGTGTTCGCCGACGGCCGCTACACGGTGCAGGTCCGGGCCCAGGTGGATGCGGAGCAGTTCGAGATCCTCGACCTCGTCGAGGGCGGGGTGCCGGCGTATCTGGAGCGCGCGCCGAGGGGCGCGGTGATCGGCTACGACCCGCGGCTGCACAGCCCCGAGGCCCTGGCGCGGCTGCAAACGGCGGTGGCGAAGGGGGGGGCGACCCTGACGCCGGTCGAGGCCAATCCGCTGGATGCGGCCTGGGCCGATCGTCCGGCCCAGCCGCAGGCGCCGGTTGTGCCGCACGAGGACCGCTACACCGGCGAGGCCGCCTGGGCGAAGCGCGCCCGCATCGGCGCCGCCGTGGCCGCGGCCGGGGCCGAGCTGGCCCTGCTGACCGCCCCGGCCTCCATCGCCTGGCTGTTCAACATCCGCGGCGGCGACGTGATCCGCACCCCCCTGCCGCTCGCCCAGGCCCTGCTGGCCGCGGACGGGACGGCGCGCCTGTTCCTCGATCCGGCCAAGGTGACCCCGGGCCTGGCCGACTGGCTCGGCGCGGCGGTGACGCTGGAGACGCCGGAGGCGCTGGCGCCAGCGCTGGCGGCGCTGGGGGGGCGTAAGGTGCTGGTCGATCCGGGCGTGTCCTCGGCCTGGTACTTTGACCGGCTGGCGGCGGCCGGGGCGGAGGTGGTCCGCGGCATGGACCCGTGCACCCTGCCGCGCGCGACCAAGAACGCGGTGGAGATCGAGGGCGCGCGTCAGGCCCACATCCGCGACGGCGCGGCGCTCGCCCGCTTCCTGCACTGGATCGACACCGAGGCGCAGCAGACCCTGCCTGACGAGCGGCAGGTGGCCGAGGCGCTGGAACGCTTCCGCGAGGCCACCGGGGCGCTGAAGGATCTCAGCTTCGACACCATCGCCGGGGCCGGCCCGAACGGCGCCCTGCCGCACTACAAGCCGGTGACGCGCACCCTGCGCCGCATGGAGCCGGGCTCCCTGCTGCTGGTCGACGGCGGCGGCCAGTACCTCGACGGCACCACGGACGTGACCCGGACGGTGGCGGTGGGGACCCCTTCCGCGGACCAGCGCCGCATGTTCACCCTCGTGCTCAAGGGGCACATTGCCATGGCGGTGGTGCGCTTCCCGGCGGGCACGACGGGACACCAGATCGACGCCCTGGCGCGGCTGCCGCTGTGGATGCAGGGCTTCGACTACGACCACGGCACCGGGCACGGGGTCGGCAGCTATCTCGGCGTCCACGAGGGGCCGCAGCGCATCGCCAAGGCGGTCAACACCCAGCCGCTGCTGCCGGGCATGATCCTGTCGAACGAGCCGGGCTACTATCGCGAGGGCCACTGGGGCATCCGCATCGAGACCCTGCAGGTGGTGACCCCCGCCGCGCCGATCCCCGGCGGCGAGCGGCCGATGCACGGCTTCGAGCAGCTGACGATGGCCCCGCTGGACAGGCGGCTGATTGAGGTCGCCCTGCTGACCGCCGACGAGCGCGCCTATGTCGACGCCTACCACGCCGAGGTGCTGGCCAGGGTCGGACCGCTGCTGGACGGCGAGGTGCGCGCCTGGCTGCAGGTCCAGTGCGCGCCGCTGTGAGCCGGGGCGGCGGCGTGGTAGACTACCTCCGCCATGCTGAACATCAGGAACCCCGAAACAGATCGGCTGGCCAGGGAGCTGGCGCGCCGTCGTGGCGAGACCCTGACCGAGGCGGTCACCGTCGCGCTGCGCGCGCAGCTGGCCCGTGAACCGGAGGCGCCGGTGCGGAAGATGGCGTCCTTCGAGGAGATCATGGCGACGGTGGAGGAGATCCGCCGCCTTTTGCCGCCTGAGTTCTTTGAGCAGGAAGATCCGAGCGCCTTCCTCTATGACCCGGAAACCGGGTTGCCCGCTTGATTGTCGACACCTCGGCGCTGATCGCCGTTGTCGCGGGCGAGCCCGAGGCGGTTCCGTTTCTTCGACTCCTGCACGGGTCCAGAGTGCGGATGTCGGCAGTGCCCCTGTTCGAGTTCGGCATCGTGATTGACCGCTACAGGGACCCCGCCATTGTCGCTGCCGCGGATCGCCTCATCGCGCAGATCGAGGCGGAGGTCGTGCCGGTCGATGCCGCGCTGGCGGATGCCGCCCGGGAGGGGTATCGCCGGTTCGGCA
The DNA here is from genome assembly GCA_964624025.1 of uncultured Brevundimonas sp. Classification (GTDB taxonomy): domain Bacteria; phylum Pseudomonadota; class Alphaproteobacteria; order Caulobacterales; family Caulobacteraceae; genus Brevundimonas. The sequence continues at coordinate 18,415 of CAZUXK010000007.1, forward strand.
AGGGCAACCACCCGGCGCGGCTCAACTTCGGCGACTGCTTCGCCTATGCGCTGGCCCGTCGCACCGGCGAGCCGCTGCTGTTCAAGGGGCGGGACTTCGCCCTGACCGACGTGTCCGCTGCCGCATGAAGGCGCTCGTCGCCATGCTGATGGCCGCCGCCACGGCTGCACCGGTCGCCGCGCAGACGCCGGCTGCGTCCCGCCTGCCGCGCGAGGTGTTCGACGTGATCCCGCCGGAGACGCGGGTCGCGGGACCGCCGGGCCGCATGCGCGTGGTGCAGGGCCGCTGCCGGCCGGGTCAGCTGGAGGGCGCGCGGCGGCGCATCGTCGACCTCGCCGTGCAGGAATGGGCGGTGTTCGGTTTCCAGACCATCGACGCCACGGCGGTGCGCACCCGCGCCCTGCCGGACGGCATCGTGCCCGAGGCCGTCAATCCGCCGCTGCCGCGGCCACGTCAGGCGCGGCCGGTGCTGCAGGGCGGTCGCACCGAGGGCGAGCGCCGGCTGGCGGCGACCATCGCCGGCTACTGGAGCGCGACCCCGGACGGGGCGCAGGTGGTGGCGCGGCAGAACCGTTTGTGGCGGACCTCCGACGGCGCGACCCTGTGGCATCAGCCCTGGTCGGCGGCCTTCGTCAGCTGGGTCATGTGCGAGGCCGGGCTGGACCAGGCGGAAGTGTTCGCCCGCGACGTCTCGCACCGGGTCTATATCGACCAGGCCATCCGGGCGCGCGACGGCCTTGTCCCGGCGGCGGCCTATGTCGCCCACGACCCGGGCGAGGCGCCGATCTCGCCCGGCGATCTGCTGTGCAATGCCCGCGGCGGGGTCAGCTACCGCCGCCTCGCGGACCGGCGCGCCGAGCTGGATCGCTACGCCCGGACCCATTGCGACATCGTGGTGCGGGTCGACGAGGCCCGGCTGGCCGTGATCGGCGGCAATGTCATGGACGGGGTCAGCCTGACCCTGTTGCCGCTGATGACGGACGGGACCGGCCACCCGCGCCCCGTGGCGGCGACGGATCTGGACGGGGCGCGGACCATGTTCGCCCACCTGTCCCTGCGGGCGGCGCCGATCGAAGGGGCGGCGCTGGAGGCCAGTCCAACCCTGCGCGCCTTGACCGGCGCGACGGCGCGGCCCACCTCGGAGTCGCCGGACATCGAGGAAGGGGACGCGCCATGAAGACCCGCAAGCTGGGGGGCCGCGGGCCCGAGGTCTCGGCCGTCGGCCTCGGCTGCATGGGCATGAGCGCCTTCTACGGCCCGACCGATGAGGCGCAGAACCTGGCGGTGCTCGACCGGGCGCTGGAGCTGGGCGTGACCTTCCTCGACACGGCCGAGATCTACGGGCCGCACACCAACGAGGAGCTGCTGGGGCGGGCCCTGAAGGGGCGGCGCGACCGGGTCGTGCTGGCCACCAAGTTCGGCATCAACTGGAACGCCGAACGCACGGCCCTGTCGATCGACGGCAGTCCCGCCAATGTGCAGCGCGCGGTCGAGGGCAGCCTGAAGCGGCTGGGGACCGAGGTCATTGACCTGTACTACCTGCACCGGGTCGATCCGAACACGCCGGTCGAGGAGACGGTGGGGGCGATGAGCCGGCTGGTCGAGGCGGGCAAGGTGCGCTTCCTCGGCCTGTCGGAGGCGGCGCCGGCGACCCTGCGCCGGGCCCATGCGGTCCACCCGATCACGGCCCTCCAGACCGAATACTCCCTGTGGAGCCGCGATCCCGAGGGCGAGCTGTTCGCCGTTTGCCGCGAGCTTGGCGTTGGCTTCGTACCCTACAGCCCGTTGGGTCGCGGCTTCCTGTCCGGCGAGATCCGCTCGGTCGAGGACCTGGCCGCCGACGACTTCCGGCGCGCCAATCCGCGCTTCCAGGGCGAGAACTTCCGCAAGAACCTCGACCTCGTCGAGGCGGTGAAGACGATCGCCGCGGATCGCGGCGTCAGCGCCGCCCAACTGGCGCTGGCCTGGGTGCTGGCCCAGGGCGACGACCTCGTGCCGATCCCCGGCACCCGGCGCCTGCGGACCCTTGAGGAAAACGTCGCCGCGGCGGACCTCGTCCTGACCGCGGAAGACCGGGCGCGGATCGAGGCGGTCTTCCCGCACGACGCCGCCGCCGGTCACCGCTATCACCCCGCCGGCATGGCGGCGCTGGACGGCTGACCCCTGTCAGCCGCCGATCAGGGCCAGCCAGTCATCCTCGCTGAGGACGGTGACGCCGTGCTTCTGCGCCTCGGCCAGCTTGGAGCCGGCCCCGGGACCGGCGACCAGATAGTCCGTCTTCTTCGACACCGAGCCGGACACCTTGGCCCCCAGCGCCTCGGCCCGGGCCTTGGCCTCGTCACGGGTGAAGCGCTCGAGGCTGCCGGTGAAGACCACGGTCTTGCCGGCAACCGGGGTGTCGGTCTGCGGGCGTGCGGCCGGCAGCACCTCTGACAGCTCGGCCACGAGCGCCTCGACCACGGCGCGGTTGTGCGGCTCGTGGAAGAACTCGGCCAAGGCGCGGGCGGCGACCGGGCCGACGCCGGACACGCCGGCGATCCGGCCCAGCGTCTCCGACGGGCCCTCGTCGCGGGCGACGGCGAGCAGCCGGCGCAGGCCTTCCCAATCGGCGGCGAGACCGGCGAGCGCCCTCCGGGCCTGCGCGGCAAGGGCGGGCAGGGCGAGGGCGACTTTCTGGTCCAGCGGGGCGTCGGGCCAGGGATCGGCCTCTGCGGACGTCGCCTCGGCCATCAGGGTCAGCACCCGGGCCGAGACGCCCGGCGCGGTGGCGAGCGTCGTCCAGGCTTCGGACGGGAGGCCGGCGGCGGCCTCGCGCCCGGCGGCGGCGAAGCTTTCCCAGGTCTCGAACTCGCGCGCCAGCAGCAGCGAGGTCTGCTCGCCGATCTCGCGGATGCCGAGGGCGAAGATCAGCCGCTCCAGGGCGATGGTGCGCCGGGCTTCGATGCCGGCGACGAGATTGGCCACGCTGGTCTCGCCGTAGCCGTCCTCGGCGCGGAGCTCGGCCAGCCGCGCCGCGTCCCGCGCGAGGCGGAAGATGTCGGCCGGCTCGCGGATCCAGCCGCGCTCGTGGAAAGCGACCAGCTGCTTCTCCCCCAGACCCTCGATGTCGAACGCCTTGCGGCCGACGAAATGCTTCAGGCGTTCAACGATCTGGGCCGGACAGATGAGACCGCCGGTGCAGCGGCGTCGGGCCTCGCCCTCCTCGCGGACGGCTTCCGAGCCGCAGGCCGGGCAGCGGGTCGGGAAGGGGAAGGGCAGGGCGTCGGCGGGGCGCCGCTCCGGCACGACCGCGACGATCTGGGGAATGACGTCACCGGCCCGCTGCAGCACCACCGTGTCGCCGACCCGAACGTCCTTGCGGGCGATCTCGTCCTCATTGTGCAGGGTGGCGTTGCGCACCACCACGCCGCCGACGGTCACCGGGGCAAGACGGGCGACGGGGGTCAGGGAGCCTGTGCGGCCGACCTGGATGTCGATGCCCTCCAGCACCGTGGTCGCCTGCTGCGCCGGGAACTTGTGGGCGATGGCCCATCTGGGGCTTCTGGCGACGAAGCCGAGGCGCGCCTGCCAGTCCAGCCGGTCGACCTTGTAGACCACGCCGTCGATGTCATAGCCGAGCGTCGCCCGATCCACCTCCAGGGCGCGGTACACCTCAAGCAGCCCCTCGGCGCCCGCGACCCGGACCGACCGGGGGTTGGTCGGAAAGCCCCACTCGGTCAGCTTCTCCAGCGCCCCGGCCTGGGTGTCGCTGAAGCCCTCGGCCGGCTCGCCCCAGGCGTAGGCGAAGAAGTTCAGCGGTCGCGTGGCGGTGATCGCCGGATTCTTCTGGCGCAGGGAGCCGGCGGCGAAGTTTCGCGGATTGGCGTAGGTGCGCCGGCCCTCCGCCTCGGCCGCGGCGTTGAAGGCGGCGAAGGCGTCGGCGGGGGCGTAGACCTCGCCGCGCACCTCGACCCGCGCCGGCCAGCCCGAGCCCTTCAGCCGCGACGGGATCCGGGCCTCGCCAAGGGTGCGCAGGTTGGCGGTGACGTCTTCGCCGGTGCGGCCGTCGCCGCGGGTGGCGCCGACCTGCAGCACGCCGTCGACATAGAGAAGCGAGGCCGACAGGCCGTCGATCTTCGGCTCGGCCACGAAGGCGATGGGCTCATCCGTCGGCAGCTTGAGAAAGCGGGCGATGCGGACGACGAAGTCGCGCACCTCGTCGTCGCTGAACGCATTGTCCAGCGACAGCATGGGCACGCCGTGGCGCACTTCCGCGAAGGCCTCCGAGACGCCGGCCCCGACCCGCTGCGAGGGGGAGTCGGGCTTCACCAGCTCCGGGAAGCGCGCCTCGATGTCCGCATGCCGGCGGCGCAGGGCGTCATAGTCGGCGTCGCTGATCTCGGGAGCGTCGCCCTGATAGTAGAGGGCGTCATGGCGGGCGAGGGCTTCGGCCAGGCGGGCCAGTTCGGCCTCGGCCGCCTCGCGGCTCAGGGTGGCGACAGGGGACTCGGTCATCACGTCTGATTAGCCCGCCCGATACGGGCTTTCGACTCCGATCCGCGCGGCCTAAACAGCGCCCATGACCGCACCTGCTCCCAACGACACCTGGACCGTCGCCGGCCGCACCTTCTCGTCGCGCCTGATCGTCGGCACCGGCAAGTACCGCGACTACGCCCAGAACGCCGCCGCCGCCGAGGCCTCCGGGGCGGAGATCGTCACCGTGGCCGTGCGCCGGGTGAACCTGACCGACCCGACCCAGCCGGTGCTGACCGACTTCCTCGACCCGAAGCGCTACACCTATCTGCCCAACACGGCGGGCTGCTTTACCGGCGAGGACGCGGTGCGGACCCTGCGCCTGGCGCGCGAGGCCGGCGGCTGGACCCTGGTCAAGCTGGAGGTGCTGAGCGATCCGCGCACCCTGTTCCCCGACATGGAGGAGACCCTGCGGGCGCTGAAGCTGCTGGTCGCCGAGGGTTTCGAGGTGATGGTCTACTGCACCGACGATGTCGTCTACGCCCGCAAGCTGGAGGAGGCGGGGGCCGTGGCAGTGATGCCGCTGGGCGCGCCGATCGGGTCGGGTCTGGGCGTGCAGAACCCGGTGAACCTGCGGCTGATCATCGAGCAGGCGAAGGTGCCTGTGCTGGTCGACGCCGGGGTCGGTACGGCCTCGGACGCGGCCGTCGCCATGGAGCTGGGCTGCGACGGGGTGCTGATGAACACCGCCATCGCCGAGGCGCAGAACCCCGTTCTGATGGCTTCGGCCATGAAGCATGCGGTGATCGCCGGTCGTGAGGCCTATCTGGCCGGGCGCATGAAGAAGCGGATGTATGCCGACCCCTCGTCGCCCCTGGCCGGCCTGATCTGAGCTTGACAGGCCCGCCGTCCGGCGGGATGGTGTTCCTGAAATGTTCCGGGAGGGGGCTATGCGCGCCTTGACGCCGAGAGGCCGGCTGGCCGTGCTTTTGCTGGCAGCGGCGCTGGCCGCCGTGATCGGCCTGTCCCTGAGCGGTGGACCGGCGCTGGCCGTCGGGGGTCAACACCACGACCTCGCCGACAGCCTGCCGGGTGTCTGACCCGGCTTATCCGGCCTTAGCCGCGGCGATGGCCGCGTCGATCTCCGACGGCTGGATGCTGCGCGTGGCGCGGCCATTGACGATGAAGCTGGGCGTGCCCTGCAGGGCCAGCGCCCGGGCGTTGGCGTCGATGTCGGCCACCTGGTCGCGGACCGCGGCGCTGTCCATGTCCTGGCGGGCGCGGGCCAGATCGACGCCGGCCTCCGCCAGAATGGCGTCGACCGCGTCCGGCGACAGGGCCGGCTCGGCCAGCAACCCCTGGTGGACCGCCAGGTAGCGGCCCTGGCGGTGGGCGGCCAGAGCCGCCCGCGCGGCGTAGTCCGAGGTCCCGCCGGGCTCGCGGTCGAGGATGGCCCAGTCGCGGAACACGAAGCGCACGTCCGGGTGCCGCTGCATCAGGGCGAGGAACTCCGGGGCCACCGCCTTGCAGCCAGGGCACTGGAAGTCGACGTACTCGATCACCGTCACCGCGGCGTCGGCCGGGCCGAAGGCCGGATCCCGCGTGTCCACGGCGACCAGCGAGGGATCGGCGGCGATGCGACGGTCAGTCTCGGCGGCGCCCAGCTCGGCCTGCTGCAGCTGCCGGGCCTGCATCATCTCGTCGAGCACGCCCGGATTGGCCAGCAGCCAGCCGCGCACCCGGTCCTCAAAACCCAGCTGACCGACGAGGGCCACGGCGAGCGCCGCGCCGCCGAGCACCGGGCCGGCCCAGGCCAGCAGGGCCGCGCGCCCTCGGCCAGAGGTCGAGGAGGGCGCCTCATTCGGCGTTTCGTTTGGCGCTGGGGGCGTCAGGGCGTCGGTCATACGGGGCTTTCGAAGAGGGATCAGTTACGGGCGCGGCGACGGTCGAGGTCGGCGAGGTCCTCGGGCGTGGCCCCGGAGGCCAGCACGATGTCCACGGCGCGGCGCCATTCGGGGGTGCCGGGCTCCAGCATGGCGCGGGCGCGCAGGGCGAACTGCACCGCCTGCTCTTCCTGGCCCAGCGAGAAGGCGTACTCCGCCGAGGCCAGGCGCGCCTCGCCCTCGCGGCCCTGGGCGGCGTAGGCCTGCCCCAGCAGGCGCCAGGCGAGGGGATTGTCGTTCTCGCGGGCGGCGGCCAGCTTGAGCTGGTCGATGGCTTCGTCCAGCCGCGTGGGGTCGCTGGTCTCGATCAGGGCGTGGGCCAGGTTGATGCGCAGCAGCGGCGCCTCCGGCATCAGGCGCACCGCCTCGCGATGGGCCTCGACCGCCTCCAGCGGGCGGCTTTCCTCGAACAGGATCTGGCCGCGCAGCTCGTGGAAGAAGGGGTTGTCGGGATCGCCGGCGATCAGCTCGTCGACCGCCGCCAGGGCCCGCTCGGTGCGCCCGTCGCGATACCAGGCGATGGCCCGGGCGTAGCGCGCCGGCAGCGAGGTGTCCGACATCGGATAGGCCCGGTAGGTGTAGGTCGGCTGGTCGAGGAAGGCGCGGATCTTGGCCAGCATCAGGGCGTGCTGGGCCATGCGCTCCGGGCTGTCGCGCCGCTCGTAGCTGGAGGCGGCCATGACCGGTCGGCGCAGCGCCTCGATGCGGTCTGACGACAGCGGGTGGCTGCGGAAATAGGGGAACCGGCGGGCGTCGGAGAAGACCTCCTGGGCGCGGAAGTTCTCGAAGAACTCGACCAGACCCCGGCCGGACTCGCCGGCCGCTTCCAGCGCCCGGGCCCCGGTCAGGTCAGCCTCGCCCTCTTGGCTCTGCAGGTAGCGCAGGGCGCCGAGGGTGCCGAAGTACTGACTGGAGCCGATCAGGGCCACGCCGGCGTCCGGCGCGCCGGCGGCGATGGCCAGGGCCCCCAGCGCCATGCTGACGAGGAAGGGCTGGCGCGCCGCATTGGCCGCGCCGTCGCGAAGGGTGTGGCGGTTCTTGATATGCCCGCCCTCGTGGGCGATCACCCCCAGCAGCTGGTTGGGGGTGTCGGTCTCGAGGATCAGGCCGGTGTGCAGCCCCATGATCCGCCCCCGCGTGGCGAAGGCGTTGAGGCTCGGGTCGTTGATCAGCAGGATCTCGACGTCGGCCGGGATCAGCCCCATCGCGGACAGCACCGGGTCTGACCACTCGCGGATGATGGCCTCGACCTCGGTGTCCCGGATGATGCTCTGGGCGGCGGCCGGGATCGGCGCCAGCAGCGCCGCGGCCGCCACGAGGGCGGCGCTGAGCGGCGCGGCGGCCCGGCGCAAGGGCGTCGTCGTTCGGGACAGCCAGGTCATGGCGATCTCCTGTTCGCGTCGATCTCCCCGCCACCGGGCGTCAGACTAGACCGAAATCCGCAGCGTTGGACACTGTCCACATCATCCCGGATTTCGGTCCAGTTTAAGGCGAGCGTCGCAATCAGCGACGCCACCACCCGCGCTTCGGCTTGGGCGGCGGGGCGGTGATCTGGGCCGGATCGGCCGCGACCAGCGCCTCGACGCTGACTGCCGGCTCGGGCTCGGGCGCAGCCTCGGGCTCCCGGGCAGCCTCGACCACGGGCGCGACAACCGGCGTCGCCTCGGGCTCAGGCGCAGGCTCAACCGCTGCGACGACGTCCGGTTCGGCCGCGACCTCGGTCTCCACGACGTCTTCGGCGACGATCTCGGCGACCGCAGGGGCGGCGGCCTTGCGGCGCACGCGGCGGCGTTGCGGCTCCGGCGGCAGGGCCGGAGCCCCGGCTTCGACCGTCTCGGCGACCGCCTCGGTCACGGCCTCTGCGCCAGCGGCCTCATCGCCGCCGGCCTCGACCCCGTTCTCCGCACCTGCGCCGGTGCGATCCCCGCCGCGACCACGGCCGCGACGGCGGCGACGGCGGCCGCCGCGCTCCTCGCGCTCGCCCTCACCGGCGCCGACCGCCTCGGACGGCCCCCGGTCCGGCCCCGCCGGGGGCAGCTCCTCAAGCGCGGCCTGGGGATTGAGCGGATCGAACCAGATGTACGGCTGGTCCAGCGAGGGCGTACGGCCCCGCACCCACGTATAGACGTCGCGATCGCCGTCCTCGCGAACGCGGCGGCCGCCGCGGCGACCCCGGCGACGGCGACGGCCGGCCTCGTCGTCCTCGTCGCTGTCGACGGGCGCGGCCTCGACCTCTTCCTCGTCGCGACGTCCGCCGCGACGGCGGCGACGGCGACGACGGCCGGAGTCGTCCCCGCCGCGGGCCTCGCGCGCGGCCGGACGATCCTCGTCCTCGTCCTCCTCGCTGTCCTCGTCGACCAGGTCCTCGTCCTCGGCCTCGGCCTCATCTTCAAAGTCGAGGTCCGGCAGGTTGGAGTCGGGCAGGGCGGCGATCTCGGCGTCGAGATCGATCTCCGGCGGCACGAACTCCTCGTGGGTCTCCAGCCGGTCGATGGCGTGCTCGCCCTGGCTCAGGGCGTCATCGATCATGACCACGACCTCCAGGCCGCGGCGCTCCAGCAGGCGCTGCAGGTGGCTGCGCTTGTGGTTGAGGATGTAGAGGGCGACGGCGGTCGGGACCTTGAGGGTGACCAGGCCTGCGCCGTTCTTGCCAACCTCGATGTCGATGGCGCGCAGGGCCGTCAGGGCGGCGGACTCGGCCGAGCGCACGCGCCCGGCGCCGTTGCAGTGCGGGCAGACCTCGGTGGCGCCTTCGATCACGCCCAGGCGGCGGCGCTGACGGCTGATCTCCATCAGGCCGAAAGAGGAGATCTTGCCCATCTGGATGCGGGCACGATCGGCGGCCAGCGCGTCCTTGAGCGCCTTCTCGACGGCGCGGTTGTTCTTCGACTCCTCCATATCGATGAAGTCGATGACGATCAGGCCGGCGAGGTCGCGCAGGCGCAGCTGGCGCGCCGCCTCGACCGCGGCCTCGAGATTGGTCCTGGTCGCCGTCGCCTCGACGTTGCGCTCCTTGGTGGCCCGCCCGGAGTTGACGTCGATGGCGACCAGCGCCTCGGTCTGGTTGATGACCAGATAGCCGCCGGACTTCAGCGGCACGACCGGCTGGTGGATCTGGTGCAGGACCTCCTCGATGCCGTTGGCCGCGAACAGCGGCTTGGCCCCGCGGTACAGGTGCACCTTGGAGGCCTGGGACGGCATCAGCACGCGCATGAAGTCGCGCGCCTGCTTCCAGCCCTCGACGCCCTCGACCTGGATGCCGTCGAAGTCCTTGTCGAACATGTCGCGCACGGCGCGGCGGACGAGGTTCTCTTCCTCGTAGATCAGCGACGGGGCGTGCGACTTGAGGGTGGTCTCGCGGATCGTCTCCCACAGGCGCAGCAGGTATTCGTAGTCGCGCTTGATCTCGGCCTTCGTCCGCTTGGCGCCCGCCGTGCGGATGATCAGGCCCATGCCGGCCGGCACCTCGAGGCTGGCTGCGGCGGCCTTCAGACGCTTGCGGTCCGCGGCATTGGTGATCTTGCGACTGATGCCGCCGCCCTTGCCGGTGTTGGGCATGAGCACGCAGTAGCGGCCGGCCAGGGAAAGCCAGGTGGTCAGGGCCGCGCCCTTGGCTCCGCGCTCATCCTTGACGACCTGCACCAGCAGGATCTGCCGACGCTTGATCACGTCCTGGATCTTGTAGCGGCGCATCAGGCGGCGCTTGAGCCGCTCCTCGTCGGCGAGCCGGCCCTCGGTGTCGGCCTCGTCGTCGAGGCTTTCGCGGCCGAGATCGTCCTCGTCCTCGTCATCGCCGGCCTCGGCCATGATGGCTTCGCGGTCGGCCACCGGGATCTGGTAGTAGTCCGGATGGATCTCGTTGAAGGCGAGGAAGCCGTGCCGGTTGCCGCCGTACTCGACGAAAGCCGCCTGAAGGCTGGGCTCTACGCGGGTGACCTTGGCGAGATAGATGTTGCCGCGCAGCTGGCGCCGCGCGCGGGACTCAAAGTCGAATTCCTCGACCTGGCGGCCGTCCACGATGGCGACGCGCGACTCTTCCGCGTGCGCCGCATCGATCAACATGATCTTTGACATCAGAAGTCTCTCTCTGGCGCGCCGGCCCGAGCCCGGTCCGGGGCTCAACGGCGGCTCGCCGAATGGGGGTGAGGGGCCGGGCGCGCGCGATCCCGTCGCCGCGAGCGGCGAGGGCGGTCTCAAGGAACCGGAAGGAGGCGCAGCCGTGAAGGCCCATGGTCGTCTTCATTCCTGGGCCCGGGCGCGCCCCCGGCGGGGGCGTCGGTCCGTTCGGCCCGGCGAATCGAGGGATCGGGACCGATCCGTCGCTCCGCAGAATTGGTCGGATAGCGAAAGCCCGGGGGCGAGGACGGCCGCGAACGGGCCGGTCGAACCTAGGCGGCGACGAACATAGTGCGGACCGGCCCGGATGAAAAGCGCGCTCCGCTTAACCCATTTCTCACGCCGGTCGGGCACAGTGTCCGCAACAAACAATGGTGGTCGTGCGGTCAAGGACATGAAGCGCCTGCTGCAGAATCTCGGCGCGATGGTGCGCCGTCGGCGCCTGGCGCTGGCGGCGGCGCTGGCGCTCGTCGTGGCCGGGGTCACCGCGGGCCAGGGACTGGCCTCCGGCGCGGCCGGCGACGTGCTGGGCCTGCGGCTTGGCGGCGACGCCCAGCGCACCCGGATCGTGCTGGACCTCGATCGCCGCGCCGAAGGGCGCGTGGTCGAGGACGGCCGTGGCGGCCGTCTGGTGCTGGACCTGTCGGGCGTCGCGCCGCCGGCGCGTCTCGACGGTCGCGGCCGGGGCCTGGTCAGGGAATACACCGTGACCGGGCGCGGCGGCTCTGCTCGCGTCGAGGTGGCCCTGACCGGAACCGTCGAAGTCGAGCGCCGCTTCCTTCTGCCCCCCGGCGACGGGGTGCCCCATTATCGCTACGTCATCGACGTGCGCGCCGACGGCCGCGCCGCAGCCGCTACCCCTCCGGTGCGGACGGCCCGCGTCCCGGCCCGCGCCGAGCGCCCGCTGATCGTCATCGACGCCGGCCACGGCGGCCGTGATCCAGGCGCGATCGGCGCCGTCGCCCGTGAGGCGGACATCAACCTGGCTGCGGCCCGCGAGCTGGCCCAGATCCTTGAGCGCTCCGGCCGCTACCGGGTCCGGCTGACCCGCAACGACAATACCTATGTCGACCTTTACCGCCGGGTCTCCATCGCCCGCCAGGCCGACGCCGACCTGTTCATCTCGCTGCATGCCGATGCCGGTTCCGACCCGGCCACCCGCGGCGCCAGCGTCTACACCCTGTCGGAGCAGGGCGCGGGCCGGGCCGTGCGCGAGTTCACTGGTCGTGACGACTGGCACCGCGAGCTGCACCTGCCCGGCCGCGATCCCTCGGTCGACCGGATCCTGCTCGACATCACCCAGCGCGCCACCCAGAACCGCTCGGCCCGCTTCGCCCGCAGCCTACTGGGCGAGATCGAGCGCATCGATCATCCGCTGCTGCGCCGCAGCCATCGCGACGCCGGTCTGGCCGTGCTGCTGGCCCCCGACGTGCCCGCCGTGCTGCTGGAGATGGGCTTCATCACCAATCCCGAAGACGAGCGCGCGCTCAACGATCCCCGCCACCGCCGTCGCCTGATGGAGGCGGTAAGCCGCGGCATCGACCGATACTTCGCCGGCGGCGGCGACATCCAGCTGGCCGCCAACAGCGCGGGTGCAGGCAGTCCGTAGACGCGGATCGCTGTTCGCCCGACGGGCCTTTGCGGCGCCGCCGACGCGGGCTAAACCCGGTCCGGGCGTCAATCGGAGCGCGCGGTGAAGCTGCCGGCCATCGAGATTCAGCAGAAGTGGTTTGTCGCGGCGGGCCTCGTCCTGCTCAGCGGCATCTCCCTGGCCGGGGTGATCGTGACGATCTATGCGGCCTGGCTGTTCCATGATCTGCCCGACGCCTCGGAGCTGGCGGACTATCGCCCGGCCACGGCCACTCGGGTGTTCGCCGCCGACGGCACCCTGATCGGCGAGTACTCGGAGGAGCGGCGGATCTATGTGTCCTACGACCAGATCCCGACCCCGGTGGTGCAGGCCTTCCTCGCCGCCGAGGACCGCAACTTCTTCCAGCATGGCGGCATCGACGTCTCGGGCATCGGCCGGGCCATGGCCAAGAACGTCTTCAACGTCCTGACCGGGCGCCGGCTTGAGGGCGGCTCGACCATCACCCAGCAGGTGGCCAAGAACGTCCTGCTGACCAGCGAGTCGAGCCTCAACCGCAAGCTCAAGGAAGCGATCCTGGCCAGCCGCCTCGAGGCGACCCTGACCAAGGAGCAGATCCTCGAGCTCTATCTGAACGAGATCTTCCTCGGCTACCGCTCGTATGGCGTGGCCTCGGCCGCCTTCAACTACTTCGGCAAGTCGCTGAGCCAGCTGACGGTCGAGGAGGCGGCCTTTCTCGCCGCCCTGCCCAAAGGGCCGAACAACTACCACCCGATCCGCCGGGCCGAAGCAGCCAAGGCGCGCCGCGACTGGGTGCTGGGCGAGATGGCGGACAACCGCTTCATCACCCGCGAGGAGGCGACCGCGGCCCAGGCCCGGCCGCTGGTCACCCAGGAGGCGCCGCGACGCGCCGAGTACCAGGACGCCGACTTCTTCGTCGAGGAGGCCCGCCGGCGCGCCATCGCCCTGTTCGGCGAGGCCCAGGTCAACCGCGGCGGCCTCTACATGCGCACGACGCTTGACCCGACGCTGCAGTCGGCGGCGCGCGCCGCCCTGATGCGCGGGCTTGAACTCTACGACCGTCGCCACGGCTGGCGGGGGCCGTGGGGCACGACCGACTTCGGGCCGAACTGGCGCGAGGAGGCCGAGGCGCGGCAGGTTCCGCCGGAACGCCGCACCTGGCTGGCCGCGGCGGTGGAGACCGTGTCCGGCAATACGGTGCGTGTCCGCATCGCCCGCGACAACACCGCTGGCATGCTGGTCCCGGCGGACGCCGCCTGGGCCAACGGCAATCGCCGCCTGCAGCGCGGCGACCTGGTCTTCGTCGAGCCGCGCGACGGCCAGTACCTGCTCCGCCAGGTGCCGGCGGTGAACGGCGCGCTGGTGGCCATCGATCCGCAGACGGGTCGGGTGCTGGCCATGGTCGGCGGCTACTCCTACGCCCTCTCCAGCTTCAACCGCGCCACCCAGGCGCGGCGTCAGCCGGGGTCCGCCTTCAAGCCGTTCGTCTACGCCACGGCGCTGGAGGGCGACTTCACCCCGGCCTCGATCGTGCTCGATGCGCCGATCAGCTTCCCGGGAGGCCCCAACGGCACGCGCTGGACGCCACAGAACTACAGCCGCGAGTTCTATGGACCCCAAACCCTGCGTCGCGGGCTGGAGCTGTCGCGCAACGTCATGACCGTGCGGCTCGCCAACGAGGTCGGCATGGCCCAGATCGTGCGGGACGCCGCCCGCTTCGGCATCGCCGACGACCTGCCGCCGAACCTGTCCGTGTCGCTCGGCGCGGGCGAAACCACGCCCTATCGCCTGACCGCCGCCTACGCCGCCTTCGTCAACGGCGGCCGGCGCATCGATCCCTACATGATCGAGATCATGCAGAACCGGGACGGCGAGGCCATCTACCGCGCCGACCGCCGCGACTGCCGCGCCTGCGGCCGCGGCTTCAGCGGCCAGGAGTCGCCGCGTCTGACCCCGCGCGGGGAACAGGTGATCGACCCGATCACCGCCTACCAGATCAGCTCCATGCTCGAGGGCGTGGTCCAGCGCGGCACGGCCGCCTCGGCGCGTAGCCTCGGGCGCTGGGTCGGCGGCAAGACCGGCACCACCAACGAGTACCGCTCGGCCTGGTTTGTCGGCTTCACCACCGACATCGTGGTCGGGGTGTTCGTCGGCTTCGACGACAACCGCCCGCTGGGCTCGGGCGAGGCGGGGGCCTCATCGGCCCTGCCGATCTTCACCGAATTCATGCGCACCGCGCTGGTCGAGCGTCCGGCGCGGCCGTTCGTTCGCCCACGCAACGCCATCTTCCGGACCGTCAACGGCATCGAGGAGGCGTTCCGCCCCGGCACCGAGCGGGCGCGCGAAGAGGTGATTGTCGAGGAAGAGGCCGGGCCGCAGAGCTACTATGACGTGCTGCGACGCGAGCAGGAGGCGGCCGGCCCGCCGGTCACCGTCCCGGCGACGCCGGCCCAGCCGGCGACCCCGCCGCCGCCGGAGAAGCAGCCCGCCGAGGACCTCAGCGGCCTGTACTGACCCGCGCGGGCTTTCCCTCGGGGCCGGACCTCTCTATCTCGGGCCCTCGATCAGAACCGGAGTAATCCATGAGACTGGATGTCGAGGCCATGAAGGCCGACGTCGAGCAGAGCCTCGCTCTGCTCAGGAGGCGTCTTTGACTGGGATGTCGCACTCAGAAAGCTCGATGAGCTGAACGCCCGGGTCGAGGACCCGACCCTGTGGGACAATCCCGAACAGGCCCAGGCCGTGAGCCGCGAGCGGTCGCGGCTCGAGGCCCAGGTGACGACCGTCCGCGAGATGGAGACCGCCCTGGAAGAGGGTATCATGCTTTCCGAGATGGCCGACGAGGAGGGCGACGAGGCCACCCTCGAGGAGGCCCGCGCCAGCCTGCGCGCCATCAAGGAGCGCGCCGCCCGCGCCGAGCTGGAGGCCCTGCTGTCCGGCGAGGCCGACGGCAACGACGCTTATCTGGAGGTCAACGCCGGCGCCGGCGGCACCGAGTCCAATGACTGGGCCGGTATGCTGCTGCGCATGTACACGCGCTGGGCGCGCGCCCACGGCTACGAGGTCGAGATCGAGGCCGAGGAGGCCGGCGAACAGGCCGGCATCAAGTCGGCCACGGTGCAGATCAAGGGGCCCAACGCCTACGGCTGGCTCAAGTCCGAGTCCGGGGTGCACCGGCTGGTGCGCATCAGCCCCTACGACGCCGCCGCCAAGCGCCATACCTCGTTCGCCTCTGTCGGGGTGTCGCCGGTGGTCGATGACGCCATCGAGATCGAGATCAACCCGGGCGATGTGCGGACCGACACCTACCGGGCCTCGGGCGCCGGCGGCCAGCACGTCAACAAGACGGCCTCGGCGGTGCGCCTGACGCACATCCCGACCAATACGGTGGTGGCCTGTCAGGCCGGCCGATCACAGCACCAGAACCGCGACCAGGCTTGGAAGATGCTGCGGGCGCGGCTCTACGAGCTGGAACTGCAGAAGCGCGAGGCCGCGGCCCAGGCGCTCGCCGACGCCAAGACCGACATCGGCTG
This sequence comes from uncultured Brevundimonas sp., assembly GCA_964624025.1. GTDB lineage: Bacteria > Pseudomonadota > Alphaproteobacteria > Caulobacterales > Caulobacteraceae > Brevundimonas. The sequence goes on from CAZUXK010000007.1 coordinate 34,068, forward strand.
GGGCCACCAGATCCGCTCCTACGTGCTGCAGCCGTACCAGATGGTGAAGGACCTGCGCACCAATGTTGAGACGTCCGACACCCAAGGCGTGCTCGACGGCGATCTGGACGCCTTCATGGGCGCGGCGCTGGCTGCGCGCGTCGGCGCCACGCGTGGATCGACGACGGACGAGTAGGGGCTGGCGCGCGTTTTCCCTCCCCCTCGGGGGAGGGTGGCGCGAAGCGCCGGGTGGGGCGGGCTATGCGCCGTGAGCGCCCGGTCAGCCAGGTCGCCCCCACCCGTCTTCGCCGTTCGGGCTCAGCCACCCTCCCCTTGAAGGGGAGGGAAACCGTTGCAGGCGGCTTCAGCCGGCCGGCTTCATGTCGATGATGGTGGCGGCCGGGGGCTGCGGCGGCTCGGGCGCCGCCATGATCGGCGGCGGCGTCGGGGCGGCGGCGGGCTTCGGAGCCTCGCGGCGCCCTTGCAGCACCCGGCCCTGGAAGTAGGCGCCGATGTCGATCGACAGCTGTTCAGCGGTGATGTCGCCGTCGACATAGGCGGTCGAGACCAGCTTGACCTGCTTGCCCGAGACGGCGCCGACGATACGGCCGCGCACCTCGATGTAGTCGGCGCTGACGCCGCCCTCGATGGCGCCGGTCTCGCCGATGATCAGGCGGCCGACCTTCACGTCGCCCTTCACCTGGCCGTCGATCTGCAGATCGCCCTGGCCGCTGACATTGCCCTCGAAGCTGAGATCCGAGGACAGGGTCGACAGGCCGCGCGCGGGGGCCGGGGCCGGCGTCGGCGCGGGGGCCGGGGCCACGCGAGCCGTCTGGCCGGGAGCCGGCAGGTCGGGCAGCGGCGGGATCGGCGTCGGCGAGGCCTGACGCTCCGGGGTCGGGGCTTTGGACTTATTGAACAAGTTCATCTCCTGCGCGGATGAAGCGGGCGGGGTTTTGGGGGCGGCCGTTCATCCACACCTCATAGTGCAGGTGAACGCCGGTCGAGCGGCCGGTTGTGCCCATGCCGCCCAGGCGCTGGCCAAGCGCGATCCGCTGGCCGCGCTGGACGGCGATGGAGTTCAGATGGGCGTAGCGCGTCTTGAAACCGTCCCCATGATCTATCTCAACGGTCTTGCCATAGCCTGAACGGATCCCGGCGAAAGCCACGACGCCGGGCGCCGTGGCCAGGATCGGGGTGTTCAGCGGCGCGGCGAAGTCCTGGCCCTGGTGCAGGGCCGGGCGGCGGCTGAACGGATCGAAGCGCAGGCCGAAGCCGGAGGTGGTGCGCGCCTCCGCCGGGCGGCCGAACGGCAGGGCCGAGGCCGCGTCGGCGAGGCCGCGCATCTCGGTCAGGTCGTCGGCGGCGCGCTGGATGCGAGCGGCGAAGGCCTCGTCCACGTCGAGCACGGCGGCCAGGGCCTCGGGGTCGTCGCCCTGTACGAGGGGGCCGCCGAGCGCCGCCGAGGCGTCGAAATAGGCCGACGGGTTCAGGCCGGCGAGACGGAAGGCGAGGCGCAGCCGTTCGGCCCGGCTTTCGGCATAGTCCTCAGCCCGCGCCAGCAGCCGTTCCTGGTCCAGCTTGACCGCCGCGATGCGGACGACCGGATTGGCGCTCTCGACCGGCGGGGAGGGGCGCAGCGCCGCCTCGGCGCCTTGCACGTCGCGGAACATGCCCATGACATTGACCAGGGCGGCGTGGCGCCGTTCTACCATGGCGGCCGTCTCTTCCAGGGAGCCGGTGGTCGAGGACATGCGCAGCACGGCGCTGTCGAGGCGGGCCTGGAGGTCGGCGTTGACCCGCTCGGACGCGGCGCGCGTACGGGCCACGGCGTCCTCCGCCTGGCTCTCATACGCGAGGTTGAACAGGAAACCGCCGCTGGCGATCAGGGCCCAGACGCCGCCGATCAAGGCAGCCGCGGCCAGCACCATCTGGCGGCCGGTGGTCAGGACATAGCCGCGGATCTCGCCGTTCGACCGGATGTAAAGGTGCCGCTCGGGGAACCAGATATCCGCGAGCAGACGACGACGAGGTTCAGACGAGTTACTCATGCACACCCCCCGGACGCCGGGAGTTATCCCGAAGGACGTCCCGGGGGGCAAGAGAGTTCACGAACGATTAACCATCATTTCGCCGCGACCTCGACTGTCGCACGAGCGACAGGGCCAAATTCTCGCCTGCGGGGCGAAGATTCGCGCCGGCGAACTTCGGTCTAGCCGCGCAGGACGGCGAGAACAGCCTCGGCGTGGCCCTTGACCGAGACCTTGCGCCAGGCCTCGCGCACGGTTCCGTCGGGCCCGATCAGGAAGGTGGCGCGCTCGATGCCCATGTAGGTCTTGCCGTACATGCTCTTCTCGACCCAGACGCCGTAGCGCTCGCACACATCGTCGGCCTCGTCCGAGGCGAGGATGACCTGCAGGTCGTACTTGCTCTTGAACTTGTCGAGCTTCTTCACCGGATCCTTCGACACCCCGACGACGACGGCCCCGGCGGCGCGGAAGGCGGCAATGTGATCGGTGAAGTCCTTCGCCTCGTTGGTGCAGCCCGGGGTATCGGCCTTTGGGTAGAAATACAGGACCACCGACGATCCGGCATGGTCTGCGAGTCGGAAGCGGCCGCCATGGTCAGCGGGCAGGTCGACGGCGGGCGCGGCGACGCCGGCGGTGATGTCGGGCATGAAGGCCTCCTCAGGTCAGATGTCGTCGCCGCCTTAGCCGCTGGCGTGGACGCGCGCAGCCGCGCCGTCGTCGCAGCAGCCCCGGTGAAATGTCACGGGACCCGGGCGATCAGCTCGTCGGCCAGGGCGGCGGTCAGGTAGCCGTCAGGCGTCCGGCCCTCCGCCGCCTGCCAGCGGCGCAGCGCGGCCCGGGTGTTGGCCCCGACGACCCCGTCGATGCCGCGGGTGTCGTAGCCAAGCGCCGTCAGGGCGCGCTGGGCCCCGATGCGCTGCTCGCGCGACAGGGGGGCGTCGTCCGGCCAGGCCGCGACCAGTCCCGGCTTGCCCTGCACGCCGTCCGCCGTCAGGCCGATGGCCAGGGCGTAGCTGACCGAGTTGTTGTAGGCTCGGATCACATAGTGGTTGGGCAGGGCCAGGAAGGCCGGTCCGCGAGCCCCCTGGGGCAGCAGGATGGCGGCCCCCTCGGCCGCCTCCGCCTCGGTCGGAGTTCCGCCGCCCGCCAGCCGGACGCCGCGCGCGGCCCAGAAGCTCCACGGATGCCGCGGGCCCTCGGCCTCGGCATAGTCGAAGCCCGCCGGCAGGATCACCTCGTAGCCCCAGGTCTGGCCGCGTTTCCAGCCGACGTTGGCCAGCAGGTTGGCGGCGGAGGCCAGGGCGTCGGCCTGCGAGCCCCAGATGTCGACCCGGCCATCGCCGTCCTGGTCGATCCCGAGACGCAGGTAGTTGTCGGGCATGAACTGGGTCTGGCCCATGGCCCCGGCCCAGCTGCCCTTCAGCCCGGCGCGGTCGCGGCGGCCGTCGATGACGATATCCAGCGCATGCTTGAGCTGGCCCTCGGCCCAGTCGCGGCGTCGGCCCTCCCAGGCGAGGGTGGCGAGCGAGCGGATCACGTCCATGTCGCCCTGCACCCGGCCGAAGGAGCTCTCCTGGGCCCAGATGGCGACGAGAATTTCGGCCGGCACCCCGAAACGCTGGGTCACCTCCCACGGCACGGCGTCGGTGCGGCGGCGCGCCTCGGCGACACGGGCGGCGCTGACGGCGTTCTGGATGTAGGCCCCGGGCGGGCGCGAGAACTCGGGCTGGTTGCCGTCGAGCCGCACCACCGTGGGGTCCGGCGTCAGGCCCTCAAGCTGGGCGGCGTAGGCGCCGCGCCGGTCGCCGCCGTGGCGGGCGAGGAAGCCCGCCTTCCAGGTCTCGAAGTCGATCGCGTCGCGCGCTGCCGCAGCCGGGGCCGGCGTGGGTGTGGCGGCCTGCGCGGCAGGGGGAGCTGTCGGGGCCTCGGCCTGTGGCGCGGGAATCGGCAGCGGCGGAGGCTCCGGCAGCATGGGCGCGCAGGCGGCGACAGACACAATCAGGAGGAGGCGGAGACGAGGACGCATGGCTCCAGTGTAGGCTGCTTCGGGCCCATTGCCGACCTCACAGATGCGCGAGCGGAATCACGCCTGTCCGGAGAGTCGCTCGTGTCGTTCTCGCCTGACGATAGGATTAACCCTCTTTCCGGTTGCGTCAGCCTGTCGCAGCCGTCTAAGCGCGGAGGCGCACTCAGCGGCCTGGTGGCGGAGTGGCGACGCGGCGGGGGTGCAACCCCGCAAACCCTCCGTTCGACTCGGAGGCCAGGCCTCCATCATCCGACCGTCCCCGACTGCGTCCGTGCGCCGGTTTTTTCAGGGCGGGGCGGGGTTTTCGGGTGTTGACCTCGTTGTCCCGGGTATCTATACGCCCCCTCTCCCCGCGAGGTCCGACCGAGCGGCTTTTCTATTTTCGCTTTCGAGGCCCTGACGACCATGAAGGTCCGTAGCTCGCTGAAGTCGCTGAAGACCCGCCACCGCGACTGCAAGGTCGTGCGCCGCAAGGGCCGCGTCTACGTCATCAACAAGACCGACCCGCGCTTCAAGGCCAAGCAGGGCTGAGTTGCCCCGGGCGCAGCCGCGCAGGACGCGAGCGCCAGAGACCTCGGACTGTTCGCCGGGTTATCCCAAGGCTGCGGATGTGATCCGCAGCCTTTTTCGCGTTGGCCGTTGAGCCCGCCCGACGGCGGCGCTAACCGGGACGCCGACCTGCCCGCTGGCCGCGCCGCGGGCTGCATTGACGGGCCGCGCGCCCCAGAGGAGCTCAGATGGCCGACGACGCCGCCTTCGCCAATCCCGACGTCCTGACCGCCTCGGCCCAGGGCCGCCTGCGCACCATCGTCGAGCGCCTCGAGCGGCTCGAGGAGGACAAGCAGGCGATCATGGGCGACATGAAGGAGGTCTTCGCCGAGGCCAAGGGCGAGGGCTATGACGTCAAGACGCTGCGCAAGGTGCTGCGCATCCGCAAGCAGGACCGGGCGAAGCGGCAGGAGGAGGAGGCGATCCTCGACCTTTACCTGTCGGCGCTGGGCGAGGCCTGAACCGCGCGAACCTGCTAGATTGACGGCGTGAAGCGCAAGCCGCCGTCAGACAGTCATTTCGAGGCCCAGCGCAAGGCGGCCCAGCGGGCCGCCCTGAACGCCCTGCGCCGCGCCCGGCGCGCGGCCGACAAGGCGGGCGTGGCCCTGTCCGAGTGGGAAGGCGAGTTCCTCGATTCGGTGTCCGATCGGGTGAAGAGCCACGGCCGCGCCTTCGGCGATCCGGAGAAGGGCGCGCCCGGCGAGGCCCTGTCGACCCTGCAGGGCCGCAAGCTCAAGGAAATCACCGCCAAGGCGAAGGGGGAGCCGAGAGGCGACAGCGCCCGGCGGTGGGGCCGTCCGAAACGCCCGGACTGAAGCCGGTCAGCGCCGGCCGAACAGCCGCTCCAGATCCGCCAGCTTTAGCTCGACGTAGGTCGGGCGGCCGTGATTGCACTGGCCGGAGTGGGGCGTCGCCTCCATCTGGCGCAGCAGGGCGTTCATCTCCGGTGCGGTCAGCACCCGCCCGGAGCGCACCGAGCCGTGACAGGCCATGGCGCCGCACACCTCGGCGAGCCGCTCCTTGAGCGACAGGGCCGCGCCATGCTCGGACAGGTCGTCGGCGATGTCGCGCACCAGCCCCTGCACATCGACTGCGCCCAGCAGGGCAGGGGTTTCGCGCACCAGCACCGCGCCGCCGCCGAAGGCCTCGACGACGAGCCCGAGCTCGGCCAGCTCGTCGGCCCGGGCTGCGACCCGCTCGGCCTCGGCCGGGTCCAGCTCGACCACCTCGGGCGCGAGAAGCGCCTGGCGCGTCACCGCCCCCTCGGCCATCTGGGCCTTCATCCGCTCATAGACGAGGCGTTCGTGGGCGGCATGCTGGTCGACGATGACCAGGCCGTCGCGCGTCTGGGCGACGATGTAGTTGGCGTGCAGCTGGGCCCTGGCGGCCCCCAGCGGCCGATCGATGTCGGCCTCGGCCACCGGCCCGGCGAAGGGATTGGCCGCGGGCGGCGGCGTTGGCGCCTCGACCCGCGCCGAGGGCTCGTTGAGGCCGGGCAGGACCTGGGCGGCGGCGGCCGGGGCGGCCCATCCGGTCCAGCCGGAGTAGCCTGCCGCCGAAGGTCGGGACGGGCTCCAGGCCGACGCGCCGCCGCCGGGGTGAACGCCGGGCTGGAAGCCGGACAGGGCGTCGCTCGCGACCGTCGTGGAGGCCCGGTGTCCGGCCCCGGCGAGGGCGTGACGCAGGGCGCCGACGATCAGGCCGCGCACCAGCGCCGGGTCGCGGAAACGCACCTCGGCCTTGGCGGGATGGACATTGACGTCGACCAGAAGCGGGTCGAGGTCGAGATAGAGCGCCGCCGCCGGATGGCGATCCCGGGCGAGGAAGTCGGCGTAGGCCCCGCGAATCGCGCCCTGCAACAGCCGGTCGCGCACCGGGCGGCCGTTGACGAACAGATACTGGTGGCTGGCGTTGCCGCGCGAATAGGTCGGCAGGCCGGCGAAGCCGGACAGGCGCAGCCCGTCCCGGCTCTGGTCGATCAGCAGGGCGTTGTCCTCGAATTCGCGGCCCAGCAGGGCGGCGAGGCGGCGCAGTCGGCCGTCGTCCCCGGCGGGCTCGGCCGGCAGACGCAGGGTGGGGCGACCGTCGAGTGCCAGGGTGAAGGCCACCGCCTCGTGCGCCATGGCCTGGCGGCGGATCTCCTCGGAGATGGCCATGGCCTCGGCCCGCTCCGACTTCATGAACTTGAGGCGGGCCGGGGTGGCGAAGAACAGGTCGCGGACCTCGACCCGGGCCCCGTTGGGGCCGGGGAAGGGGGCGGGGGCGGTGGGACGCACCTGGCCGCCCTCGACCGCCACCACGAACGCCCCGTCGGCCCCCCGCGCGCGGCTGGCGATGCTCAAGCGGGCCACCGAGCCGATCGAGGGCAGGGCTTCGCCGCGAAAGCCGAGGGTGTGGATGCGCAGCAGGTCGACGTCGCCGGCGTCGTCGGCCTCGAGCTTGGAGGTGGCGTGGCGCTCGATGGCCAGCGGCAGCTCGGCCTCGGGTATGCCCTTGCCGTCGTCGGCGACGAGGATGCGGCTGAGGCCGCCGCCGTCCGCCTGGATCTCGATCCGCGTGGCGCCCGCGTCCAGCGCGTTCTCGACCAGCTCCTTGACCGCGCTGGCCGGCCGCTCGATCACCTCGCCGGCGGCGATGCGGTTGACGGTCTCGGGAGGGAGGCGGCGGATCGGCATGAGGACGCCGGTTATCCCGTGATTCTGGCCCGGCCCGGCGGGCTCAGCGGGCGTCCATGATGATGCAGGTCGAGGTGGCCGAGGCGTAGAGCCGGCCATCGGGGCCGTACAGCTTGCCCTCGGCGAAACCGGCGCGGCGACCGACCGACAGGACGATCCCTTCGGCGCGGACGACGCCGATGTCGGCGGTCATGGCCCGGTGATAGGCCACCTTGAGCTCCAGCGTCGTGTAGGCCTGTCCCGGCTTCAGCGTGGAATGGACAGCGCAGGCGACGCAGGAATCCAGCACGGTCGCGGCCCAGCCGCCATGCACGGTGCCCATGGGGTTCAGCACGGCCGCCGTGGGCTCGCCCTCGAACACGACCCGGCCTTCCTCGACCTCGACGAGGCGATAGCCGAGCGTCCGGGCCATGGGGATCTCCGGGCGGCGGCCCTCGGCCATGGCGCGGAGGCTATCGAGGCCGGACTCGCTGAAATCGACGGCGGAATCGGTCATGGGCGGGCTCCTGCGGGAGCCTCAGCTTAGGGCCAGCCGGCGGTCAGGCAAACCGGGCTCAGAGGCCCGGCAGCTTGAACCCGCGGTCGTTGCGCGGCTGGATGGTGATGGCCTGGTTGCCGCCGGTCAGGGCCTGCAGGCGGGCCGCCTCGCTGCTCGCATCGACGGTGATCGACCCGTCGGGACCGGCCAGGGTCGTGGCCGTCTGGGTTTCCGGCGCGTTGCGGCGCCAGAACAGGATGCGGTTGGCGAAGCCCTCTTCCTTGTGGGCGAGGTCGCCGAACTCGTCATCGACGACGTAGCGGGCCAGCGGGTCGGCGCGGTCGCCGCCGGCGGCCACGACGAGCGCCTGTTCGCCCGGGGTGCGGGTCACGGCCTGACGCTGGCCCAGCAGGATCTGGCGGGCAGCGCTTTCCGGCGCCAGCTCCTGGGGCCGCGGCTCGCCCGGCGACGGCGGACGCAGGCCGTACTCCGGCGGAACCGTGAGAGGCGCCGTCGAGACGGTGACGAACTCGTCCGGGACGACCTTGGTCAGGCCGATGCTCTGGCGGAGCCCGCTGCTGCACCCGGCGGCGGCCAGCGCGGCGGCGGCGGTGAGGGTCAGGGCGGCGAGACGTCGGGCGGTGATCACGATCGGGCGGCCTTTCCAGGCGCCCTTGGATGGCGGGCGCAGGGTCATTCAGAAGCGGGTGATTACGACTTTTCGTGGGCCGCGCCAACCTTGGCCGGGGTCTCCGGACGCAGGCTGTCGAGGATCAGCAGCACGACGCCGATGGTGATGGCGCTATCGGCCACATTGAACACCCAGGGGAACAGGCCGGTGTTCGAGAAATCGAAAAAGTCGACGACATAGCCGAAGCGGACCCGGTCGATGACGTTGCCCAGCGCGCCGCCCATGACCAGGCCGATGGCGGTGATCAGGGTGCGTCGCTGGGTGCGCAGCGCCCACACCGCGAGGGCCACGGACACGACCACGGCGAAGACGGTCAGGGGCCAGCGCGCCTCGCCGCCGCCGAACAGGCCGAAGCTCACCCCGGTGTTGCGCACCATGGTCAGGTCGAACACGCCGGGGATCACCTCGGCGAAGCGGTAGCCGTTCGGGATCAGCCGCAGATCGGCGATATCCGCCGAGCCGAGCACAAGGGCCTTGGTGATCTGGTCGACGATGATGATGGCGAGGGCGAAGCCGTAGGCGGCCCAGGCGATGCGCGGGACTCTCATGACCGGCGAGTAGCAGGAACCGTCGCGGTCGCGCTAGGGCCGGGTCGCGATCGCCGGCGGCACGAGGTCGGTGAACAGGCCGTCGAGCCCGCTGGCCCAGCCGTCGCCCAGCCAGCTCTCGAAATCGCCGGCCCGCGCGGCGAAGTCGGCTGCGGCCCGATCGCCGCGGCGCAGGTCGGTCGGCAGGAAGGCGTTCTCCGGCCGGAACGTCCAGGCGATCACCTGAAGGCCGGCGGCGTGGGCGCGCGCGACGAGGTCGGTCACGCCGGCGCGGCTCCCGTCGGTGTTTCGGGCGAGGACGAGGCTGGCCTCGACGCCGATGGCGGAGGCGTAGGTGCGCACCCGCGCGAGTCCGGCGTCCGAAAGCATCGCCGTGTAAGGCAGGTCCGGCCGGTCGGCCGGCGCGCCGCCGGCGGCGATCAGCTGCAGCCGCGGCGTGTCGACCCGCTGCGCCAGCCGCTCCAGCGGGCCGACCTCGAAGCACTGGATCAGGACCGGGGCGTCGGGGCCGGTCAGGCCGCGCGCCGTCAGGATCGCGACAAGGGCCGTCTCCATGTCGAGCCCGAGGGCGGCGAAATGGCCGGGGTGCTTGAGCTCCGGGGCCACGCCGATGGTCCGGCCGGTCCGGCGGCTGCCCTCGGCGGCGATGTCCAGCACCTCCTCGAAGGTCAGGATCCCTTCCGTCCCGTCGAAAACGGCGCTGGCCGGCCGCAGGGCGGGCAGGCGTTCCCGTGCCCGCAGGGTGCGCAGCTCGGCGAGGGTGAAGTCCTCGGTGAACCAGCCGGTGACCGGATAACCGTCGATCACGGCCGCACGGCGGCGGTCGGCGAACTCCGGACGGGCGGCGACATCGGTGGTTTCGCCGATCTCGTTTTCGTGCCGGGCCACCAGCACCCCGTCACGGGTCATCACCAGATCCGGCTCGATCATGTCGGCGCCCTGGGCGATCGCCAGCTCATAGGCGGCGCGGGTGTGTTCCGGCCGTTCCGCCGAGGCCCCGCGATGGGCGATGACCAGCCGGTCGGGCAGGGGCGCCGGGGAGGGGGTCTGGGCCACGGCGGGGCTTCCGGCGAGCACGAGCAGGAGCGGCAGGATGAGACGGATCATGCCGCCGGGATAGGGGCGGGATGTGACAGGCGATTGGGGAGGGCGGTGGCAGTATGACTCCCCTGAATGCAGGGACGCCTCAAGGGATCACAGCGGCCACAGCGAGGTCACAGCGGGCACGACGGAACC
>CAZUXK010000008.1:0-41830 GCA_964624025.1 uncultured Brevundimonas sp.
TCGTCCATGGGAAACCCGAGCGCCTCCATCTCCTGGCTGATGGCGGCTTCGCTCTCGTCCGAGATCGCAAGGTCGCGACCAAAGGCGACGCGGTGGCTTCCGCAATAGAAGGCGAGGGGGCCCATATCGACGGGCACTTCCTGGAGCGGGATCCAGACCGTCACGGTGCGATCGCTGGAGAGGGGCCAGTAGTACTGATCCGCATGGGCCGGCGTGATGCCGCCGCCCGGCTCCTTGTAGAGCGACTGGTCGTGGTAGAGGCGCACGGACCTGACGCCGAGCAGGTCCGCCGCCATCCCGGCAAGCCGCTTCCCGAAGACGAACTGGCGCACGATGTCATCGGTCTGCCAGAGGTTCATGACCTGCAGGAAGGCGCGGTCATAGGTCGACCGCTCCCCCAGCGGGCGATTGTCGGTGTTCAACTCAAGCGTCTTGCGCGTGATGACCGCGCCGTACGCGGCGACACAGCGCGGATCGAGCGCTCCGGGAACACGCACGAAGCCGTCGCGCTCGAAGTTCGCGATCATCCTGGCATCGACGCGGAACGGCGTGTTGAGGGGGGTCGTCAAGGCTCGTGTTCCCTTCCGCGCGGCGCGTCGCAGGCGCCTGACGAGTCGCAGGCGTGACGCGACACGCTAGCGGGCGCGGCGTCCCGCCTCGATGGTCAAGGCTGTTGCAAAGGCGGCGATAGATTATAGAGATCTTGCCATGCTGGAGCCCCTGGCGGTCGAGCCTGTCGTTCTCTCACCGGCCATGCCCGTCCGGATCGAACGCGTGCGGCGCGAGCCCGACGCGCCGGCGGCCGCCCGGTTCGCGCACTTCCATCATGCCGAGGAGATCGTGCTCTTCGACGAAGTCGACGGCCTGCTGTTCGCGGACGATGCGCGCTTCGCGCTGACGCCGGCCTGTGGGGTGCGGCTGTCGGCGCTGGCAGCGCACGACTTTGCCCTGTCGGCCGGCCGCTCCACGTGGACACTCATCCAATACTATCATGATTTTGCGCTGAAGGCGCGTCCGGCCCGGCCCCGCTGTGTGCGCTTCACCGCGTCGGAGCAGAGGCGCCTCGCGTGTCTCTGCGACCGTCTGGCCGAGGCGGTTACGGCAGGCCTCGTGCAGGAGGCCCGCTGCTATCTGGAGTTGGTGAATCTGGCCATTGATCGGGCGCCGGCGATCGCGCCGGACGGCGTCGCGCCCGCCTTCGGCCTGTCGAGGTTTCGTCCCTTCCTCGAGCACCTGCGCGACCAGCCGTCTGCAGCGCTTTCCCTGGCGGATGCAGCCTCGCTCTGCCACCTGTCGCCAGCCTATTTCTCGCGTCTCTTCCGACAGGTGTTCGGCCAGGGTTTCGCGGACTATGTGACCCATATGCGCCTCAAGCAGGCGGCGGTTCGCCTGACTTCAACGTCCGCGTCCGTGTCGGAAATCGGCTTCGCTGTGGGCTTCAGCAGCCATGCCTACTTCACGGCCAGGTTCCGGCAGCGGTTCGGGGTGACGCCGAGCGCCTTCCGCGCCCGCGCCGAGGCGCGCGCCGGGGTCGTCGCGGAAGCGCGGCGGTTCATCGACGACGACCCGGTCCGCTCACGCCGCCGGTGACGCCATCAGACGCCCGCCCTCCCGCGACCTGCCGGTCGGGCCGCCGAGCGCCCCGGGCGATGGTCAGCCGGTCACCGCGCCCCTGGAGGTCGCCGGCGACCCCGTCGCGCCTCGCTGTACGGTGGCGCAGTCCATGTCGTCAGGAGGGTGTTTCCCCGTCGCGCGGGGTCGCACGTTTGTTGGTTTGGGCCCTGAGGGGTGACGCCGCCGCGGCGTTGAACAGGAGAGCCCGACGCGCACCGCGTCCTGATTTGCGGGAACCCCAATGCCCACGTCCGTTCGCCGGCGACCGCCCTGTGTCGCCCTCGCCCTGCTGCTCGTCGCCGGCTGGGGTGGCGCAGCCGCGGCCGGGCCGGCGGATCCGGCCGCGGAGCCGCGGCGCTGGCTGGCCGGCGATCACCACGTGCACAGCCACTACAGCGCCACCTATCAGGCGGATCCCGCGGCCCCCGACCGCCGGCCGGCGCCGACGCTCGGCGGCGACGGGCCTCATACGATCCTGCAGAACGCCGCCGCCGCCGCCCGCTTCGGTCTGAGCTGGATGGTCTCGACCGATCACGGCGGCCCGAACCATTCGCAGCTGAACCACGACCTCGCCTGGCCCGAGCTGCAGCGCGCCCGGGCGGCGACGCCGGGCGTCGTGCTCTTCTACGGTCTTGAGCTGGATGCGCCCGGGAGCGAGCACGCGACCCTGATCATCCCCGTCCATGACGGCGAGCGCGAGATGCTGCGGCGTCTGGAGTCCGCCTACAGCGTCCGCGAACCCTGGCCGGCCGACCCGTCGCGCGATACGCGGGCCGTGATGCTGCAGGCCCTGCGCGAGATGGACGCCATGGACCCGCGTCCGCTGATCCTGGCCAACCATCCCTCTCGCTCTGCGCCGGATCTGGGAGTCTGGGGCGAGCATGACGCCCGCTCCCTGAGGGACTGGCGCGACGCCGCCCCGCGCGTGGCCATCGGCATGGAAGGGGCCCCCGGGCACCAGGCGGCGAGCCTCAAGCCCGAAGGCCGCCGCGGCATCTATCGCCGGGCCCCGACGCTAGGCGGCTTCGACCAGATGACCGCCACGGTCGGCGGCGTCTGGGACGCCCTGCTGGCCGATGGCCGGCCGTGGTGGATCACCGCGACTTCGGACTCGCATCGTCACGCCAGCGAGGGCGGAGACGACTTCTGGCCTGGCGAGTACTCCAAGACCTGGGTCCTCGCCCGGCAGGATCCCGCGGACATCCTCGACGGCCTGCGCGCCGGCCGGGTCTTTGCCGTCACCGGCGATCTGATCTCGCGTCTTGATCTGGCGGTCGAGGCTGGCGGCTGCAGCGCGGGGCTTGGCGAGACGCTGGAGATGGCCCCGGGGGCGCGGCCGCGGCTCACCTTCGCCGTGACCCTTCCCGATGCTCCGAACGCGGCGGGCCAGCGGCCGGACCTGCGCCGGGTCGATGTCATTCTCGGCGAGGTCCGGGCAGGCCCGCTGACCGAGGCCGACCGGGATATCGCGCGCAACCCCACGGCCCGGGTCATCGCCCGGCTGACCCCGGCAGACGCGCGCCGGGATAGCGACCGGCTGGTGTTCAGCCTGGACCTGCCGCCGCTGACCGGCCCCGCCTATGTGCGGGTGCGGGGGACCTCCGGTGCCGAGCTGGAGCCCCTGCCGGATCCGCCGGGCGAGGATCCGTGGAGCGACCTGTGGTTCTACGCCAACCCGGTGTTCCTGCGCCCGCCAGAAGCTCAGCCGTAGGCCGATGGCCGCAGAGCGGCCGGCCCGGCTGATCTGCAGCGGCCGGTCCGGCGCGCCATCCCACGCCACATCCACCGTGTCGGTCAGGTTCGAGGCCTGCAGGACGAGGACCGCGCCCGGCGCGAGACGCCAGGTCGCGCCCGCGTCCAGCACCCCGGCCGGGCCCACGACGAACGCCTCGACGCCGCCGCCCTGAAGGTCGGCCACCGAGCGAAAGGTCGAGCGCCAGGTCCATGACAGATGCGCCTCAAGGCGACCGCGCTCGAGGAAGGGACTGATCGACCCGCTGTAGCGCGACACCCCTTGCAGGGGCTGTCGGCGGTCATCGTCCCCGGCGCGGCTGTGGGCGTCATTGATCGTGGCGCTGGCCCAGAGGCCCAGTCCCGAGCTGTGCCGCCCGCTGAAGCCCAGCTCCACCCCCGTGATCGACGCGCGGCCGATGTTGCGCGGGCGCGACATCAGCACCTCGGCCACGACCGGCGGCCCCGCCCGGGTCTGGAAGGTCAGCCGCTCGGGCCGGTCCACGACCATCACATAATCGTCGATGTCCTTGTGGAAGAGCGCGAGGCTGACGGCGCCGAAGCCGTTGAAATAGTGCTCCAGCGACAGGTCGTGGTTGGTGGCGACATAGGGCTTGAGCTCCGGATTGCCGCCCACGCCGGTGAAGATGGTGTTCTGGCCCGGATTGAGCAGCTCGGCCTCGCCGCGGGTGTAGAGGGCGAAGACCAGCGTACTGGCCGGGATGGTGGCGGCGCCCAGGTCGGCCAGGGACGGGCGCGTCAGGCTGCGCGACACCGCCGCCCGCAGCAGGGTCTGCGTGTCCAGATCGACCACGAGGGTGGCGCTGGGCAGGAGGTTGAGGGTGTCGAGCCGGCTTTCGAGCGGGCGGACCTCCAGCTCGCCGCCGGCGGAGACGCCCAGGATCGAGCCGATGACCTCGGACCGGGCGCCGACCAGACGCAGGCCGAGGTCGCCCCGCCACGGACGCCCGGCAATCTCCCCGTCCATGTCCAGCCGGCCGTAGAGGGCGCCCAGCCGCTCGTCGACGGCATAGGAGCTCTGGCGATCGGCGCCGGTGGGGGAGAGGTCGTCCGCGCCCGGATCCACGCCGTCGTACTCCGCGCCCAGATGGAAGGCGGCGGCGAAGCGGGGGAAGTCGGCGGCCGCCCGCGCCCCGTCGCGGCGAGCGATCAGACCCGCAAACGCCGCTTCCGGCGTCCTGGCGCCATAGAAGTCGGGGCGGATGACCGCGCCGGGCCGCAGGGTCGCCTCCCGGTCGCGGCGCCGGTAGTCGCGGCTGCGGCGGGTCGCCTGGAAACCCAGCTCCAGACCGCGCCAGCGGAAGGGGCCCACGCCGCCGTCGAGAGGGCGGTCCGCCGCCAGCATCGCCGTCAGGTCGTCGTCATCCACCCCGGTGGCGCGGATGCCATAGCGGTTGAACACCAGCTGCGACGGATCGGTCAGATCGAACCCTGTCTCCAGGCGGTCGATGCGGCGCCGCTGCATGGGATCGGCGCCCAGATCGAACGCATAGGTCGCCCCCTCGGGGGTCACCGCCGCAATCCGCTGCAGCGGCAGGTCCAGCTCGGACAGGGCGCGCGACCAGGTGAGACGGGGCCGGAGGCGCCAGTCGCCGGCCAGGGCGTCTGCCGCCACGCTGATGGAGATGTTGTCGTGCCGCTGGTCCGACATCTCCAGATTGTTGCTCAGCCGGCCCGACCCGATCGTGGCTCCGACCAGCACCCCGTTGTCGATCCTGAGGTCGCTGGCGGAGGGGCCCAGCACCCGGTCGCCCAGCTCATAGGCGAGGCGATCCTCGCGAATGGCGTTGCCGAAGCGGGAGGCGAGGGCGTCGAGGGTCAGGGCCAGGCGGTTCGAAGGCCGCCATTCAATGCCGGTGAACAAGCTCAGCCGGTCGCGGTCCTCGCGCTCGAGAGTGGTGCGGAAATCATTGGCGACCGCCACCGGCTGGCCATCCAGCAGCAGCGTGCGGTAGCGCTGGGTCTGGAGCCGGTCGAACTGCACCTCGCGGCTCTCCCGCGCCAGGCCGGCGACCACCCCGAGATTGTCGCTCCGCCAGCGCCCACTGAGCGTCACCTCCGGATGCAGGCCTGTGGTCCGGGCCTCGCCGCGGGCGGCGAGCTCCACGGCGAGATAGGCGGGACCGTCGAGGCCCCGGACGGTGCGGATGTCGATGTTCGAGCCGATGCCGCCGTCGATCTCCGAGGCGCTCGGGGTCTTGGCGACGACAATGGCCGAGATGAGGTCCGCCGGGATCACGCGGAACTGGAACTGGCGGCCCGACTGGTCGGAGTTCCGGATGTTCTCATTGTAGGCGATCGGCGAGCCGTTCAGCGTCACGAACTGGAAGTTCGGGCCGAGGCCGCGCACTGACACGAACTGGCCCTCGCCGGCCTCGCGCGAGATCGATACGCCCGGGACGCGCTGCAGCGCTTCGGCGACGTTGACGGCCGGGAAGTTGCCGATGTCCGAGGCCGAGACCGCGTCGACGATGCCCGGCGCCTGGCGCTTCAGGCGCAGGGCGTCCTCAAGGCTGGCGGCGAAGCTGCCGGTGATGACGATTTCCTCGACCTCGGTGACGCCCGGGTCCTGGGCCAGCGCCGGCGCGGCAGCGGCGCAGAGCGCGAGAGCCGAGGTGGTGAGAAGCTGAAAGCGCGCGCGGCGCATGGTGGTCCGGTTGGACATGGTCGATCCCCCGGGGCGGCCGACGCCCTTTGCGCCGGCGCGTGTCGTGACGCCCCGCATGCAGCAACGCCGGCCCTCCCCGGCCCCTCAGCCCGACGAAAAACACTTCACGGAAGGTTCACCGGAGTGTCTCGATCGGCGCGGCCGGCGGCGCAGAACACCGTCGTTCCTGCCCTCCCGGGCGGCCGGTGCGCCGGACGCGGCGCTTCCGAGGCTGGCGGCGGGGCAGTTTCAACCTGCCGGTTGGCCGCTCCCTGCGCCCACAGCCAGCAGAAGGCCAAGCTCGGCGTTGGCGCGATCGGTGTCGGCGATGATGAGGTCGCGCTCCGCGTCCGCCAGCGTCTGCTGCGCCAGCAGCACCTCCGAGAAGTCCGCCAGACCGGCGGCGTGCCGCGCCCGTGCGAGCGACAGCTCGTCGGCCGCGGCGGCCAGGAGGTTCTGCTGCAGGCGCAGGCGGTCCTCGGCGCGGCGCAGGGCCTCCAGCTGGGTCTCGACCTCGGCGAAGGCGTCCCGAAGCGCCTGCAGCCACGCCTCGAGGGCCACCCGCTCGCGCGCCGAGGCGGCGTCGGCCAGCGCCCGGAGGCGGCCCCGGTCGAACAGGACGCCGACCAGACCCAGGCCCAGCTCGGCGGTCTGGCTTGAGGGGGCCAGCCGCGCATCGGAGGCGCTCAGCACGGCCGTCAGGTTCAGCGAGGGGTAGCGATCCGCCCGGGCGGCGAAGGCGTCGAGCCCCGCGGCCTGCAGCCGCGTCGAGGCCGCCCGCAGGTCCGGCCGCTCGACCACCATGGCGGCGGGGCTGGTCAGCAGTTCGCGGGCGCCCAGCTGCGGCAGGCGTTCGCCTCCGGCGCCTGGGGCGTCAAGGGCGACCTGCCGACCCAGCAGGGCCTCGAGCGCGAGGCGGCCTTGCCGCTCGGCGAGCTGAAGGCCGGGCAGGGCGGCGCGCGCCCGCTCAACGGCCGTGCGGGCCTGGGCGGTCTCGAGGCCGCTCCCGAGCCGGGCGGTCTCGCGCGCTGCGGCGAGCTCAAGCAGCGCCTCTGCCGCATCGAGGCTGCGCGCCGCCGCCGCCTGCTGGGCCTGGGCGGCGCGAACGGCGACGTAAAGCCGGGCGGCGGAGATCCTTGCCCGCAGCCGGGTGTCTTCCAGCTCGGCCGCGCTCTGTCGCACCCTGAGGACGGCGGCGCCGCTGCGGGCCTCCACGGCGCCATAGGCGTCGACCGGCAGGGCCGCCTCCAGCCGGGCGAGGCTGGCGCCGACCGCGTCGCCGCCGTCGGGGAAGGCGACCGACTGCTGCAGGTTGAGCCCCAGCGTGGGGCCCCGGGCCGCCGCGGCGGCGCGGGCCAGGGCGCCGGCCTCCGCGAGCCGGGCCTCGGCGATGGCGACCGTGCCGATGTCGCCCGCTGCGGCCACCAGCTCTGCAAGGGCGTCGTCGCCGGCCGCGGTCCACCACGCCGCCCGGGCGGCGGTCGGCGCGCCGGCCGGCGCCGAGAAGGCGGCGGCAGGCAGGGGGGCGGCGGGCGGCGCCACGGAGGCCACGGGCGCGCAGGCCCCGAGGCTGGCCGCGGCGAGGCCGGTTAGCAGGGTGGCGGCGACGGATGGCGCTCGGCTCATCGCGCACCGCCCCGGACGGCGCTGGCCTCGATGAAGACATCGACCTGCTGGCCGACGAAGACCTGCGCGGCGCTTGGTTCGAAGGCGTAGATGGCCTCCACCACCCGGGTGTCCACGCGCTCGCCCCCGCCGTTGAGGTTGCGCTTGGGCTGGGCCTGGGGCTCGAAGCGCACGAAGGCGAGGTCGAAGCGTTGCGCGCCGTCGCCGCGCAGCGACGCCCGGGCGGGCGCCCCGGCGGCGACGCGGACGGCGTCCTCCTCATCGATCTGGGCCCGGACGTGCAGGGGTTCGACGGCGCCGAGCGTGAGCAGGGGCGTCGCGCCGCCGGCGACGGCGTATTCGCCCGGGCGGACGTTCAGACGCAGCACCCGCCCGGTGATGGGAGCTCGGATGGTGCGCAGCTCCAGCTCGGTCTCGAGCCGGGCGATCTCGGCCCGGGCCAGCGCCAGATCCGCCTCGGCGCGGCGGGCGGCGAAGGCGGCCCGGTCGATCTGGTCGCCAGAGACGGCCCGCGGATCCGCGACGTCCGCGAACAGCCGGGCGCGGGCGCGGGCGTCGGCGAGGGCCACCTCGGCGACGTCGGCCGCCGCGCGGGCGCGGCGCAGGTCCGCGGTGATGATCCGCGCGTCCAGCCGGAAGAGCGGCTGGCCCGCTGTCACGTCGTCACCGGCCCGGACGAGGATCTCGCGCACGACACCCGGGGTGTCGACCGAGACGGCGATGGCCTCGCTGCTCGGCTCGACCAGGCCGACCGCGGCGATCGCCTGCAGGTTGGCCGCCCCGGGCGAGGCCGGCGCCGCGACAGGCTCCGACGTTTGCGCGCTGGGCCGGTCGACCACGAGCACGGCGAACACGATCAACCCGGCGGCTGTCGCCGGCAGGGCGAGATTACGGAGAAGCTTGAGCGACCTGGTCATGACGGGCTCCGGGCAGGGGAGGCCCGGACGCCGGCGAGACGGCCGTCCTCCATTTCGTAGATGACATTCGCGAAGGGGAAGATGCGGTCGTCGTGGGTGACGACCAGAACAGCGCTGTCGGGACTCGCCGCTGCGCCGGACAGCAGCTCCATGACCCGACGGCCCGCCGCGGCGTCGAGGGCCGCGGTGGGCTCGTCACAGACCACCAGGGCGGGGCCATGGACGAGGGCGCGGGCGATGGCGATGCGCTGCTGCTGACCGCCGGACAGCTGGCGCGGCAGCTTGTCGAGGTGGTCCGCGAGACCCACCGATGCCAGCAGATCGCGGGCCTTGTGGTGCGCCCGACCCCATGGCGCACCGTCGGCGAGCAGCGGAATGGCGGCGTTCTCGGTGGCGGTCAGGGTCGGTACGAGGTTGTACTGCTGGAAGACGAAGCCGATGTTCCGCCGACGGAAGCGCACCAGCCGGTCGCCCTTCATGCGCTCCAGGCGCTCGCCCAGCACCTCGACGCTGCCGGAGGTGGGCGACAGCGTGCCCGAGAGGATCGACAGCACCGTCGTCTTGCCCGAGCCGGAGGGGCCGACGAGGAAGGTGATCTGGCCGAAGGCGAGATCCAGATCGACCCCGTGCAGGACGCGCAGGGTCTCGGCGCCGTTCGGGAAGTCCTTGATGATGCCGCGCAGGACGGCGGCGGAGCGTCCGCTCATGAGCCCTATCCCCTGAACACGATCGCGGGGTCGAGCCGCAGCACGCGCCGGATGCTGACCAGGGCCGACCCGATGACGATGGCGGCGACGAGCAGGGCCGCGCCGATCAGCACGTCCGGGCGGAGGGAGAAGCCCCTCAGTCCGGGATCCGAGCTGCCGAAGAAGACGAAGGCCGCAGTGCCGCCCACGCCGATGCCGTAGCCGATGAAGCCGACCACCAGCGCCTGGGCCAGCACCATCTGGACGATCTGGCTGTTGGTCACGCCGATGGCCTTGAGGGCCCCGAAGGTCTTCAGGTTCTCCGCCACGAACATCGCCAGCGTCAGGCCGGTGATGACGATCGCGACCACGACGCCGAGGGCGATGGCCACGCCGAACGAGATCGGGATGCCGGTGTTCTCGATGATGAAGCGGACGCCGGAGGCGGCGAACTCGTTGCGCGTGAGCGCCTTGAGCCCGGTCTCGCGGCTGATGCGGGAGGCCAGGTCGGCGGGAGCCTCGCCGGGCGCGGCGCGCACCAGCACAAACGACAGCTTGTTGCGCTCGGGGGCCGTGATGGAGATGGCGTCGGTGTACTTCAGATAGACGGTCGGCAGGCCCGCAAAGGTGGTCAGGGTGCTGGTCAGGCCGCGGACCACGACGCGGTTGTCGTTGATCTCCGCCACCTCGCCGATCGGATCGCGTCCATCGGGCCAGATCAGGTTCAGCGTGTTGCGGTCGAGCACCGCCGAGTTGCGGCCGCTCAGCGCCGCCGCCGCCTCGGCGCGGTTCTCCAGCGGCAGGCCGACCAGGCTCTGGTTGTCCAGGCCGATGATCTGCACCGCGGCGAGCGCCCCCTCCCGCGTGGTCAGGGCGCCCTGGGCGCGGAAATAGGGCACGGCCCAGGCGACGCCCTCGACCGATCGCACGCGATAGAGCGCCTGGTCGGGAAGGGGCTGGCCCTGATCGGGCTGTTTCACCCGCGGGTCCATCACCCACACGTCGGCCTCGCGGACGTCCAGCACGGGGTTGGCGCCCCAGGTCAGCAGACCGGCGAAGATCGTCACCTGCTGGGTCATCAGCAGGGTGGCGAAGCCGATACCGAACACGAGGCCGAGATACTTCACCCGGTCGCCGGCCAGCATTTTCAGCGCCAGCCGGGCGATCGACAGCACCGCCATGAGCCGCTCCCTGCTATGGTGCGCCCCCGGACGCGCCTGGACCGCGAAAATATACACGGTGTTCTCATTAACAAGGTGAAGCTTGCGATGGACCATGCGCCAAAGCGCCGCCCCGGCCGACCCCGGCAGGCGCTGGACGAGGCCGCGATCCTTGAGGTCGCGTGGGCGGCCTTCCTGGAGCACGGCCTGGACGGCGCCAGCATGGTGGCCATCGCGCGCCAGGCCGGGGTCAGTCGCCTGACGCTGTATCGCCGGTATCCGTCAAAGGCGGCGTTGTTCGATGCGGCGATGCAGGCCCATGTCCAGGGACTCGATCTGCCGCGCCGGCTGGCGGGCGACGCCCCCCTTGCCGACGTGCTTGTCGACTACGGCGTGCAGCTGATGACCTTCCTGACCAGCGACCAGCTGATCGAGCTGCAGGCGCGGCTGATGGGTCAGATCCGGGCGCGGCCGGACCTGGCCCGGGCCTTTTTCGAGTCGGGGCCCGGCGGCGCGCGCGACGACCTGGCGGATCTTTTGCGGACCCGCGGGCCGGAGGCCGGACTGGCCATTGATGATCCGCTCGAGGCGGCCGAGGCCCTGATGGGACTCTGGACCGGGCTGAAGGTGCTCAAGGTGGAGATGGGGCTCGACATCGAGGAGGTGCGCGCATCGATCCCCCGGCATGTGCGCCGAATGGTGGCGCTCGCCCTGCGCGCCTGGGCCGCGCCTGCGTCGTCCTGACGACACGGACACCGCCGCGCGGAGGCAGAACTAGCGGAAGTCGGCGGTGCGCAGGCCGTGGCGCGCGAGCTTGTCGTAAAGCGTCTTGCGCGGCAGGCGGAGCGCCTCGCAGACGTTTGCAGCGGAGCCTCTGTGACGTTTCAGGGCGTCCTCAAGCAGGGCGCGCTCGAACCGCTCCAGACGTTCCGCCAGCCCCCCCTCGTCGGGAGCGGACGCGTCCGCCTCCTCCTCGAACAGCCCGAGAGCGACGCGTTCGGCGAAGTTGGCCAGCTGGCGCACATTTCCCGGCCAGGGGTCCTCGATCAGCACCCGCCGGACGGCGTCGTTGATGGGGCGCGGGGCCAGTCCGCGCTGCGTCGAGGTCAGCGCGAGGAAATGGGCGAACAACAGCGGGATATCCTCGCGCCGCTCGGCCAGCGGAGGGACCCTCAGCTTGAGCACGTTCAGGCGGTAGTAGAGATCCGCCCGGAACCCGCCGGCCGTGACGGCTTCGGCGAGGTCGATCTTCGAGGCGGCCAGAATGCGCAGGTCAAGCGTCCTGGACGCGGCGGCCCCGAAGGGCTGCACCTCGCGCTGCTCGATGACGCGCAGGAGGGCCACCTGCGCGGCCGGCGACAGGCTCTCGACCTCATCGAGGAAGAGGGTGCCGCGATGGCTTTGCTCGACCAGACCGATGCGGCGACGCAGGGCGCCGGGGAAGGCGCCGGGCTCACAGCCGAACAGCTCGACCTCGATCAGGCCCTCGGGCAGGGCGCCGCAGTTGACCGCGACGAAGCGGTGCACGCGGCGGCGTCCGCCCTCGTGCAGGGCCCGCGCGACGACCTCCTTGCCGGCGCCGGTGGGGCCCTCGATCAGGACGTCCATGTCGGCGTCGGCGACCTGCTCGATGATGGCGGTGAGCCTCTGGATGGCGGGGCTGTCGCCGAGCAGGGTCGTCCCGGGGCGCGAGGCGACCACGGCGCGCGAGAGCGCCCGGTTGTCCAGCACCAGACCGCGCTTCTCCAGCGCCCGGGCGAGCGACTCCCTGAGGCGGGAGAAGTCGAACGGTTTGGCGACGAAATCATAGGCCCCCGCGCGCAGCGCCTCGACCGCGTCGTCGATGTCTCCATGGCCCGTGATCATCACCACGGGCAGATCCGGATCCACCGTGCGCACCCGGCTGAGCAGGCCGCGTCCGTCGACGCCCGGCATGCGCAGATCCGTCACCACAACGCCCGGGTAATCCGCCGACAGGGTGCGCAGCGCCGGCTCGGCGGCGGCGAAATCGCGCACCTCCATGTCCTCGAGCCGCAGCCGCTCGGCCAGGGCTGCGCGGAAAGCGTCGTCATCGTCGACGAGGACGACCGAGCGCGGCCGGGCGAATTCCATCAGGCGGCCTCCAGCAGGATCACGAACGTCGTCCCGGCGGCGGTCGGCTTGAGGCCCAGCTCGCCGCCCAACGCCGCGACAATGTCGCGGCAGATGACGAGTCCAAGGCCAAGCCCATTCGGCTTGGTGGTGACGAACGGCGTGAACAGGGTGGCGGCGATGGCAGGGTCGATGCCGGGGCCGTTGTCGGACAAGGCGATCTCCACCCGATCTCCGTCGCGCGCTGCCGCGATGCGAATGGCCGGCTCCGGCGTACCGGCCTCGATCAGCGCCTCGAACGCATTCTGGAGCAGGTTCACGATCACCTGCTCCAGCCGGATGGGATCGGCCTTGACGCGGACCGTCTCCAGACCGAACAGATCGAGGGCGACGCCGTGGGCGCGGAGCCGGTGCCCGATCAGGAGCAGGGCGCCGTCCACCGCCCTCGCCGGCGAGACCGCGGTGATCGATCGGCCGCCCTTGCGCGAGAAGGCGCGAAGCTGGTCGGTGATCGCCCCGATCCGTTCGGTCAGGCGGGGCACATGGCCGAGATTGCGGCGCGCTGCGTCCTCATCGCCGCGGTCGAGATGGGCGGCTGCGTTTTCGGAGTGAATGCGGATCGCGGCCACCGGCTGGTTGATCTCATGGGCTACGCCGGCGGCGATCTGGCCGAGCGTCGCGAGGCGACCTGCCTGCATCAGCTCCTCGCGTAGCGCCTCGCGGCTGGCCTCGGCGCGCCGCCGCTCGTCGATCTCGCTTCTCAGCCGGCTGTTGGTCTCGCGGAGTTCCGACGTGCGCTCGTCGATTCGTCGCTCCAGTTCGGCGCGCGCAGCTTCCTCGGCCCGGGCCCGGGCGTGGGCCTGTTGGCGCCGCCGGAGCAGGACGCCGCCGGCGGTGGCCAGCAGAGTGATCCCCAGAAACGCGATCGCACGGGCGTTGGCGGTCGCCACGACGATGGCCCGCTCCACCGGGTCGAGCAAATAGAGCGTCCAGCCCGGCGTGTCCGTCGGGGTTACGGCGAGGATCCACTCGCCGGTCCCCGGGCCGCTGGAGATCCGCACCACATCTCCCGCTTCCCCCGTGAACGGCAGCGGGTCCAGCGCCCGCCCCCGAAGCGTCTGGTCCTCGAGAATGGCCTCTCGTTCGGCCGGCGTCAGGTCGCGGCTGCGTCGAAAGCGCCAGTCCGGCTCGCTGGTGACCAGCACCACCCCGCGCGCGTCTATGACGAAGGCCGGCTCCCCCGTCTGGCGCCACTCGGCCTCCAGCGCCTCGAACTCCACCTTGACCACGACCACGCCGATCGGGGCGTCCGCCGGCCCGATCCTGCGGGCGAGATAAAGGCCAGGCCGCCCGCTGACCGTGCCGAGGGCGAAGAACTCGGCCGCGCCGTTGGTGAGGGCCCCGCGGAAGTAGGGCCGGAACGCGTAGTTTGAGCCGACGAAGCTTGTCGGTTCGCGCCAGTTGCTCGCGGCGCGCGCCAGGCCGCGGGCGTCGAGCACATAGATGGCGGCCGCCCGCATCTGCGTCGCCAGTCCCTCGAGCTTGGAGCTCACCAGATCGGCGGAGGCGGCTGGATCCGCCAGCAGCGTGATGACATCCGGATCCTGGGCCAGCACCACGGGCACCGAGCGCTGCTTCTCGAGTTCGCTGCGCAGCACGGCCGCATGCAGGGCCGCGTCGGCCTCGGCCTGACGCGTCAGCTCCCGCATGGCGTCGCGGCGGGCCAATTCGGCCGCCGTCGTCATCGCCAGCAGGGACAGGACAGCCCATCCGGCGACCAGCGCGAGCCACGGCCGCGCCGCCGGCCGGCTGAGACGCTGGCGGAGCAGGGCGAGCCGTCGAGCCATGGGACGACTGTGCGGAAATCCGCACAGTTTGCCTAGTGTGGTGTGCGAAGATTCGCAGCTCGAAGGCGGCCCGCTCAAGTAAAAGTCAACAAAAACAACTGGGTATGACTCTGGCCGCGCGACTTTGGCGACGCCGCGACGCCGCCGCACACTGATGTCCGGGCGACGTCAGATCGCCGTGAGGTCATGAAGTCGCTGCGGCGGCGGGAGGGTGCATGCATATCGCCTCTGGGCACGACGGCACGATGGAGCGTCCGCGCCCCTGGTACCTCCAGCTCTATGTCCAGGTTCTGGGCGCCATCCTGATCGGCGGTCTGATCGGCCACTTCTTCCCGGCCTTCGGCGAGAGCCTCAAGCCGCTGGGCGACGGCTTCATCAAGCTGGTCAAGATGGTCATCGCCCCGGTGATTTTCCTGACTATCGTCGTGGGCATCGCCGGCATGCGCGACATTGGCCGCGTGGGTCGCGTGGCCACCAAGGCCTTCGCCTACTTCCTGGTGTTCTCGACCCTGGCCCTGGTGGTCGGGCTGATTGTGGCCAATCTCGTCCAGCCGGGACGGGGACTGAACATCGACCCGGCCACGCTCGATTCCGGCGCTGTATCCCAGTACTCGACCGCCGCGCATGAGACCACGGTTGTGGGCTTCCTCCTGTCGGTGATCCCCGACACCTTTGTGAGCGCCTTCTCGACCGGCAACATCCTTCAGGTCCTGTTCGTATCGGTGCTGTTCGGTCTCGCGCTCGCCATGGTTGGTGACGCGGGCAAGCCCGTTCTGGGCATGCTGGAGTCGGTCTCAACCGCCTTCTTCAAGCTGGTGACGATCGTGATGAAGGCGGCGCCCATCGGGGCGTTCGGGGCCTTCGCCTTCACCATCGGCGCCTATGGCATCGCCTCGGTGGCGAACCTGATCGCCCTGATCGCCACCTTCTACCTGACCTCGGCGCTGTTCGTGGTGGGGGTGCTCGGGCTGGTCTGCATCGCCAACGGCTTTTCGATCTTCAAGCTCATCCGTTACCTGAAGGAGGAGCTCTTGCTGGTGCTCGGCACCTCCTCGTCGGAGGCGGCCCTGCCCAGCCTTCTGGCGAAGATGGAGCGGGCCGGGGCGGCCAGGTCGGTGGTCGGGCTGGTCGTGCCGACCGGCTATTCCTTCAACCTCGACGGCACCAACATCTACATGACCATGGCGGCGCTGTTCATCGCCCAGGCGCTGAACATCGAGCTGACGATCTGGCAGCAGGTCACGCTCCTGCTTGTGGCCATGCTGAGCTCCAAGGGGGCCGCGGGGATCACGGGCGCCGGCTTCATCACCCTCGCCGCGACCCTCGCGGTGGTGCCGGACGTGCCGATCGCCGGCATGGCCCTGATCCTCGGTATCGACCGCTTCATGAGCGAGTGCCGGGCGGTGACCAACTTCATCGGCAACGCCGTGGCGACGCTCGTGGTCGCCCGCTGGGAGGGGGCGCTGGACCGCGAGGCGCTGGCCGCGGCGCTCAACGGCGACCCTGCGCCGCTCGCGGCCCCGGCCGATCCGGCGGCGGGCCCCGGCGACGATCTCGTGCTGGCCCGGGACTGATCCGGACCAGCGGGAAACCAGAAGAACACATTGGGGAGGAGCAAGATCATGAAAACCCGGACGACCCTGCTGGCCACGACGGCCGGCGCCACCCTGCTGACGCTCGCCGGCGCGGCCGCCGCCCAGTCTCCGGCGGTCGCCGCCCCGGGCGGGCCCCAGGACGCCTCGACGGTCGAGGCCATCGTGGTGGTCGGATCGCAGATCCGCGGTGCTGATGTCACGGCGGCCCTGCCGGTCACGGTGCTGACCGAGGAGCAGATCCTGGCGACGGGCGCGGTCAACGGCGACGACCTTCTGCGCACCATCCCGCAGATGGGTGATGTGCTGTTCAGCGCCGCCAACAATCCGCAAACCTCCAATGCGGCGCGCGGCGACGTGAACTCGATCAACCTGCGCTCCCTTGGCGTGGGCAATACGCTGGTGCTGCTGAACGGACGCCGCATCGTGCAGCATCCGACCAGCCAGGGCACGTCCGACACCGGCACGGTGCCGGTGCTCAGCTACAACTCCAACGCCATCCCGGTCTCGGGTCTCGCACGGCTTGAGGTGCTGCTGGACGGCGCCGCCGCCATCTACGGCGCGGACGCGGTGGCCGGGGTCGTCAACACGGTGTTGCGCGACGACTTCGACGGTCTGCGCATCAACACCCAGTATGGCGGCGCCGAGGGGACCAACCTTCGCGAGTTCAGCCTCGGCCTATTTGCCGGGAAGGACTTCGAGCGGGGCAACATCTCGGCGTTCATCGACTACACGGATCGCTCCGCGCTGCTCGCGGAGGACCAGGAGTTCACCGCGACGGACAACCTGCGCTTCCTGTTCGCCAACGATCCGGCCTTCGCCTCCAGCCTGACGCCGGACGCCCGCAACACCCGCGGCCCGTGGCCGAACCTGCAGGTGGTCGGCATCACCACGGCCGTTCGTCGCGGCACGACCAGCCTGACGACCAATGCCGGCGCCTTCCGGATCCAGCCGGCGAGCGTCGCCGGCTGTCTGGTGCCTACCGGCGACGTCTGCCTCGCCTCGGGCACGTTCAGCTTCAACGGCACGCAGCGCGACCTGCGCTTCGACACGGCGCCGGGCACCACGATCCTGCCGGACACCCAGAGGCTCAACCTGTTCGTCGCCGGACATTACGACCTCAGCGACACGGTCACCGTCTTCGGCGAGCTGGGCTACTACAGCGCCGACACCCACCGGGTGCAGCCGCCAGTGATCAACCTGAACACCCTGGTGATCCCGGCCTCCAACTACTGGAACCCCTTCGGGCCGGTGACCTTCGCCGATGGCCGGGCCAATCCGAACCGCATCGCCGGGCTGACCAATGTCCCGGCCAGCGGCCTGCCGATACGGCTCAACCAGTACCGCTTCGTGGACGCGGGCTACCAGGGGGTGGACGTCTCCAACTACCAGGCGCGGGCCCTCGCCGGCCTGCGCGGCCAGTGGCGCGGCTTCGACTGGGAGACGGCGCTGCTGTACTCCGAGGCGGAGGCCGTCGACGAGTCCGATGCGGTGAAGACGAGCGCCCTGCAGACCTCGCTCGCCCTGTCGACGCCGGACGCCTACAACCCGTTCAACGGCGGCTGCATCACCCAGACCAGCTATGGCGACTGCACCCCCAGCTCGCAGGCCGCGCTGGACGCCATCACCTTCCGGCTGCGGCGCGAGTCCCGCACCACGCTCAGCCAGCTTGATTTCCGCATGTCGCGGCCGGACCTGTTCGCCCTGCCGGCCGGCGAGGTCGGCGTGGCCTTCGGCCTGGAGACGCGGCGCGAAACCCAGCGCGACAACCGCGATGAGAACCTCGACGGCACCAACCCGTTCGTGGATGCGGTGACCGGCGAGACCCAGCTGTCGAACGTCATCGCCGTCAGCCAGAACCCGGACACCCGCGGCGAGCGCACGGTCACCTCGGCCTATGTCGAGTTCGCCGTGCCCGTGGTGTCGCCGGCGATGAACATCCCGCTGGTCGACAGCCTCGAGTTCCAGATCGCCGGCCGGGCCGAACACTATTCGGACTTCGGCGACGTGGCCAAGCCGAAGATTGCCATGGCCTGGGACGTCCTGGACGGGCTGCGGGTGCGGGCGTCCTATTCCGAGGGCTTCCGGGCCCCGAACCTGGAGCAGGTCAACACGGCCACCTACGGTCGCCTGTCGACCAACCCGGACTACATCCGCTGCGAGGCGGATCTGCGGGCTGGCCGCATCGCTACCTTCGGCGCCTGCTCGCGCTCGATCGGCGCCTCGCTCCTGGTCTCCGGCAATCCGGACCTGAAGCCCGAAGAGAGCACCACCCAGTCCTACGGGGTGGTCTTCCAGCCGCAGTTCCTTCCCGAGAGCTGGGGCGACTTCACCCTGACGGTCGACCGCTGGCGCATCCAGCAGACCGACATCGTGGGCCTGTTCGGCGGCCGCAACGCGGTGGTCCAGGACTATGCCGACCGGGTGCAGGGCGGCTCCAACCCGCTGGTGGTGCGCGCGGCGCCCAACGTCGACGACATCGCCCTGTTCGCCGGCACCGGCATCGCGCCGGTGGGCCAGATCATCTCGATCAGCGATCGCTTCGTGAACCTGCTGCCGCAGGACGTGGAGGGGCTGGACATCGGCTTCAACTGGCGGCTGCGCGATACCCCGATCGGCTCGTTCCGGGTCAACATCGACGCCGCCAAGCTCATCAAGTTCGGCCGGGAGCCCGGGCCGGCGATCGACGCCCTCTATGAGGCCCGCGACAACGGGGTGATCAATGCGGCGACGCCGCTGCCGGAGCCCTCTGACCTGATCGCCCAGGACGGCCGGCCGGAGTGGCGGGTCTCGGGCTCGGTGACCTGGCGCAACGGCCCGTGGCAGGTCGGCGCCTTCACCCAGTACATCTCGGCGGTGGACGAGAGCGGCTTCCTCGACGCGGCCGGCAACGCCTGGGAGGTGGCCAGCCAGGTCACCGGCAATCTCTATGGCCAGTATGAGTGGGACGAGACGGCCGGCTTCGCCGCCAACACCCGCCTGCGGCTCGGCGCCCGCAACATCACCAACGAGCGCCCGCCCCTGGCCTCGAGCGGCTATCTCGGCTCCCTCTACCGCCCGTACGGGCGGTACTGGTACGTCAGCCTGACCAAGGAGTTCTGAACCCCGTGACGCCTTCCCGCCGGAGCCAAGGCCCGTTCGCCGCCCTCGTGGCGGCGGCGGGCCTGATGGCCGCCGTCCCGGCCGCCGCGCAAGGCGGGGCGCCGCGGCCGGAGACCTGTCCGCCCAGTCTGCCGGCCGGGACACGCTGCTGGTCCGGCCAGGCGGCCAGCGGCGCCTGGTGGTGGTACGCCCGCCCGGCGGACTGGAACGGGCGACTGGTCCTGCACGCCCACGGCGGCCCCAGGCTTGGCGATCCGGCGCGGGACGAGCCGGCGGAGGACCTCGATCGCTTCGCGGTGATGGTGGCCGAGGGCTACGCCTGGGCCGGCTCCACCTACCGACGGGGGGGCTACGGCGTCCGCATGGCGGCGGAAGACACCGACCAGCTGCGCCAGATCGTGTGGGAGCTTTACGGCAAGCCGGAGCGCACCTTCCTGCACGGCCAGTCGTGGGGCGGGAACGTCGCCGCCATGGTCGCGGAGCTCTACGCGACCGGGGCTGACGGCGAGCGTCGCTATGACGCCGTCCTGCTGACCAGCGGCATCCTCGGCGGCGGCTCGCGGGCTTATGGGTTCCGGGCCGATCTGCGCGCGGTCTATCAGTTCTACTGCCGCAACCATCCGCGGCCGGACGAGGTCCAGTACCCGCTGTGGCAGGGGCAGCCGCGGGGGGCGACCCTGCGCCGGGCCGAGATCGCAGCGCGTGTCGAGGCCTGCACCGGCGTCGGCAGACCGCCGCAGTCCCGTTCGCCGGAGCAGTCGCGGCGCCTGCGCAACATCCTGGCGGTGACGGGTGTCGCGGAGGACCAGCTGGTGGCCCATCTCGCCTGGGCCACCAATCTGTTTGCCGATCTGGTCTGGAACCGGGTCGGCGGCGGCAATCCCTTCGACAACACCGGGCGGACCTACCGCGGCTCGGACGATGATCAGGCGCTCAACGAAGGGGTCGAGCGGTTCGCTGCCGATCCACAGGCCGTGGCGGCGCTGGCGTGGGACAGCGATCCGGCCGGGCGCATCGTGGCCCCGACCCTCACGCTGCATGGCCGCTACGACCCCACGGTGTTCGTGGAGCAGTCCGTCCGGTACGGGGCCACGGTGGCCGCGGCCGGTCGCGCGGACCTGCTGGTCCAGGCATACACGACCGAGACCGCGCACAGCCGGTTGTCCCCGCCCCAGTATGCGGCGGCGCTTCAGGCGCTTGAGGCCTGGCTGGACACCGGCGAGCGGCCCACCGTGGCCAGCCTCGCCGCGGCCTGCGAGCGTCTCGCCGCCCGGCTCGGGCAGCCCTGCTTCATCGATCCGGACTTCGTCCCCGGTCCCTGACCGCCGCGCGCGAAGCCGACGGCGGCCAGTCGCAGGTCCACATCCCGTCGCGGTTAGCCTCCCGAGGCGCCGAGGTCTCGGGCGGGGGGCGGTGGAGTGCGGCGGCGCAACACAGCTCGTGTCGGGAGGGAATGCGATAGCGACGTTCGTGGAACCGTGCGCCTTGTCCTCACTGAAGGGGAGCGGGGGCGAACCATGCGACGGTCAGAGTATCTGGCCCAGATCATTCTGGGCGGGGTGGGGCTTGCGACCCTGTTCAAGCTGATTGCGGTGATCGGCGTGATCATCACGCCCGAGGATCGCGATGGCCCCATGACCCGCACCTTCGAGCGGACCGCGAGCGTCGGGGAGCTGACGCGCGAGCTCAGGCCCCTGATCGACCTGTTCCAGGTGGACGGTACCGTCGGCGCCGGAATCACCCTCGCCGAACTCGGAGACCTCCGACCGACGCCCGAAAAGATCAGCGCCGTGCTGGCGGCCGAGGCCTGTTATGCGCTCCCGCCGGGTCGTGAGGCCCAGCTGGGGGACCTCTGCGGCGACGAGCGCCTCGCCCGCATCGAGACCCTCGTGCGCTGGTGGGCGCTGTTGGCCCTGTGCGCCACCATCCTCGTGGGGGGACTCGGCTGGTGGCTCTATGACACCGTCCGCACGTCGGTGTTCAATTCGAAGTTTGGAAAGCCCCGCTCCGTCGATCGCCTGCGCGAGGTGTTCGAGCAGGCCGTGGAGAAG
The DNA here is from genome assembly GCA_964624025.1 of uncultured Brevundimonas sp. Taxonomy (GTDB): domain Bacteria; phylum Pseudomonadota; class Alphaproteobacteria; order Caulobacterales; family Caulobacteraceae; genus Brevundimonas. The sequence continues at coordinate 21,086 of CAZUXK010000008.1, forward strand.
GCGCAGGCTGTGGACCAGGCCCCCGGCGCCGGGGCCGATCGGCCGCGCGCCCTCGCCGATCTGATCTCGGGCGACTTCCGTTTCCTCCCGCCCCCGGAGGTCGCCGATCCCGCCGAGCCGGGCGTGACCTTCTGGCTGGTTTCCGGGCTCATCATCGCCGGCAGCGCCCTGGTCGCCCTGTCGGGCGGCATTCTCGTCGCCGCCCTGATGGTGGTGGTCGCCCTCCTGACCCTGGTACTGTTGCGTATCGGCCTTGACCGCCTGCAGACGGACGGCGCGGAGTATCTTCTGCAGTACGAACGCGTCGTGCGGCCGGCCCCGGCCGAGGTCGCCGGCGATGATCCCGCCGCCACCCCGCTCTCCGCCGACGCGGCGCTCGAGGCCCGGCAGACGCGCGAGGCGGCCTTGCGCCAGCAGATGGAGGACCTCGCCCGGGAAAGACTGGCGATCGCCAGGGAAAACCTCACGACCTATGCGGCGTTCCTCAAGCGTGGGTTCAGGTCAGTGGCGGCGCAGAACCCGACGTCCAGTGAGCGCCGCGTGGTTCTGGCCTTCGGCCTGGGCCTGCTCATGCTGCTGGCGGGCAACTGGCTGGCGGCGCACCTCATCCCCCTGATCCATGTCCGGGTGTTCGGCGCCGGGAGCGAGTGGTCCCTGTCGGAGGGGCTGGCGCCTGTCGGCCAGCTGCTGGCCGCCCTGGAGCAGGCCAATGCCGCCAACGCCCTGGCCGGGCCTGTTCTGCTCGCCGTCCTGGTCGCCTTGCTGGCCCTGAGCTTCGGCCTGGCCCTGGTCGCCGACCGGCGCCGGGCCAATCCCTCGCGCGATCGCACCCCGGCGCGTCTGCTCACGATCGCCGCCGTCGGGGCCGTCTGGGTCCTGTTCGTCTATGCGGCCGCGGTGCTGACCTGGCTGGCCGGTGTCCCCGAGGCTCGTCAGCCCGGGGAGGCCTTTCTGGTGCGCGGCGGTCTGGTGTGCGAAGCCCCCGGCAGCCCGGTGAAGGCAGGTGATCGCCCCGAGGCCGCCGGAGCCAGTGCGACCTGGGCGTTTGGCGACGACGGCCGAACAGCGTTTGATCTTGGCGGCGATCCGGGGGCCTGCACCCTCAACACCCTCATGCGCCATCCGGACCCGACGCTCGCGGAACTGACCCGGGCGCCGACCCGCGCACAGCTCGCGATCGTCGTTGGTCTGGCCTCGTTCGAGGGGGCCGTCGAGACCGAGGAACAGCTGGCGGCGCGGCGGGCGCAGGCCCTGGCGCAAGAGCATGCCGGTCTCAGGGTGCTGAGCATCGTGCTGGGTCAGTACACCGGCCCGGCGCCCGAGAGCGGGGTCCGGCCTGCCAGCTCGGCCCCCCAGCGCAAGGTGCTGGTCTATCTCGCCGGTCGTCGCGGCAGCGGCGCACGCCCGTCGATCACGGCGGTGGATGAAGCCAGGCTGCTGCAGGAGCTGCGCCGGGATCTCGAGGTGGTGCGGGGGCTCAACGTGGCGCAGTACTCGACCTGCGTGGTGCAGGCCGGGGACGCGATGACCGTCGACGCGGACCTCACGAAGGCCTTCGGCTGCCCTGATCCGGGCTCCGGGGCTACCGCATCGCCGCCGTCAGCCACGGGGGGACCGGCAGGCCGCGGGCGGTCAGGAACTCCGGATTGAACAGGCGCGAGGCGTAGCGGCTGCCGGGGTCGCACAGGAAGGTGACGATGGTCTTGCCCGGTCCGAGCTCGCGGGCGAGGCGGACGGCCCCGATCAGGTTGACGCCGCTGGAGCCGCCCAGCGACAGCCCCTCCTCGCGCACCAGATCGAACAGGGTCGGCAGGAACTCGGCGTCCTCGATGCGCCAGGCGTGGTCGGGGGTGAAGCCCTCGAGGTTGCCGGTGATGCGCCCGACGCCGATGCCTTCGGTGATGGAGGAGCCCTCGGCCTTCATCTCGCCGCGGGTGAACCAGCTGTAGAGCGAAGCGCCCGCCGGGTCGGCCAGGGCCACCTGGATGGCGGGGTTGCGCTCCTTCAGGAAGGTCCCGACGCCGGTCAGGGCGCCCCCCGAGCCGACGGCGCTGACGAAGCCGTCGATCCGGCCCTCGGTCTGGGCCCAGATTTCCGGCCCTGTGCCCTCATAGTGGGCGAGGCGGTTGGACAGGTTGTCAAACTGGTTGGCCCAGAAGGCCCCGTCCGGCAGCTCGGCGTCCAGCTCGCGGGCCAGCCGGGCCGAGTGGTGGACGAAGTGGCCCGGGCTGGAGAAGGGAGCCGCGTCGACCTCGACCAACCGGGCCCCGAGGGCGCGCACCGCCAGCTTCTTTTCCTCCGACTGGGTGCGCGGCATCACCACCACGACCGGATGGCCCAGCGCCGCGCCGACGAGGCTGAGGCCGATGCCCGTGTTGCCGGCGGTGCCCTCGACGATGGTCCCGCCGGGGCGCAGCTCGCCCGAGGCGCGGGCGCGCTGGATGATCGACAGGGCCGCCCGGTCCTTGATCGACTGGCCGGGGTTGAGGAACTCGGCCTTGCCGAGGATCTCGCAGCCGGTCGTCTCCGACAGGCGGTTCAGGCGGATCAGGGGCGTGTTGCCGATCAGGTCGATGACGGAGCGTCGGGCGGTCAAGGCGGTCTCGCGGCAGGGATGAGAAGACTGACCATACAGCGCAATGCGTCCGAAGGCCCGGCCGGATTCGCCCGCGCCGCCATGGTGCTGGGGCAGGACATTGTCCGTCGGCAACACCGCGTCTACGGTTGCGGATTGTGATCGTCAGGACAGGGGTGGCGCCGGCATTGCACCAGTCGTCTCACACGGCCTTGACGCCCGAAGCGTTCCAGTCGTTCGCTTACAGGCGTCGACACGGTCATCTTCCCGACCTTGAAAATCCCACCACCTTCAACGAGAAGGTCATCTACCGTAAATTGCATGAGAACTCGGTTCTGTTCACCGAGTGCTCGGACAAGCTGCTGGTCAGGGAGCGCGTGACCCGGCTGGTCGGGGAAAAGTACGTCATCCCTGTCCTCTGGCAGGGGGTGGAACTTCCGGAGCGCCTGCCGGCCATGTGGCCAAAGACGTTCGCCCTGAAGGCCAATCACGGCTCCGGGCTTAACCGGTTCATCGCGGGCGACGCGGAGGTCAACTGGGAGGTCCTGCGGCAGGATACGCGCAAGTGGATGCGGGGCCGTTGGCCTGATCTCTTGTGTGAGCGCTGGTACAACCGCATCCGCCGCCGGCTCTTCATCGAGCCCCTGCTGGGCCTCCCAGGGGCGCCGCCGCCGGACTACAAGTTCTTCGTCTTCGACGGAGAGGTCGCCATGATCCAGGTGGATACGGATCGCCTCACCTCGCCGCGGCGCGATGTTTATGACCCTTCGTGGACGCGCATTCCCGTGTCCTACCATCACCCCGCCAGTGGACGGGACATTGCTCCGCCGCCCCACCTGGACGAGATGCTCGAGGTGGCGCGCGCCCTCGGGCGGGGCATCGATTTTGTCCGCGTCGACCTCTACGATCTGCCGGCCGGGCCTGTGTTCGGCGAGATGACATTTGCTCCCGGGGGCGGATTCCGACCTTTCACGCCTGTGTCCTTCGACAAGGAACTGGGCGCGCGCTGGCAGCTGCGAATGCCGGACTGATTGCTACCGACAGGGTCGGGGCATTGCCCGACGACGGGGCGGGGTCTAGGTACGGGTCGGGGTCGCATCAGCCGGTGTTCGGGACTCAGGGGGCGGATCTGGAACAGCGGTCCCATAAGCGTCTGACGCTCGAGGAGGTCCAGGCCGCCCTGTACGAGCATCGGCACGGCCGACGGCCTGACCTTGTGAACCCCCTGACCTTCAACGAAAAGGTCCTCTACCGGAAGCTGCACGAAAAGTCGGCGCTGTTTGCCGAGTGTTCGGACAAGGTTCTCGTCCGGGAGCGCGTCGCGCAGCTGGTCGGCGAGAAGTATGTCGTTCCGATCCTGTGGCAGGGGTTCCAGCTTCCGCAGCGCCTGCCGGCGTCATGGCCGGAGAACTTCGTCCTCAAGGCAAACTATGGCTCCGGCCTCAACCGGTTCGCCGCCGGCGATGCCGAGCAGAAATGGGCCAGCTTGCAGCAGGACGCGCAAAAATGGATGCGGGGCCGATGGCCCGATCATCTGTGTGAGCGCTGGTACAACCGCATCCGGCGCCGGCTCTTCATCGAGCCCCTGCTCGGGGCCGTCGGGGCGCCGCCGCCGGACCACAGGTTTTTCGTCTTCGACGGAGAGGTCGCCCTGATCGTGCGGGATGTTCGAACCGCTGACGGGTTGCGGCGCGATGTTCATGACCCTTCATGGACGCGGCTGCCGGTGGCCTATGATCTCCCCTTCAGCGGTCTGGACAATCCCCCGCCGCCACATCTGGACGAGATGCTCGAGGTGGCGCGCACCCTCGGGCGGGGTATCGATTTCGTCCGTATCGACCTCTATGACCTTGAGGACGGACCGGTGTTCAGCGAAATGACATTTGCGCCCGGGGGCGGCATGCGACCCTTTACGCCCGCGTCCTTCGACGAGGAACTCGGCGCGCGCTGGCAGTTGCGGATGCCGGACTGATCCCTGCGCCAGGCGTCCCGTCCGCAGGGCCGCCAGGCGCGCGGGCCAGGGCTCCGGTCGATCGTGGCCAGCTGGGCCCGGCTGTAGCGTCCGGAGGCAGGCTCCCGATCAGCCCCGGGCGAGGCGTCAGAGGCGTCTCCGGCACGCAAGGACTGTGTCAGGCCACGCCTGGCAGGCCAGTCAACAGCCCGCTCAGCAGGGCGGGATCGACCGCGCGGAAGGCGGCCAGCGCCAGGCTGACCAGCGCCGCATAGGACACGGTCCAGACCAGACCGCGCAGGTACGGCACGCCCAGCATGTAGAGCGGCAGATAGACGATGCGGGCGGCGGCGAAGACGATCGCCGCCCACTGCGTCGCCGGCGTGCTCACCCCGATCAGCGCCAGCAGCACCACCAGCCCGAGGAAGAAGGGCAGGGTCTCGTGCAGATTGCGCAGGGCCCGGGTCAGCCGGCCCAGCAGGATCGAGTCCTTCGTGGCCGGCGGCGCATCCTGGGCCGAATTGGCGTAGGCCACCCCGTGCACCCGGCGGTACTCCGCCGCCTGCAGCAGCACCTGCACCAGTCCCAGGGCGATGACGACGAGGGCGGCGAGAAGTTCGACGGTCATGGCGGGCCTTGCGGGTTAGGGACGTTGGTGGAGCCGCACTATGGCACGGTCGCGCGCGGGTGCGAGGGCCGCCGGCGTCGCGGGGGCAGGACCGTCACGGTTCGGTGGTGTTGCACTGCAACGTTTCGTGCCACGGTAGACATAGCTGAACCGCCGCGCCCGGCGCGCAGTTCAGCGACCAACCCTGCTGCAGGCCTGTGCGCATGAGCGAAACCATACTCGTGACCGGCGGCGCCGGCTATGTCGGCAGCCATGCCTGTCTCGCCCTGGCCGAGGCCGGCTTCACCCCCGTGGTGTTCGACAACCTGTCCAACGGCCACCGCGAGTTCGTGCAGTGGGGGCCGTTCATCGCGGGCGACATCCGCGACCGGGCGGCGCTGGACGCCGCCTTCGCGGCGCACCGACCGGCGGCCGTCATGCACTTCGCCGCCCTGATCGAGGTGGGCGAGTCCGTGCGCCAGCCCGCCGCCTTCTACGAGACCAATGTGGCAGGGGCCCTGAACCTGATCGGCGCCGCCCGCGCGGCGGGGGTGGAGCGGATGGTCTTCTCCTCGACCTGCGCCACCTATGGCGATCCGGTGCAGCTGCCCATGGACGAGACCCATCCGCAGGCGCCGCTGAACCCCTACGGGCGCTCGAAGCTGATGGTCGAGCAGGCGCTGGCCGACCTCGACCGCTACAGCGGCTTCCGTTCGGCGGTCCTGCGCTATTTCAACGCCGCGGGCGCCGATCCCGAGGGGCGCATCGGCGAGCGCCACGACCCGGAGACCCACGCCATCCCTCTGGCCCTTTTCGCGGCCCTCGGGCGGCGCGACGGTTTCCGTATCTTCGGCGACGACTATGACACCCGCGACGGCACGGCGCTGCGCGACTATATCCATGTGCTCGATCTGGCCGACGCCCATGTCCGCGCCCTTCGCCACCTGCTGGCCGGGGGCGAGAGCCTGCAGCTCAACCTCGGCACCGGAACCGGGGTGACGGTGCGCGAGCTGGTCGAGGCCATCCGCCGGGTGACCGGCAAGCCCTTCCCGGTCGAGACCGTGGCGCGCCGTCCCGGCGACGCGGCCGCCCTGCTCGCGGACAATCGCCGCGCCGCCGAGGTGCTGGGCTGGCGGCCCACGCGCGACCTCGAGGCCATCCTCGACAGCGCCTGGCGATGGCACGCGGCGGGGTAGGGGATCGCCGACGCTCACTTGTCTATGTTGCAGCGCAGCAAATCGTGTCAGGGTTCGCGCGCAGGTTCCGTGGCCCGGGAGCGCGTCTGATGAGTTCGAGCGAGATGAGCCCGCCCTTGACTGGCAGGCTGGCCGTCTGGATCGACCGTCTTCGCCCGTGGCTGCGCGTTGGGACGACGGTCGGGGCCGTGATGCTGATCGCGCTCATGCTGGGGCCGTTCCAGGGGCTGGAGCAGCGGGTCGGCATGACCGACGTGCTGGCCCATGCGGTCGGCTTCGCCATCATCACCGCGGCGATCCTGCTGAATCTGCCGCGGCTGGGACGGCTGCCCGCCGCCGGCCTGGCGCTGGCGCTGGGCCTCGCGATCGAGATGCTGCAGGCCCAGCTGGGGCGCAGCGCCAGCCTGTCGGATCTGGCCGCCGATCTCGTCGGCATCGCCCTGCTGGCGGCCCTGTGGCCCGGCCGTCGTCTGATGTGATGATCCCGAGATTGCCCTTGTGCGTTGCAACACGTAAGGCTGGCGCCGGGTAAACGAGGGTAAGCCTGATGCGCGTTGCGATGATCGGCACCGGCTATGTCGGCCTGGTGTCCGGGGCCTGTTTCGCCGATTTCGGTCACGTGGTGACCTGTATCGACAAGGACCCGTCCAAGATCGCGCGGCTGGAAAAGGGCGAGATCCCGATCTTCGAGCCCGGCCTCGACGACCTGGTGGCGCGCAACGTCCGTGAGGGCCGGCTGTTCTTCACCCTCGACGGCGCCGAGGCCATCCGTCAGGCCGACGCCGTCTTCATCGCCGTCGGCACCCCGTCGCGGCGCGGCGACGGCCACGCCGACCTGTCCTATGTCCATGCCGCCGCCGAGGAGATCGCCGGCCTGATCGAGGGCTTCACCGTCGTGGTCACCAAGTCGACCGTGCCGGTGGGCACCGGCGACGAGGTCGAGGCCATCATCCGCCGGGTGAACCCGGACGCGCAGTTCGCCGTCGTCTCCAACCCGGAGTTCCTGCGCGAGGGCGCCGCCATCGGCGACTTCAAGCGCCCCGACCGCGTCGTGGTCGGCGTCAATGACATCGACAGCCCGACCGGCCAGCAGGCCCGCGCCGTGATGAACGAGCTCTACCGCCCGCTGAACCTGAACGAGAGCCCGCTGCTCTACGTCGGGCGACGCACCTCGGAGCTGATCAAGTACGCGGCGAACGCCTTCCTCGCCATGAAGATCACCTTCATCAACGAGATGGCCGACCTGAGCGAGGCGGTCGGCGCCGACGTGCAGCAGGTCGCGCGCGGCATCGGCCTGGACAAGCGCATCGGGTCCAAGTTCCTGCACGCCGGCCCCGGCTATGGCGGCAGCTGCTTCCCCAAGGACACCCTGGCGCTGGTGCGCACCGCCCAGGACGCGGGCGCCCCCAGCCGGCTGATCGAGACTACGGTCGAGGTCAACGCCGCGCGCAAGAAGGCCATGGCCGGCCGCGTGGAGAAGGCCGTCGGCGGCTCGCTCAAGGGCAAGACCGTCGCCCTGCTGGGCCTGACCTTCAAGCCCAACACCGACGACATGCGCGACGCCCCCAGCCTCGACATCGCCCCGGCCCTGGTCGCCGCCGGCGCCACGGTGCGCGCCTTCGACCCCGAGGGCATGGCCGAGGCCGCCCACCTGCTGCCCGACGTGCAGATGACCGACAGCGCCTATGCGGCCGCCGAAGGCGCCGACGCCGTGGTCATCGTCACCGAATGGGACCCGTTCCGGGCGCTCGACCTCGACCGGCTGAAGGGCCTGATGGCCCGCCCGGTCCTGGTCGACCTGAGGAATATCTACCGCCCGGAAGACATGGCCGCGCGGGGGTTCGAGTACAGCGGGATCGGGCGGGGATGAGCGGGGCCGGGGGGGCAGCTGCAATGCAAGGCACGACGGTCCTGATCACGGGGGGATCGGGCTTCATCGGAACCCATCTGGCCCGCCGACTTCACAGCGCGGGCGCTACGGTCGTATCGCTCGACCTCAAGCCGCCGCGAGAGACGCTGGCCGGGGCGCAGTATGTCGTCGCCGACGTGCGCGACATGGCCGACCTCGGCCTGCCAAGGGTCGACTCCATCTGGAATCTTGCCGCCGTTCACACGACGCCGGGACACCCGGACCACGAGTACTACGACACCAATGTGAGCGGGGCTCTTGAGGTTACGCGTCTCGCGCGCTCGCAAGGCGTGCAGGAGATCGTCTTCACCAGTTCGATCTCGGTCTATGGGCCGTCCGAGGAACGGAAGACCGAGGCCAGCACGCCGGCTCCCACATCCGCCTATGGCAAGTCGAAGCTGATGGCTGAGAAGATCCAGGGCGACTGGCAGGCGGAGGATCCGGCGCGGCGCCTGACGATCATCCGGCCCGCCGTGGTGTTCGGCCAAGGGGAGGGCGGCAACTTCGCGCGGATGGCGGCGCTGTTGAAGAAGGGCGTGTTCGTCTTTCCGGGACGCCGCGACACGATCAAGTCGTGCATCTATGTCGAGGACCTGATCGACCTGATGCTCGCGGCGCGGTCGGGCGACGAGAACCGCGTCCTGCTCAATGGGGCCTACCCGGAGTGCCCGACGCTCGAGCAGATCGTCACCACGCTTCAGGGGCGCTACTTCCCCCGGGCCCGTCTGGTTGATGTGCCGCGTGGCGCCGTGATGGCGGCGGCGAAGGCGATCGGCGCCCTCAACGGCGTGGGCGGCATCCACCCGGATCGGGTGACCAAGCTGCTGAAGTCGACGCACGTCTATCCGCAATGGGTGGCTGAGCGCGGTCTGCTCGATGCCGGCGCCTTCGACCGTGGCGTTGACCGGTGGGCTGAAGCGACCGGAAGGACCTTCGTATGAGCGCCGCGCCCGCCGCCGATCCTCTGGCCCCCCTCACCGACGACCTGCTGATCCTCAGCAACTATTTCCATCCCGAGCCGACGGGCAGCGCGCCGCCGATCACCGATCTGGCGGCCTGGGCGGGCGAGTGGGGGTTGCGCCCCCACGTCCTTACGGCGCGTCCCAGCTATCCGCGGTCCGAGGTCTACCCGGGCTATGAGGCGGGGCAGAAGGATCGTGAGGTCTTTCGCGGCGCCGAGGTGCGGCGGGTCCGCAGCATCATCCCCCGGTCGCGCGGGCTGGCCGGGAGATTGGCGGCGGAACTGAGCTTCGCCGTCTCCGCCGCCCTGGCGCGCAAGCGCCGCTATGGCGGCGTGGTCTGCGTCTGCCCGTCCATCTTCGTGGTCCTGATCGCGCCGATGTTCCGGCGGCGGGGCGGGCGCGTCGTCGCCATCGTCCATGACATCCAGTCCGGCCTCGCCAGTTCGCTCAAGTTCGGCGGCGCGGGCGCCATCCTCAAGCTGCTGCAGGGGCTGGAGCGCTGGGCCCTGAACCGCTGTGACCGGGTAATCGCCCTGACCGAAGGCATGGCCGGCGAGCTGCGCGCCCTCGGCGTCAGCCGGCCGATCGACATCCTGCCGCCCCAGGTCGACGTGCGCGAGATCACCCCCCGGCCCGAGCCGACGGCGGGTCCGCCAGTCCTGCTCTACTCGGGAAACCTTGGCCGCAAGCAAGGGCTGGACCAGATCCTCGCCCTGGCCGCCCGGCTGAAGGCGCGCGGCCACGACGCCGTCATTCACATCCGCGGCGAAGGCTCCGAACGCCCGGAGCTGGAGCGCGAGGCCGCCGTCGCCGGCCTCGACAACATCCGGTTCTCGGACCTGGCCCCGCGCGCGGAGATCAGCGCGGCCCTGGGTGAGGCCGTCCTGCACCTCGTCCCTCAGGACCCGGCCGGCGCGCGCTTCGCCCTGCCCAGCAAGGTGTTCTCGATCATGGCGGCGCGCCGCGCCTTCGTCGCCACGGCGGAGCCGGACTCGCCCCTGGGCCGGGTCGTCACCCGTTCCGGCGGGGGTGTGTGCACCCCTGCGGGGGATACAGAGGCGCTCGCAGATGCCGTGATGGGCATTCTTTCTGATCAACAGGCGCGCTACAGAATGGGAGCTTCAGGTCGCCGGTTCGTCGAGCAGGAGATTGATCGGGAGATAGTGTGTCGGCGATTGTTGATGTTGCTTGTTCGCATGTCTAGCCAATAGCTGACGCGCCCGTTTCCCTGCTGCTGTGCGGCGACGGCCCCGCCCGGGCCGCGCTGGAGACCGCCTGCGCCGGCATGGACAGCGTCCGCTTCCTGCCGCTGCAGCCGCTGGCCCGGCTGGAGGAACTGCTGGGCACCGCCGACATCCACCTGCTGCCGCAGCGGCCCGAGGCCGCCGACCTGGTGCTGCCGTCCAAGCTGACCGGCATGCTGGCCTCCGGCCGCCCGGTGGTGGCCATGGCCGAACCCGGCTCGGGCCTGGCCCGCGAGGTCGAGGGCTGCGGCCTGGCCGTGCCCGCCACCGGCGCCGCCATGGCCGAGGCCGTGCTTGCCCTGGCCGCCGACCCCGCCCGCCGCGCCGCCCTTGGCGCCGCCGGCCGCGCCCGCGCCGAGACCCGCTGGAAGAAGGCGGCGGTGATCGGAGGCTTCGAGGTGGAGATGGCGGCGGTGGCGGGGGGGCGTCGTTAGATCGCGGCGAGCACGTCGGCCAGCTGCGCCTCGGCCTCCGCCCGCATGCGCGAGAATGCCGCTTCAGCCTCGCGCTGCAGGTGATCTCTGCGATCGCCGGTCGCGTGTTCGGTCAGCCAGGCCAAGGCGGCCTCGTGGAACCCTTCGAGAGGCGAGATCAACCCGGGCGACCCGGCGTGGTCGCAGGCCATGCAGCCGCGCGCGGTGGCGAGTACGGCGGCTCCCCCCGACAGAGCCTCAAGCAGCACGACCGGCTGCGCCTCGTTCACGTAGTCGGTGGGGAATGCAAAGGCGTCGATCCCGGCGTAGAAGCTCGCCTTCTCGGCCCCGTAAAGCGGCCCTAGCCAGCGGAATGAGTCGGCATGGTCGGCCTGTGCCGCCTCGACCGCGCCGCGTACCTCCTCGTCCCAGATTGGCCCGGCCATCTCGGCCCGTATCGGCAAGCCCGCCGCGCGGGCGGCGAGGAAAAGGTCGATGAACCGGACCGCGCCCTTGCTGATCATCAGGTTTGACAGATGCCCGATGACAAGTGGACCTGACCGGGGTGCGAGCGGCGGGGCGGGGGCGGGCATGAAGGCGTTCGACAGGGTGCGGCCGACGTGGCCCCGGCGTCGCCACGGGCCTGCATATCGCGTCCTGAGGCCCTCCAGCATGTCAGGACAAAGCGCGAGGTGAACAACGCCGCGGGGCGCCAGGGACAGCTGAAGCCACATCAGCAGCGACCATCGGTTCAGATAGCTGAAGTTATGGTGGTGCACCCAGACGCGATACCGCAGCGCCCGCGCCACCAGCATCAGGCCGATGTTCCAGATCATGCCCGCGCCGCCGTCGCTGGGCATGTAAACTGTGGTCACCCCCTGGGTCCGGGAGCGGATCAGGAGGCCGGCGGCTGACAGGGTTCTGGCCAGTCGCCCGAGGTGTTTGCGAAGGCCCGTTGCGCCCTGCGGCGGGGCGACATTCGCCACGGCGGCCAGCTTTGCGGCGCGGGACAGTTCCTCGACCATGCGCTGGTTGACCGCCGACAGGCCGGTGACGGGCGGGGGCAGCTGGACGATGGCGACGACGTGCCCGGTCATGCGAAGCGCTTCAGCCCCAGTCGGGCGAGGACCGCCTTGATCTGCGCATTCCGCCTCGCGTGGGTCCTTAGCAAGCCGCGCCGGAAGGCGCGCGCATCCGCGTCGCTCCGGCTGACTTCGGGCGGAAGTCCGGGAACGGCCTGCCCGGTCCACGGCCTCGGCGACGCCCCGAGCGCGAACCGCTTGGACCAGCCCAGAGTGTTGTGGGTGGCGGCCTCAACAAAGCCGTCGTTTCTCACGAGGGTCCGGGGCGGCATGAGGGTCAGCCCCCCGGAGCGATGGACGGCCCAGGACCAGCGGATGCCCCAGCTGTCGATCTGGCCGTTCATTTGCCGCACCAGCATATCCGAGAAGGGATAGGCGTCGTCAGCGTCGAAAGCCGCGCGCGCCGGTCCCGGCCTAGCGATCGCCTCCCAGCCCGTGGCCGCGGGATCGAAATGCGCCCAGGCCCGCTTCCAGGTGGCCCAGCCCCAGGTGGTGGCGAAGCGCTGGAAGGTCCCATGCGACCGACCCTCGAACTCCGGCACGCGATACTGGTAGGCGCTGATCTGCATGACCCGAGGATCGTCGGCGTAGGCGTCCAGCCCCTGGTTCAGCCAGGCGAGGGTGGTCGGGTGCACGACCAGATCGTCCTCGATGACGATCACCCGGCCGTACCGCTCGCACAGGGCAGTGACCTCGGCGATGATGGAGTTGGCCAGCCCGCGGTTGGTCGGCTGCCGCACAACGGTGACGTTCGGTCCGGCGAAGCGGGCGGCGACCTCGGCGGTTTCCGCCACCGCCGTCTCGGCCCCCGGTCGCGGGCCGTCGATGAAGATGTAGACTGGTGACGCGGCGAACTCGGGGCAGGCTGACAGCGCGGTCAGGGCGCGGTCCAGGTGCGCGGGCCGGCGATAGGCGAAGACGGCGATTGGGGCGGTAATGGACGGCCTCCCTGCCGACGGGCCAGGCTCGTGGCTGTGCTGCGGCGCAGGCGCGACAACGCCCGGGCCGGGCGCAGGGTTCCCGGACTCCGCCGGCCCCTTGCCGGTGCGCGCCAGAAGGCGGCGGACGCTCTCGACGAAGGGGGGCAGATCGACCTGCGCCGCAGTCCCGGCGCATCGCGCGGCCATATCCCGCCAGAGCGCCTCGTCGCGATCCAGCAGACCCATCATGCGGGCCAGACCCGCCGCATTGTCCGGCTCGAAGACGAAGCCGTTGACGAGGCTGCGCACCAGCTCGTCCCGCGCGCCGCAGCGATCCGACACCAGCGCCGGCACACCCATGGCCATGGCCTCGGCCACCACCTGGCCGTACTGCTCCTCCGTGCTGGGCAGGATCAGGGCGAGGGTCTGCCCCAGCACCCGGGCCACCTCGTCCGCCTGGACGAAGCCGCGGAACTCGACGTGGTCGGCGATCCCCAGCGCCGCCGCCTGCGCCCGCAGTTGGCCCTCCAGTGGGCCCGAGCCGCACAGCACCAGCCGGCGCCCGCTCCCGGCCGCCCGCGCCAGGGCGAAGGCCTTGATCGCCAGCCCGATGTTCTTCTTGGGCACATGCCGCGCCACCACGGTGAAGTGCCGGGTGGAAAAGGGCGCGCCGTCCGGGGCAGGGGGTGCGCCGGCCCGGCGCCGGATCGCGTCCACCGGCACGCAGTCGTAGGACATCTCGATGCGGTCCGCCGGCACGCCGAGGAAGCGCAGATAGTCCCGGCTGCGGGCGCTGGCGGCGATCGCCCCCTGGTAGGGCCGGTAGAAGGCCGACTTGATCACCTCGCGCCAAAGGTGGCGCGGATAGTCGTCGAACTTGGAGTCGTTCATCACGAAGGTGGCGACGCCGAACAGGCGGCAAACCGAGGCCGCCAGCATCACGTCGGGCCGCTCGTAGTGGCAGAAGAACACCGCCGCCGGGCGGATCCGCGCCAACGCCCGCAGCAGCGGCCACAGCAGCCCGCCGCCGGACCCCGCGTCGCGGCGCAGGGTGATCTTCTGGAAGCCCGTCGGTTCGGGCGTCTCCCAGTCGTAGACCTGGGAGCGGCCGAACAGTTCGATCCCGACCACCCGGCGCCCCAGGGCAAGCGCCACCGCTTCGGCCCGGGCGGCGTGCAGCGGGCCGAAATTCTCCCAGACGAAGACGGTTGGGCGAGGCTCCCGGTTGAGCGTCATGTCTGTCGCCTGGCTGCCCCTGATGGCCCCGGTGACATGAAGTTCGTCACGCGGGCAGCCGGTTCTTGCAGACGGATGTTTGCGCTGCAACAAGAGATGAAATCGGCAGCGCCTGAACAATGTTACTGAACCTCGTTTCGCACTCTCTCGACGGCCATCGACGCGAGTATGTTGCATTGATGGCGCGCCTTTTCGGGGAAGGCGGCGTCGAGACGCGGCTCGTTCGACACTGGCGGGACGCCGCCGCCGCTTCGCCGCCTGCATTCTTCCTGATGGTCGAGGAGAGTTTCGCAGGCTACGCAGCGGCCGCTCTGTGGCGCGCTGTCATGGGGCGGCGGACCGTCGGCCTCTTGTTTCGAGGTCGGGAGGCTCTGGGGGGGAAGTCGCCACGACTCCGTCTGAAGCGGTGGGGCCTTCGATTGCTGCGGCGGGTTCCTGGGGTCACGACCCTGTCCATCGTCCCCTTCCGGGTCGAGCCCGGGCTCGCCGAGATCGCGGACGACTGGATTGACGATCCGCAGCTATGGGACTTGGAGGATCTGAGTCCCGAACCGACCCCTCTGAGTGAAGCTGTTCGCGGCGCGGCTGAAGGTCGACGGATCGTGGTCAGCCTCGGCATGCAGAACCAGGCCAAGGGATTTTGCTATCTGGCAGGCACTTGGTCGCAGTCGCCGTCTTTGCGCGCCGATTGGCTCTTTGTGGCGGCCGGCAAGGTTGCGTCTGAGGAGCGGCCTGTCGCAGCCGAGTTCGTCGCAAACGGGGGCTACCTCGTTGACCGCTTCATCTCGGATGCCGAGCTGGCGTCGCTCTACAAGGCGGCCGATGTCATCTGGGGAGTCTATGCTCCGTTCTACGATCAAGCTTCGGGCATCTTCGGTCGGGCAGTGCAGTACGACGTGCCGATCCTGCTCCGCCGCGGTTCAGCCGTCGAGACGCACGGCCTCGAACTCGGCGCGCGGCTGGCGACGGTAGAGTACGGGGTCACCGGCGACCTTGCGGGCGCCCTGGAAGCAGCAGCCGCGACGGAGGTGTCTCGGGGCAATCGGGCACCTGAAATGAGAGCACGAAGCGAGGCCATTCTGCGCGCAGCGCTTATGGGCTGTTCTTGATGCGCATTGGCCGGAACGCACTCTGGAACATTGGCGAGATCATCGCCGCCAGTGTGGCGCTGTTCCTTCTGTTCAAGGTCATCGTTCATGCGCTTGGCATCGAGGCGCTGGGTGTGTGGTCGCTCGTCCTTGCGACCACGTCGCTCGCGCGTCTCGCAGACGTCGGCGTCACCGGCGGCGTCGGAAAGTTTGTCGCCCAGACGAGTGTTCAGCGGGAGCGCGATCCGGCCACCCACTCGCCTCTCGCATTCATTGAAACCGCGATTGTTGCGAATGCGCTCCTGTATGCCGCCATCGCCCTCGTGGCGTACTGGCCTGCCCGGCAGGGCATCCTCGCCGTGCTTGAGGGCGCTCCGGCAGAAATCGCGGTCGAACTGCTCCCTTACGCGCTTCTGTCCTTTGTTCTCGGGAGCATGAGCGGCACGGTAGGGGCCGGGCTTCTGGGGCTTAACCGCAGCGATCTCAAGAGCCAGATCATGATCGGAGGCTACGTCCTGCAACTGATCGTGACGGTGGCCCTGATTCCCGAGTTGGGTCTGCCCGGCGTCGCGGTGGGCCAAATTGCCCAGCATCTGGCGGTGACCCTGGTGGCGTGGCTTCTCGCTTCCCGAGAGGCGGAGGGGACGTGGAGGCTGCAGCTGCCCGTGCGGCTGTCCATGTCCCTTCTCCGTCCACTGGTCAGCTACGGCATCAGACTCCAGGGGGTGACGCTTGCGTCGTTCCTGTACGAACCGGCGGTCAAGTTTCTCATCGCCGCTGTCGGCGGGGCGGCAGCTTTGGGGCTCTTCGAGATGGCGTTCCGCCTGATCACCCAGTCGCGTCAGTTTCTAGCGGCACCGTGCCAGAACCTGTTGCCATTGTATGTCGCGACACATGAACGGGGGGGCGATCTCAGGACGATCTACGGTCCTGCAACGATCATTGTTGGGCTTCTCGCGGCGGCCGGACTGCTGTGTCTGGTGTTGGCGACGCCATGGATCAGCCTGATATGGATAGGGCGGATGGAGCCCCTTCTGGTGAGTTACGTGGCGATGCTCGCTGGAGGCTGGTTCCTCAACATGGCGGCGATGCCAGCCTTCTATCTGGGCATGGCGTCGGGGCGCCTGCGTTGGAACATCCTTGGCAGCGGGCTGACCACGCTCGGCGCCGTCCTCCTGGGACAGGTCCTCGGACCTCCCTTCGGCGCAGCGGGTGTCGTGGCGGCGTCATCATTTGCTGTCGCGCTCGGCGCGGTCGTGATTGCGATTGGCAACACCCGGGCGGCGGGTATTGCTCTGATCCCCGCGTTTACGAGTGTCAGCATACTCGTGAACGCGGTGACGGGCAGGTTGAAAGGACGAGCGTGAAACTTCTGCATCTTGTTCACACGCCGCGTCACTCCGGCGCCGAGATCCTCGTTCGGGATCTTTGCCTTGAGCATGTCCGCAACGGCGTTACCTGCGCGATCGCGGCCTTTGACGAGGGCGCGCCCGAGTTTTCGGCTGAGCTGGGGAAGCTGCGTTCAGAGGGCGTCGACATCTTCACGCCGTCGGCATCAGGATCCCGGTGGACGCGGCTGTCGACCTACGTCCGGGCGATGCAGTCATTTCGTCCTGACGCCATCTTCGGCCATTCGCTTCTGCCGGCCGCCTACGGGCGGCTCGCTCGCCAGTTGGTCGCGCCGAAGGCGCGCTTCATCAAGGTTCTGCACTCCAGCAGTGACGATTATCAGTCACCCCGCGTGCGGTTCGTCGAACGCTGCCTCCAGGGCAGCACCGACGCGATCATCACCGTCGCTCCCGGGGCTGCCGACCACTATCGACGTCACTTCCGGCGAAGCCCGCCAATAGTCCATGTGGCCAACGGCATTCGCCCCGGACCAATTCAGGCGGCCGTGGCGCAGCGCGACAGGATCAGAGCCGCGCTCGGGTTGTCAGAAGGTGATCGTCTGCTCCTTCAGGTCGGTCGGATCGCGCCTATCAAGAACCAGCGGGTCACCCTTGCCGCGACCCTGCCTTTGCTGAAGGCGAACCCGCACATGCGGTTATGGTTCGCAGGCGTTGTGGAAGACCCGGCCTATCATGCCGCCTTGCTCGCGGACATCGAAGCCGCAGGCCTTGTGGACCGCATCCGTGACCTCGGTGCCCGGAGCGATATCCCCGACCTGCTCGCCGCCGCAGACGTGTACCTGATGCCATCGGCCTCGGAAGCTCACAGTGTCGCCTTCCTTGAGGCGCTCGCCAGTGGTGCGCCCGTCGTGGCCTCCAGCATTCCGGCTTTCGCCTTCGCCGCCGACATGGCGCACCTGTGGAGCACGCCGCTGGACGACACGATCGCCTTCACGGACCTGGTTGCGCGCGCGCTGGCTGCGCCAGGCCGTGTGGATCGCGATCTCTCGGCCTTCACGGTCGCCGCGACGGCGCGGGCCTATGAGGATTTGGCCAGGGCTGGCTAGGCGGAGATTGGCTGGCGAAGCGGCGTTGATGTGGCTGCCCTGCGCGCCACCTCTGAAGTCTGCCAGATTGTAATGCCAATCGCCACAGCAAGGCACACCGAAGCGGATCGGCTCCCAAAGTAGCCGCCCAGAAGGCCGAAAGCCAAGTATGCAACAACGCATAGCGGGATCGAGATTTCGAGATACGTGTTCGGTTCGGGCGATCTGGATGTTCTCCTGATCGCATTGGCCGATATGAAGAGCGAGAATATCTTGAACGCGATCATAGCTCCACCTGCAATGATCCCGCCAACAAACATGGATCCTATGTAGTTATTGTGTCCCACGCCGTCGTCACGATAAACCGCTTCTTGGTATCCAAGCAGCTCGTAAATAATCGCCGCCCCAGAGCTCGTGAAACCGCTCTCCGTCGCTACTCCAAAGCCAAGCAGGGCCTGAACGGGTCGAGAGCTCATCATTTCGAGCTGATAATCGGTCTGAGCCTTGCGCGTCACAGCTGTGATATCGACCCGCCGACTGGCTTCATCGGTAATCATTAGGCGGGCGGCCCAACGCTCTAGGGGCGCACCGGGGAGTGTGGAGGCGACGGCAACAAAGGCGGCCAGCGCAACAGCGGCAAGCCCCATGTTCTTCCATACCTGAGGCGCTCGCGTCAGGTTCGTTCCTGCAAACAACAATAGGCTTGCTGTAACCGCAAGTGCCACAGCTATTTGGGTGCGTGTAACCGAGAACAGAATTAGGAATGCGTTGACGGTAATTGATATCAACGCCCAAGCCTTGGCCCCACCATAAACAAGCGTGGCCAGAGTTAATGCAACCAGTAGGGGGGTGAAGCCGCCAAGAATTTGGTATCGAATTGTTGCGGGATTAAATCCTTGAAGCAGAAGAACTAGCATCAAGTTTGCGAATGTGCCAAAGCATGCGGCGGCAACAGTCGCAATCCAGAGGTCGATGTGCTTGTGATTTGAGTTACTAATTGATCCCACGCAAACGATCGTGGAGAAGAACATCAAAATTGGCACTATGCCTCTAATGATGTCTTCAGCCTTGTGCCCCAGCGTAACCGACGATGCGACTGACGTGAATACGAAAACGCCAGACACAAGGCATGAGTAAAGGGCTAGTCGATTGCGAGGTATGCCATGCTTTATAAGGAAGTATGACACCGCCAACAAGTGTGCCACTGTTATGGCCGCATACATTGCTGTGAACGCGGATGTGCTTACGGGCCCCTTGTAGTCAATCATGACCGGAAGCAGAACAATCGACCACGCAAACCAGTCGCGCATGGCGAGTGACGATAGGGACTTCTGCCTTGCGCGGTGTCTGGGTCTTATCATTTAAGAACTAGCCTAAGGATGTGGCTCTGCGGGGCGGTTCGCCGCGCCACGTCCCATACACCGCCGCCACCCCCTCGCGCAGTCCCACCCGCGGCCCCCAGCCCATCGCCTTCAGCGTCTCGCCGCTCATCAGCTTGCGCATCGTGCCGTCCGGCTTGCTGGGGTCGGTGCGGATCTCGCCCGTGAAGCCCACGACCTCGCACACCAGCCGGGCCAGGTCGAGGATGGCGATGTCCTCGCCCGAGCCGACGTTGACGTGCTCGTGGCCCGAATAGCGCTGCATCAGGAAGACGCAGGCGTCGGCGCAGTCGTCGGCGTGCAGGAACTCGCGCCGGGGGGTTCCGGTGCCCCAGAGGGTGATGTGGTCGGCGCCGGCCGCCTTCGCCTCATGCGCCTTGCGGATCAGGGCGGGCAGGACGTGGCTGGTCTGCAGGTCGAAATTGTCGCCGGGGCCGTACAGGTTGGTCGGCATGGCGCTGATGTAGTCGCGGCCGTGCTGTTTGCGGTAGGCCTGGGCCAGCTTGATGCCCGCGATCTTGGCCACGGCGTACCACTCGTTGGTGGGCTCCAGCGGGCCGGTCAGCAGGGCCGACTCCGGGATCGGCTGGGGCGCTTCCTTCGGATAGATGCAGCTGGAGCCGAGGAACAGCAGCCTGGCCACGTCGTGGCGGTGCGCCGCCTCGGTGACGTTGGCCGCGATCATCAGGTTGTCATAGAGGAAGTCGGCCGGCTGGGTGTCGTTGGCCAGGATTCCGCCGACCTTGGCCGCCGCCATGAAGATGGCGTCGGGCTTCGTGTCGCCGACGAAGGCGCGCACGGCGCCCGGATCCTTCAGATCGACCTCGGCCCGGGTGGCGGTCAGGATTTCGCAGGCCTCGGACGCCAGACGCCGGACGATGGCCGAGCCGACCATGCCGCGATGCCCGGCGACCCAGACGCGCTTGCCGGCCAGGGGGAAGAGGACGGGCGCCTCAGTCGGCATTGCGGCGGCGCTCCCGCTCGACGGTGACCAGGTCGGCGGCGACCATTTCGGCGCACAGGGCCTGCCACCTGGTCTCGTGCACCCAGCCCAGCTTGCGCTTCGCCCTGGCCGGGTCGCCGATCAGCAGGTCGACCTCGGTGGGGCGGAAGTAGCGCGGATCGACCTCGACATAGACCCGGCCGGTGGCGGCGCAGACGCCCTTCTCCTCGACGCCCTCGCCCTCCCAGCGCAGGGTGACGCCGATCTGGTGGAAGGCCTCGCTGACGAAGTCGCGGATGATCGTGGTCTCGCCGGTGGCCAGGACATAGTCGTCCGGCTCGTCCTGCTGCAGCATCAGCCACATGCCGCGGACGTACTCGCGGGCGTGGCCCCAGTCGCGTTTGGCGTCGAGGTTGCCGAGGTACAGCTTGTCCTGGAAGCCCAGCTTGATGGCCGCGGCGGCGCGGGTCACCTTGCGGGTGACGAAGGTCTCGCCCCGCAGCGGGCTCTCGTGATTGAACAGGATGCCGTTGGAGGCGTGGATGCCGTAGGCCTCGCGGTAGTTCACCACGATCCAGTAGGCATAGAGCTTGGCCACGGCATAGGGGCTGCGCGGATAGAAGGGGGTGGTCTCCGACTGGGGGACCTCCTGCACCAGGCCGTACAGTTCAGAGGTCGAGGCCTGGTAGAAGCGGGTCTTCTTCTCGAGGCCGAGGATGCGGATGGCCTCCAGCAGCCGCAGCGTGCCGACGGCGTCGGCGTTGGCCGTGTACTCCGGGGTGTCGAACGACACCTGCACGTGGCTC
>CAZUXK010000009.1:0-9803 GCA_964624025.1 uncultured Brevundimonas sp.
TGGGTGCGGGAGCCCGCAGCCAGCGTTGTCCTAAGCTGCCGTTCCGCGTGGCGGCCTGACGCCGGCCACGAACGCCGTTCGCATCGACGCCAGAACGACGAAGGCCCGCCCCGGCGAACCGGAGCGGGCCTCGATAAGCGGAGCCGGTGGGGCTCGACGCGGATTGATCGAGTTTAGCGGCTGGCGAGGTAAACTCGCCCAAAGCCCTAGCCCGGTTCAAGGCGCCGCACCGGCGGCGCATCCACCCCGTCGTACAGATCCCGCAGCCAGGCGTCGTCGCTGGCGCAGGCGAACAGCGTGCCCTCCAGATCGACGATGTAGCCGGCGGCCACGCCCTCGCGCGCGCGCACCGAGGTCACGAAGGCCCGGTGTTCGGCCTGGGCCTGTTCGACCGTCACGACGCGGCTCCAGTCGATCACATGCTCGGCCGGGATCCGCGGGCGGCCGTCCAGCTCGCGACAGTCGATCCGGTCCGCCGGCGGCGCGACGGGGACCATGATCCGGGTCGTCTCACAGGCCCCCAAAGAGAGCGTCAAGGGGAGAGCGGCCAGCAGCAACAGCTTCATCGATCTTCTCCTTCTCCTCGGCCACGGCGGCCTGGTGGTCACGGATGCGGTCGGCCTCGCGGCGATCGGCGACGGCGGCCGACCGGTCGAGGCGTTGCTCGAGTCTCTGTGCGGCCGCGCGCCAGCGGGCGTCGGCCTCGGCAGCGCCGGCGGTGCGGCCCGCGTCGTACCGGGCCTGTCCCCAGGCGAGGATCAGCACCCAGATCACGACGGCGACGATCACGGCGGCCAGCAGGCCCCAGCCGCGGGGCGTCAGGGTCGAGGCCAGGGCGCGCGGGTTCAGGCCGCTGGCGATCATGCGCAGCCACGTCATGCCCGGCTCCACTTCGCGAACGCCCGGGCGATCTTCCCGTGATAATCGTGGGTCGCGTAGCCGGTCCCGTTGTAGCCGCGGGCGAAGGCCCGGGCGCTGGCCGGGTCGGCGGTGATGGCCCGGAGCGCGGGCACAAGGCCCGCCGACTTCACGAACTCGACGAAGGCCATCAGGTGCGCCCTCGCCCCGGCCTTCATGGCCTCGACGAAGGCCTCGACGGTCTCATAGCCGGCCAGCTTGTGATTGAAGCCCATGATCTGGGCCGCGCCCCAGCTGGCGCTCATCAGGGCCGCCGTGCGGTCCAGCTGCATCGCCTTGTGCAGGCGCTCGTACTCGCCCTGGCCGCCGACATAGAGGGCGCGGTTCCAACGCGCCGAGGACAGGTTCGGATGGCTGGCGCGGAACCGCCCGCCGGTCAGCCGGTCGAAGTGATGCGCCTCGAACAGGATCTTGGGCAGGGCCGAGCCGTCGAGGAACCCGCCCGGGCCATCCAGCGCGAGGATCGAGGCGCGCATATCGGTGAACCAGCCGCTGCCCGAGGCCTCGACCTCGAACACAGCGCGGATCTGGGCGACCGAACACCCCAGCCGCCGCGCCGCCTCGGCGAAATCCTCGGCCGTCAGCTCGCGTGGCGCATCGTTCAGCCGGGGCAGGCCGAAGATGTCGGCCACCTGATCCAGCAGGGGCACGGCTGCAGGCGGAATGCTGCGGCCGGGCGCAAACGGCCGCACGGCGTTGAACATGTCCGTGCGACGGGCGGTGGCGGATGTCATGGGGCCTCCGGGGTGCAGGGACCTCAGCGGCCCCCGCTCACCCGGCGGCCGTCAGAACTGGTCCTGGTGGTGAAGGGCGTTGAAGCGCTCCATGACGACGCGGCCGGCGTCGATCGTGTGCGCATAGGTCTCCAGGAAGATCGCCGAGCTGCGCCAGCCGCCGGCCTCCATGGCCACGCGGACGCTGACCCCGGCGTTCAGGGCGTTGGTCGCGAAGGCGTGCCGGCCGACCCGGTGGCTGGACAGGCGCGGCAGGCCCGCCCGGGCGCAGACGGCGGCGATCCGCTCGTTGACGCTGAACCGGCACCGATAGCGGAACACCCGGTCGTCCGGCCCCGCGCCCAGCGCCCGCATCCGCTCGACCAGGTGGTCGGGCAGATAGCGGCGGCTATCGACTTCCGTCTTCGTCTTGCGCAGCACGGCCGTGCGCCGGCCGAGGTCGACGTCGCGACCCAGCAGATTGATCGCCTCGGACACCCGCGCCCCGGTCAACTGCATGAACAGCACCAGGGCCGACAGGTGCAGCAGGCCGTCGGCGTCGGCCTGCTCGATGAAACGTTCGGTCCAGCGGCGCGTGGCGGGCTTGACCGCCTGGCCCCGCGGCACGGGGAACAGCCGGATCCGCGCCGGGAGTCGCCAGCCCAGCTCATGGGCGTGGTACAGGACCGCTCGGGTCGGGGTGATCACCGTCCGGTTTCGGGTCGAGGGCGAGGCGTCAGGCAGCAGCTCGATCGCGGCGCTGCGCACCTCCATAGGGGTGATCTCGGCCACCAGCCGCTCGCCGAAGCGAGGCAGGATGCGGGCCAGGTATCGAGGCTCGCCGCCGTGCTGAACATAGCTCTCGGCGGCCTCGGCAAACGTGCGGGGCGGGAAAGGGTGTGGGGTCATGCCCCCACGGAATCGACAGGCGGAATCGGCCGCAACGTCACGCACCCGGGCGGCGAAGTGTGGGGCGCAGGCTCTCCCGCCACGCGATCAGCGCCCCGGGGCGAGGCCTTGCCATCGGCGGCGAAGCGGCCCTCTCTGACCCGCGCCGAACCCGCCACAGGAGGGGCGCATGCACGCCACCGACATCGACAGCCGCCGCAACCCCGACGGCTCGATCGACCTTCGCTTCATGACCGACCTGGACGTGGTCGAGGTCGGCGTGGCGGCCGAGGCGAGCGGCCACCTCATGGCCGCCGCGATCAGCACCGCGCCGGCCGGGCTGATCCTGACGCCAGACACGGTCCAGCTCGACCAGGTCAACGGCTGCCCGGTCCTGCGCTTCCGCTTCGGATCGGACGGCAGCCTGAACCTGATGCTGACGCCGGACGACCTGGCGAAGCTTCAGGGCGGGTGAAGGGCGGGGGCCTTTCACCCCCTGGGACGGCCGGCGCGCTGGCCGCCTCTCGCTCGGAACACCCCCACAAACGCGGCGAGGGCGGATGATCAGGCGGCGAGGAAGCGCCGCGCATCGCTCAACAGCTGACGCGCCAGATAGGGGATGCGGTGCGACAGGCTGGCCTCGGGGATCGCCAGCAGAGCGTCGATCTGCTGGGTCAGCGCAGCACGCTCACGCCGCTCGATGGGCGCATCCTTGGCCCAGCGGACGTGGTTCCGGGCGTACACGATCCAGAGCGCGAGGTTCATCGGGAGCAGGCCCCAGGACGCCGAGGCCACGATCCAGACCAGCCAGAGCGCCTGGTTCAGGAGACCGATCAGCCAGGCGGCCTTGTGCTTGTTGCCCGCGAGGACGGTCATCCAGATGGTGATGGCCGACAGCACCCAGGGCAGGCCGGCGACGATCCAGTCGAACATGTCAGTCTCCTGTGAAGGTGCGATCGTGGGGGCCGCGAGACCCCCACAAAATCGTCGGGGGTGAGGGGGTTAGTTGAGCTTGATCCAGCCCACGGTGCCGGTGCCGCGATAGATGTAGACGCCCGCCCCGGTTCCGCTGATGACGTTCACGCCAGCATAGCTGGGCGTCCCGTCGAAGGCGCAGACATCGCCATCGCTGGGCGTCAGCACCGTAGCGGCGGCCACCGTCACGCACGCCCCCCTGTGGCGGATAGAGGCCGAGTTGACCCGCGTGTAGGGCACGCCGCCGTTGTAGCTGGCCTGACACGACTCAAACTGGCCGTCGAACGCCACCCCATCGACGCGGGCGAGGTTGTTCGGGATGTTGATGAACCGGACGTTCGACGCGCGCACCCTCATCGGACGGACAGCGAAGAAGGGGTGCTTGGTCGCCGTAATGATCGCGTCAGAGATTGACACGTCGGTTTCGGAGTTGGCCGCATTGCCCTGCGCGAAGACGACGCTCCCCCCGTCAGTTTGGATCAGGCCGTTGATGATGAGCCGGGTGATCGCACCTCCGTTGTTGAGGCTGACCAGGCTGGCGTCCGCCGCGCCGCCGAAGTGCTTGCAGTTCGACAGGACCAGTTCGGTGATCGTGCCCTTGATGTCGAACATGTTGTCGTCGGCAGCGGTCAGAACCAGATTGTTGACCAGAAGCCGGTCAATGGTCTCCCCCGCGACGAGGCCACACAGGCGCGCAATCGACGCGCTGTCCCACTTGATGCCATCGACCGTGATGTTCTGGGCGCTTTGCGTGAACTCCAGCAGCTCCGCATTGTTGATGATGCGAATACGGTCGAGGTTGCGGATGTCGATGTCCGAAATCTGGCCGACGCCAGACGGGCCATAAGTGACGTTCGTGTCCTTGTTGAACTTGATTACGCCGTTGTGGCACCGTCCCCGGACGTTCTGGATCACACCGCGCCGGACGTTTGCCTGAGTGCTCGCCCGCGTGCCGGGGAGCAGCTTCACCATGCCCGCCGTGACTGCCGTGTCGTTCGGCACCGTCATCTTGAGGTCGGAGATCAGGAAGTCGGTGATGTCGCCGACGCTGGGCCCCGAGATCGTCCAGTCCCACGCATTGATCGCCACGAAATCGTCGCGCGAATACCCTCGAATGTTGCGGATGATGAAGTCGCTGGAGGGGCCATTGACGTGGATGCCGTCCCGATAGGTGCCGGTGCCCCACGAGATGTTCTCGAAGCGACCACCAACCCCGATCCACTGGACCGCGAAGCCGTTGCTGTTCTGAATGGTCACATTCTGGACGACCGCGTTGGCGACGCCGATCAGGGAGACCTCGCCCTGCACGCCGGTCAGAGCGCCGGTCTTGTCGGACGCCACCAGCGAGACGTTATTGTTGGCCCAGTTGCCGTCCCACGTGCCGCCCTCAATGGTGATGTTGCGGTCGGCCGACTGCATGTTCTTGTTACGGATCATGCAGACGTTGTTCTGGGCGTTGTTGACCTTCCGGAAGGTCACGCCGTTGCCAAGCCGGACGGTCGTGTTGGACGACACGAGGAGGCGGTCAGAAAGGATGTAGGTGCCGGGGACGCCGCAATAGAAAACCCCGCCGCCAGCCGCCTCGATGCGGTCCAGCACCGCCTGCGCCGCTGCCGTGATGTCTTCGCCGTCCGCAGTGGGGACGAGCGAGAAAATGCCGATGGCCCCGGCCAGCGCAGCCTGCTCAGAACCGGGGGCCTCGATGTCAACCGTGCTCATGTCACTGCGTCCTGATGATGAGGGCGCGGCCATTCAGCCGCAGCTCGTTGCCGTTGAGACGAAGGCCGGAGAAGCCAGCCGGCACCCCCCCGCCCTTGCCACGGGCGAGGCGGGGGATCCCCACGCGCCCGATCATTCCAAGACCCCCGGACATCAGTCGACCAGGGGCTGGAGGTGGACGTGGCCGCTCGTCCCGCCGTCACGGATCACCGCGAAGTGCGTAGCCCCGGCCGGCACCTTCACCGTCTCGGGCAGGTCAGCGACAAACGGGACTGAGGCGCCGCCGACGACCGCCTGGACCGAAGCTTGGCCGAACCTCAGGAACTGCCGAACCGACGGCAGCACCCGCACGCGACGACTGGCCCCCAGCGGCGGCAGCGCGTGTGCCGCCGAGCCGCCTGTCACCTCAACCCGCACGCCCACCCCGTCGGCATACTCGGCCACCATGGCCTCATCCGCCCCGCCCGTGGTCGGCAGCGGCGTTCCCTCGGTCACCGGCGTCACCTCGTCGCCGCGGGCGCCGAACCCCACCGCGCCCAACACCACGCCGCGCTGCGGCGCATAGACCTGTCTGTCGGTCATCGTCTTCTCCTCAGGATGTCATGGAGAGCCCGCAGGGCGCGGGCGGGAATGCGAACGGCGTTCGCGCCTCGTCATTCCGGCGCAGGCCGGAACTAGCCGCAGGGATCCGCGCGCTTGTCCTCGTCATCCCGGCGCAGGCCGGGACGCACCTGGCGCAGCAGGTTGACCCACAGCAGCGCCGCATAGGCGGCCAGGGCCGTCAGGATGGCCGCCTCGCCGCTGCTGGCGCGGTAGCCGTCGACTACGGCCACCACATAGCCGCCCAGCACGATCGACAAGGCCGCCGTCGACCAGGCCACACAGGCGGGCGCGTCTGGCCAGCTGGTCAGGGCCGGCTTCAGCATCTGGGCCCGCAGGCCCAGGAACACCGAGGCGACGGCGGCGGCCAGCGCCGCAAACAGGCTGGTCCCGTCCATGATCACGCCCCCGCCTGCCTGTCGGCCTCGCGAGAGGCGCGGTTGCGGGCCGCCTTCAGGGCGAAGGGCAGCACCTCCCACGTCAGGGCGCCGATCAGGAAGCCGATCGTCGGCAGATCCCGCAGCGACACCCAGGGGATCACCGCCGCCACCGCCGGGGCGATGACCACGGCCGTCAGCACCCCGCACAGGGTCGCCGCCACGACGTTCAGGCCCGCGCGCGCGAAGTCCCGGCGGCTGACGTGCTGCCCCGACAGGAACAGCGTCACCAGGGTGTACACCCCATAGACGATGGCCCCTGCGAGCGCGGCCAGCGCCACCCGGATCCGGTCCGGGTCCAGTAGCGACCACAGCGACATGGCGCGCCCTCCTTTCGTTTTATGATGGCCGCCCCGGCGAACCGGGGTCACGGGGGTCAGCAGCCGAACAGGGTGATCGTGCCGCCGGTGAAGGTGGCGCCCAGAGCCAACGTCAGCAGGATCGCGTTGCGGGACACCGCGCCTCCGGGGTCCGTGACGGTGGCTTGCCCGGGGTTCGCAGGGTCCGTCACGATCCGCGCCGCGCGAGCGGAGGTCGCGACGTCGAACAACTGGTGACGCGCCCAGCGTGCCGCACTCGTCGTTGACCCCTCCAGAAACCGGGCCGTGCCATAGGCAGAGCCGCCGTCGCTTGAGAATTGAATCTGCACGCCCGTGTTGGCCGAGACCGTCACATTGTCCAGCACCACCAGGATGTAGTTGGCCCCGAGCAGATCTGTGAAGGCGACTGAGCTTCCTGACGCTGTCGCGCTGGCGATGAAGCGCGGCGCTCCAGACGACTGCGGAGCGGCCTCCAGCGTATCGAGACGGGCGTCCAAGTCGGCCAGTGCCGTGCCGAGACCATCCACATCTGCCACAGCCAGGGCCAAAGCCGATTTCAGAGCTGCCGCGGTGATGGTTCCGGTTTCCCCGGCCACCGACAGCACCACGTCGGTCGGCGTCCGGAGCAGCTTCCAGTTCGACAGGGTCGAGGCGGGCTCGGCGGCCAGGATGTAGGACTTGTTCTCGTCCGTGCGGATGGCGACGTCGCCCGGTTGCACGCTCAGCGCCAGCATGGCCGCCTGGGACCCCACCTCAGAAACCGAGGTCAGGGCCAGAGCGGGCATCTGCGAGGTCGGGATGACCCCGCCGACGAGGTCGGCCTTGGCAGCCAGCGCCGTATCGACCTGCGCCGTCGAATAGACCCCCAGATTGGTGCGCGCGGCCACGACAGAGACGACGTCCGACAGGTTGTTAGACCCCAGCATGTCGCCGGTGCCCGCGCCGGCCGCGCCGCGGATGTCGGTCGCCGCCGCGGCCGTGGAGACGAAGCCTGTCGGGCCCACATACTGCCCGGTCGCCGGCTTGGCGCCGCTGCCGCCGATCCAGTCCGCAATCTGCAGAACGCGGCGCGCCCCATCGACAACGACCGCCGGAACCGGCGCCCACCCGTCTTCGCCCGCCAGGGTGTTGAAGTCGAACAGATCGACGCCCTCGGCGTCCGGATCGGCGTACCAGCGCAGCACGCCAGCCACGACTTCGAGTTCCCCAAGAGCGAGCAGATCGTTCCACTCGGTCTCGCCCTCGTAGCGCTGCTGGAGGTGCGTCGCCGTGGACTGAAGCTGCACCTCGCGACCGGCATCCCCACGCGGAATGGTGAGCGCGATCTCGCGGGCGCTCGGCGTGCCCCCAAGGGTGACCGCAGCCTCGCTTCCGGCGGCGCCGGTGCTCACGGTAACGTCTGTGATGACCCCAGCCGGCCCCCGCGGCCCCGTGATGTCCGCCAGCGCAACCAGGTTGGTCCAGGTCGCCTCGCCTTCGTAGCGCCACTGGATGTGGGTCGCAGAGGTCTGCAGCTCCACCTCCCGGCCGGCGAGGAACGGAGCGCCGGCCGGCCACCCGGTCGTCGCATCCTTCCGGCCATAGAAGACGCGGTTGGTGAGGTCGATCGCCACGTTGCCTGGCGAACCGAAGCTGTTCTCGGGCGGCCCATCGACAAACAGCAGGCCGCCGTTGGCGCCCAGCAACCCGAGTAGCCGGGTCGATTCCTGCAACTGGGCCAGGGCCTCGGGCGCGGCCCCGCGCAGGACGGCCGACACGGCCGCGGCGTCGGCCGCCTCGACACCCAGGGCGTCGATCAGCTGCTCTGCGAGCGTGTCGTAGGGCTCGGCCATGGGCTCAGGCCTCCGATTCGGCGTCAGTCGCGGCGGCGGCCGGCGCCGCCGCCGCGGCGTGGCACAGCGTGGCCTTCGCCTCGATCTCGGCGACCAGGCCAGTCAGGCTGCCGGTCAGCGCGCGGCTCGCCATCAGGCTGTCGAACAGCGGCGAGCGCACATGCAGCATCTGCGGCATCAGCTCCTCCACGCGGCTCGCGTGGGCCAGCGCCCGCGAGGCGTGCTCGGCCATTTCGGCCAGCAGGTTCAGGTCCAGCGTCGCGTTCTCGCACGCCTCGGCCTCGCGGCGCGCCAGGCGTTCGGCGCGGATGTCATCGGGGGTCGCGTCAGGCATTTCGGGGATCCTTCGTTGTGGAGGTCACGGTTCAATCAGGATCGGATCGCCACCGCCGCCGGTGCCGCCACCGCTGCCGACCCCGGCGCCCGTGCCCGTTCCGGTGTCGATCGCCACGGTGTTGTTCTTCAGCTCTGTCAGGCGGGCGTATCGAGTGCTCACCGACTGGACCGTCATGTTCGCGACGTTGAAGAAGATCTGGACGTAGTAGTGCCAGAGGCCCGTCTCCCCCGGCTGGTCCACAAACATGACCGGCACCGGCCCCTGCCAGGTGTCGTTGGCCATGCCGGAGCCGTTGATCGTGAAAGACTGGATGATCTCGCCGCCGGTCAGGGTGCGGCTGCGCACCAACTGGACCGTGGCCACGAAACTGCCCCCGGGATCATGCCGGAAGGTGGCCCAGGCGCTGATGATGATGTCGATCGGGCTGGCGGCGCGCTTGACGTCGATCCAGCGGCCATGAATCCGCGTCGGGGTGTTGTTGGCCAGGGTGATCGTGCCGGCGTTATAGGCCACGTCGAAGCCGGTCAGGGCGTTCAGTTCCAACTGGTCGTTCTTGATCGTGCCAGCCACGATCAGGTCGCCGGTGAACTCGGCCGAGTCCACGTCGAACACGGCCTTGGTCACGACGCCGTTGTTGGCGAACCGCATCCCGCCGATCTTGCCGTTGGACTTGACCTCGAAGCCGGCGACCGCGTTGACCTTGCCCTGGGCGTCCACGCCAGCCGCCAGCGCCAGAGACGCCGTGGTGCTGACCCCGTTGAGAGCGGCGACAGTCGCCAGCCCGGCGACAGCCTCGGTAGTCTTTGTGTCGGTGTAGCCCCGCAGGCTCAGGTCCGCCGCCGCGATGGCGCTGTTGAGCGCAGCCACCGAGGCGAGCCCGGCCACCGCATCGGCGACCTTGCCGTCGGTGTAGCCCCGCAGGCTCAGGTCCGCCGCCGCGATGGCGCTGTTGACCGAGGCGATGGTCGCCAGCCCCGCGACCGCATCGGCGACCTTGCCGTCGGTGTACCCCCGCAGGCTCAGGTCCGCCGCCGCGATGGCGCTGTTGAGCGCAGCCACCGAGG
>CAZUXK010000009.1:9903-40517 GCA_964624025.1 uncultured Brevundimonas sp.
TTGCCGTCGGTGTAGCCCCGCAGGCTCAGGTCCGCCGCCGCGATGGCGCTGTTGAGCGCAGCCACCGAGGCGAGCCCGGCCACCGCATCGGCGACCTTGCCGTCGGTGTAGCCCCGCAGGCTCAGGTCCGCCGCCGCGATGGCGCTGTTGACCGAGGCGATGGTCGCCAGCCCCGCGACCGCATCGGCGACCTTGCCGTCGGTGTACCCCCGCAAGCTGAGATCGGTTGCCGCAATCGACGTGTTGACCGCGGCGATAGCTGTCGTCCGGGCCGAGGCTTCGGCCGCATCGCCCGCCAGTCGGGCGAGCTGCTCGCTCAGCACCGCCGCCAGAGCCCCGGCGTCTGCGGCGCGGAGCTGCGTCAACAGCGAGGCCAGCGTTTCACCACCCTCGCCCTGCACCAGAACCGAGTCCTGCAGGATGGCCGCACCGGCGACAGGATCGGTCTCGGCCACCAGCCTCAGCCGGTCCACCAGATCGCGAATGTCGCCCAGCGTGCGCTGCGCCTGATCGACCTGGTCCCGGGCGTTCTGGTTTACGCCCTTCAGGATTTCGTCCAGCAGGGTGCGCAGCAGCCCATCACTGACACCGGCCACCGCCTCCGCCGTGCTGATCGTCACCCAGCTGCTGGGAACGACCGGCCGGCTGGGGTGCCCGATCGGCACCAGCCGCCCCTGCAGGGACTTGCCCGGGGCGACCCCGTTGGTCACCACCAGCACCCCCTCCCCGACCGCCTCGGTCCGGGCGGTCGAGATCTCGGTCTCGCCCGTCACGCGGATCTCGGCGCGGATGGCCAGGATCGCCGGATCGACCGGGGTCTCCCAGGCGAACCGCACCGCCGGCAAAGTCGAGGTCTCGCCGGCCAGGGTGATGGCCTCGACCGTCACGCCGTCCAGCGACAGGGCGTCGACGGCGACCGGCGCCGGGGCCGGAATGGCCTGGTCGGCGATCGGGTCGGCCTCGCCGAACACCGAGGCGGCGATCTCGCGCAGCGTCAGCCGCATGCGCCAGTCCTCGCCCATCGACCAGCTCTCGATGCGATAGCGGACGGTCGCGCCCCCATGCCGGGCGCTGGTCCAGGCGATCCAGTCGCCCTCCTCAAGATAGGCGAAGCGCGGGGGCAGCACGATCGTCGCGCGCCGCTCGAGTCGGTACAGACGCCGCGCGATCTCGGCCGATCGGTCCGCCTGGTCGGCGTCGGTCACCAGCGCCAGCGCCAGCGTCGCCTCGCGCGGCCCGCCGTCGGCGGTGATGTCGTCCTGCGACCGGCGCACCGGGCCGGCGTGATCCTTCCAGCCCTGATCGGGGCTGACATAGCGCGGCACGACCGTGTTGACCCGCCCGCCCTCGGTGTCCGGCAGGAAGCTGGAGAAGCTGACCGGCTCGCCGACCACCAGATCGTTGTCCGTGATGGTCACGACGGCGGCCTTGGCCTGGCCGGGCTCGATCTCGACCCCGCCCTCGCGCTGGACGATCACCCCGGCGCAGGCCGCGGCGAACATCTCGGCCACCTCGACGAACGGCTGATCGGCCCGGATCACGCCAGCCGCGCGATAGCGCAGCCCGCCCGGCCCCATCACCTCGTCGCAGACGTTGGCCGCGGCGATGATGGCCGCCGGCGGCGCCTCCAGCGCGCTCAGCCCCCGCCCGACCAGCAGCTGGCCCGCCTGCTGGTGGCGGCCGGCGACGTAGATCCCCCGCCGATAGGCATAGTCCAGCAGGATCGGGTTCTGGCTGATCACCCAGGTCGACGGATCGTCGAAGTCGCAGGGATTGGCCCCGCTGTAGCCCAGATCCGCATCCCGGCGCGGGTCATAGACCTTGGCCCCTTCCAGCACCCAGCGGAAGCGTGGGAAGCCCTGCGACCAGACCTGTTCGTCATAGGTCACGAACGCCCAGATCCGCGCCACGCCCCGGCCTACGTCCGCAGCCGACCAGCCGTTGGCCAGGGCAACCGACGGCGGCGCATGGCCCGCCTCGGTCGCGTTCTGGAACAGCAGCGACAGCTTGCCGTTGAAGCCCGGCTGCACCCCGTTGGCCGACCAGGGCACCCAGGTGTCATCGACATAGTAGCCCAGGATCCGGCTGATCTCGTGATCCGCCAGGGCGATGCATTGGGCGAAGGTGTCCGTGCCGTACTGGCCGCCATAGCTGAAGGCGTCGACCAGCGAGCCGCCGGTCGTGGTCGTGCCGAACACCGCCTCGCGGGGCACCTCCCCCAACTGGATGTTGATGACGCTCGCCTGACGCTCCTGCAGCGTCGCCGACCCGCCCGAGCGTCGGCCCAGCACCTTGCTGGCGGCGAACGACGCCGCCGAGATGGCGACTTGCGTCACCACAAAGCTGCTGACCGCCATGGCCACGCCGCTTTTCAGGCCGGCCACGACCAGGGCTTTCGCGATGGGCACGATCACGGCCTGGGGCATCGGGCCCTCCAGGTGCGAACGGCGTTCGCGCGCGGGACGCGGGTCAGGCCACGCGGAGCCGCCGGGCCCACCAGCGTCGCCCCCTCGACCAGCATCAGGGCGCCCGCGGCCGTCATGGCCACGTCGCCGCGCTGGGCCAGCGTCGGATCCACCTCATCCATGACGCTGGACACCGCCGCGGCCATCCCGCCGGCGCGGCGCAGCACCCGGGCCGCGCCACGCTCCGAGGTCCAGGTGCGGGCGAACGCCTCCAGCGGATTGACGCCGGTCGCGGCCTCGACCCCGCCACCGCAGAAGCGGGCGCAGTCGTGCGTCCGGGCCTCGCGGCCATAGCCGAACGCCCAGTCGGCGCGCAGCTCGATATAGGCGACCAGGGCCGCCGCATCGCGTCGCATTCCGGCCTCCCCGGCTGTCAGTAGGAAAAGCTGTCGCGGCTGAAGTCGAAGCCGGCGTCCGGCCCGACGCCGCCGCCCACGCTGGCGCCGCCGCCCCGGCCGGGGCTGACGCCGCCGATCGCGGCGCCGACCCGCACCGGCGGCTTGCCGCCCCAAACGACCTGCTTTTCCCCGGCGTAGGCCACCCGGGCGAAGAAGCCGTCGTTCGGATCGATCAGGCGCTGATCCGCATCGGACCGCATCCGCTCGGACTTGCGGCCCAGACCGCGCGCGGCGCCCTCGATGCCGAGGGTCAGCGTCGCCGTACCCCCCGGCTCCCACTCCTGCGGCGCGCTATCCACCCGTCCGCGCAGGAACACCGGCGTGGCCAGCAGCACCGCGCCCGAGCCGTTGAAGATCAGCTGGCGGATCACGACCGGGCAGTTTCGCAGCAGGCTCATGTCCAGCTGCGCCTGCACCTCGGGCTCGATGCCGGACAGCACCAGCTCGACCCCCTGCTCCGCCCCGCCCAGCGCCCCGCCCATGGCCTGGGCGAAGGCCCGGTCGCCCAGGCCGGTGTAGGTCTCGGGCTGGCCCGCCTCGTTCAGGAACGACAGCTCGCCGAAGCCGCCCCAGAAGCCGGCGTTGATGGCCCCGCCGAACATGGCCGCCGCCGCCACGATCACCTGACCGGACGCCAGCGCCGTCGTCGCGTCTGTCGGGAAGCTCTTCACGGAAGGGGGCTCTCGATGCCGGCCAACACGCCGCTGGTCCGGAGGTTGCGGTCGATCTCGCCCATGCGGGTCTCGGCGGTGTCCAGCCGCATCAGGGTGCAGGGCCGCACCAGATCGAACACCGCGTCGTTCGGCACCCGCGCCGGCACGCCGGGCTCGACCGTGATGCTCAGCGCGCCCGAGCCGTTAGCCGTCGCGGCCTCGACCATCCGCACCAGCGCCCGGCGGGCCTCGCCGCCCGTGGTCCAGCGGAACATGCCGTAGTCGCGGACCGTCAGGATCAGCCCGGCAGGAAGGCCCGTCAGGCCCAGCACGTCCCGGTCGGTGTTCAGGCTCCAGCCGGTCGCCGTGCCGTCGAAGGCGCCGCCGCCGGCGCGGTTCAGCCCCGCAAAGCCGTTCGGATAGCGCCAAGGCATCGATCGGTCCTGGGGCGCGCCGAAGAACAGCCGCTGCCGGCCGCGCAGGGCGTCGCGCAAGGTGATCAGGCCGTCCGTCGTTTCGCGCCGGATCGCCCGGGCCAGCGTCCAGCGCGCGGTCCACACCGGGAAGCCTGAGGTCACGCCGCCGACGGCCCCGCCAGACGTGGGCGAGTCGAAGTCGACGCGGCGGATCTCGAACAGCTCGGCGCCGGCGAAGTCCGCCGGCAGGGTCATGGGAAAGGTCAGGGCCATCAGCCGATCACTCGCCGCTGACGCGCCTGGGCGACCGCGCCGACCGCGATGGCCGGCACCTCACCGCGGATCTGGGCCTGACCGCGCGCGACCATGTCCTGCATCTGGCGCATCAGGTCCTCGGTCATCACTGCCCCGCTCAGATCGAACACCAGCGTCGGGGACGAGGCCGCATAGGCGCGACCTTCGCCCTGCGCCCGGAAGGCGGGCGTGATGCGCGCGCCGCGCGGCGCGCTGATCAGCTCCGGGCCATTTTCGCCGACCCACGTCAGGCCGCCACGCCAGGACTCGGTCCCCACGGCGTTCCGCCCGAACAGGACGTTCAGCCCCGCCGAGATCCAGCCGCCCACGCCCTTACCGCCGCCCCCGCCGTTGAACAGCGATCCCCAGTCGGTCGACAGGATCGCGTCCAGCAGCCGGTCGATCGCCCGGTCGCTGGCCCGCTCGAACTGGTTGCCCAGCGCATCGCCGATGTCGCCCCGGCGAATGTCGTCGATGAAACCGCGAAGCCCGCCCCGCAGGGCGCCCCGCGCGGTGGCCTGCAGCTCCTCGTCGATCTGCCGGGTCGCCTCGGCGACGCCCTGGCCGAAGTCCAGCCGCTGGCGCTCCTCGATCTCGCGGGCGCGGCGCTGGATGGCGTCTTCGCGGGTCCGGCCCCGCAGCATCGGATCCTGATCGCTGCGCCCCTCCAGCCGCAGCAGCTCGATCTCGCGCGACCGGCGGGCGGCCTCGACCTCGCGCTCGATCGCCGCGGCGCGGGCGCCCTGCAGGGACGCCTGGTCCTTCATGGCGCGAGTGGTCGCTTCTTCGAGGTCCAGCTTCAGCTCGACGTACCGCTGGACCCGTTGCCGCAGCTGCTCCTCGT
The DNA here is from genome assembly GCA_964624025.1 of uncultured Brevundimonas sp. Classification (GTDB taxonomy): domain Bacteria; phylum Pseudomonadota; class Alphaproteobacteria; order Caulobacterales; family Caulobacteraceae; genus Brevundimonas. Next base: position 14,974 of record CAZUXK010000009.1, read on the forward strand.
CTTCGAGCAGACGGCCGCGCGCCCGCGCGTTCGTCAGGCTGGCGACCTCAAGAGCGACGCCTCGCTCGACTTCTTCGATACCGCGCGCCGTAGCGGCGACCTGCCCCAAGGCAAGACGCATGGCCTCGCGCTGGGCCACCGCACGGGCCTCATCGGCCGCGACTCCGTCATCGACCAGCGTACGAATCCGGTCGCGCTGGCGGGCCTCGGCCTCAAGAACGCGCACGCGGTCCTGATCGTTGGCTAGCTGGGCGATTTCCAGTTCAAGCGCAGCCGCGGCGTCCTCATTCCGGCGACGCGCAAGTTCGGCGCGCCGCGCCTCCCCGTCATCCCGGGAGTCGCGCCCGCTGCGCCGTTCTGACCTTACCAGGTTTTGAACCGCGAGTTGATTGCGACGCGCGCGCTCATTGCGTTGTTCCGCCGCGTCGCGGGCGGCGTTCATCGTCGCCTGCAGCGCATCACGCTGAGCGACCATGGCCTGAAGGCGACGGCGGCCGCTGGCATTCAGGTCTCCGCCCCGAATGACAGAGTCCTCAATGGCGTTGATGTCGGCATTCAGGCGAGTAAGGCGCTCGTCGTCGGTCGTGTAGAGCCGCTCGCCGAGATTGGTCCAGAAGTTCGAGACCGCACGGCCGGCCGCATCCCAAGCCGAGGTAATCTTGCCCACGTCCTCCGCGTGACCATCGATCGACGACCGCAGCCCCTCGATAAGAACCGCCTGCGCCTGAAACAGTTGGCCGCTCTTCACGAGATTGTCGATCTGCTTGATCTGCTCGACAGACAGAGCCCCCAAGCTCACGCCCAGATCGCGGGCGGCCTTGTCCGGGGCCAGCATGGCCTGCGCCAGGCTCTGGGTCGCCTGTTCGGCGTCCATGCCCATGACCGAGGCATAGTCCCGGCCGATCTCGATCAGCCCCTGGATGTTCTCGCGCCCGATGCGGCCAGTGTTCAGATAGGCCACAGCCTGCTCGCGCGCGGAGGCGACCGACACCCGACCATTCTCGGCAGCGGCGTCTGTCAGCCGCTCCAGTTCGGCGCGGGTCAGGCCGGACGTGCGCCCCAGCCCGTTCACCGCCCGCTCCAGCGCCAGGGCGTCCCGCTCGCCGGTGACCCACCCGGCCGCCAGCACGCCGACAGCGGCGGCGGCGGTTCCGACCGCCGCGCCCAGCGCGATCATGCCCGCCGACGCGCGAATGCCCGAGGTCGCCAGCGCGTCGAGGATCTGCGGCCCCTGCTGGATCGCGATCATAGCGGGGTTCATGCCCATGGCCGCCGTCACCAGCACGTCAGAGCCCTGACGGGTCAGGTTCAGCCGGCTGGCGGCCTGCAGGCGCGTCAGCCCCCCCGTGGTCCGGGCCGCCGAGGCCGTGACTTCGTCCAGCCGCTGCTTCAGCCTCGCCTGCCCCTGCAGGAACTGCTGCTGGGTGATCGCCCCCCGGGTGTAGAGCCCGTTCAGCTCGATCAGCTCGTCGTTGTAGCGGTCCTGCGCCGCCGCCAGCGGGTCGAGCGCCGCGCGCAGGGCGCGGGCGGCCCGTTCGTCGGCCAGCATCTGGGCCTGGAACACCTGGGCGCTGCGCTCGGCGCGACCGGCGTTCGCACCCACGCCGACGACCTGGTCGATCACCGCCTGACGCCGGTTCGGATCGGCCCGCGCCGCGGCTTCGGCCGTGCGCAGATAGGCCGCCTGCTGGCGCGCTGCGGCCCGCTCGGCCTTGGTCCCCGCCGCCTCGGCCGCCTGGCCGGTGCGGTTCAGGGCCTGCTCGACCTTCAGCACCTCGCTGGTGACGCGCTCGGCGCCCTGGGCGCCGATGCGGATCAGATAGCTCTTCGTGGTCATGAAGGCCTCCATGAGGCGTTGATCAGCATCGGGGCGCGGGCCTGCCAGCGGGCGGCGGCGCCGGCGACGTCCAGCCGCTTCTTCATCCGGACCTGACGCACCAGGACGAAGACGACGATCGTGCGCCCTTCCGGGCCGTACAGTTTCGAGCCCCGGCCCCGTCCGCTGTACGCCGTGGCCACCGGGTTCCGCCGCGAGGTCGGACGAGCGTTGTCGACGACCAGGAACGACTTGTTCGGCCCGTCATAGACGAACCGCAGCTTCAGGCCGGTCCGGCGCTCGAAGCCGCCGGGCGTCACCCGCTCGACCGTGCGCTGCCCTTGCGCATTGCGTCGACCGAAGCGGGCGCCGAAGCCGACATTGGCCCCCCGGCGCAGGCCGTACCTGCCCGCCGCTTCGGTCGGGATGGCCAGCCAGGTCCCGCCCCGCGACCGGATAATCGTCCCTTCCTCGGCGGCCCGGATGATGTCCGGCGCGCGGGTATAGACGATGCCCGCGGCGTCGGCGCTGTCGCCCCGGCGCGGATACACGTCCGACCGCCAGGTCTTCGGCAGGCGGTTGCCGCGGAACGCCGCCTGCGTCTGGTCCCGCAGCTCCTCCTTCAGCCCCTCGGCCGCCTTGCGCATCCCGCCGGTGACGGCGAAGGCCAGCTCGGCCTCGATCGTCTTCGACAGGCTGAAGTCGCCTTCAAGCTTCGCCCGGAACGCCATCGGATGCGCCGTCCTCCGTGTTCAGGCCCTTCAGCAGCTCGGCCTCGGCGATCGGCAGGGCGATCTCCAGCAAGGCGGCGACCTCTGGCGAGGGCGGCCCGGCCATGTGGGCCAGGGCGGCGATGGCGCCGAAGTCCAGGCCATACGGCCCGCCCATCGACATCCGCACCTGACGCCCCGAGTCCTGGATCAGCTCCCAGACGCGCTGTCCGGCGTCGGTATCGGGGGCGTGCTGGTCGTAGGGGCAGGCGTGGGGGCAGGGCTTGGGGCAGTTGCGACAGTACTCGGGCCCTCCGTCGGCGAAGTGCCACTTGCAGAGGGCCTCGATCCGTTTTTTTCCGACAGCAGCTCCAGCAGCGGGCCGACCACCTCCGACTCGTACCAGTCGTACAGCTCGGGATCGCCACGCAGCAGATCGGTCAGCAGATCCCGCGAGAACGGCGCCGGGGCGACCCCGTCCTCATCGTCGGTCAGCTGCTCGACCCCCTGCCAGTCCTGCGTCGACCACAGGGCCGCGCCGACAACGAAGTGCAGGTAGGGGTCCGCGCTTGCGTCGGCCGTCACCGCCGCCCGCGAGGCCCGGCGGGCGGCGGACAGGGCCTCGGTCGGGCCGCTGCGGATCAGAACGCGGATCCCGCCGGGCGCATCGCGCCAGGCGGGATCGGCCAGCTTCCTGATTACCGCCATCAGTAGCTCGGCACGTCGTTGACCAGGGTCACGATCAGCGCCCGACCGGCGGCGCCCTTCGAGCCCTGCCAGTCATAGGTCTGCTGGATCCCGCCCGGGCCGGTGATCGAGGCCTTCGGCTTGGGCAGGTGCACCCGGGGCGCCCGGATGGTCAGGCGCTTGTCGGCGCTGATCCGCCAGCCATAGACGAGGTCGACCGTCGCGTCGGCCTCGGCCAGCGCCATCAGGTCGCTGTCGCCGAAGCGCACCACGGCCTGGCCGTTGACCATGAACATGCCCGGGTCGCCGCCGGCGATACGGCCGTCGGGCCGGATCGTCTCGACCACGTCGTAGTTGTTGCTCCACTGGATCGAGCCCGAGACCAGATCCCCGACCACCACGCCGTCGCGCTCGATGTAGCCGGTGAACTGGTTGAACCGCTCCAGCTCATAGGCCGCCGTCAGGCTGCCGGTCTGGGTCGTCGCCGCCGCGACCTCGGCCTGGAAGACCGCGCCCAGCTGGGCGTTCAGGTTGCCCGAGCGGGCCAGCTGGATCTGGCCGGTGTTGATCATGCCCCCGCGGTTCATGGCGAAGCGCGGAACCTCCGGCATGCCCAGCTCCAGCGACACGCTGGGCAGCGTCAGGCCGCCGGAGTTGAAGACGTGGTTGTAGGGGCCCGAGGTCACGCCGCCGCTCAGGGTCGAGCCCGAGGCGGTGGCGTTCGAGGCCGGGCTGGTCCCGACCGTCAGGGCGAAGCTGTTGCCGCCGGTGCCGATCGTGTTGTGCGTGATCTCGATCGCCGTGCCAGCCAGGTTCGAGCGATAGCTGGCGGCGGTCACGCCGGCCACGGCCGAGGCGCGGAGGGCGCGAACGGCGTTCGCCACCGTTTCGGCCAGGGTCGCGCCCTTCAGGATCTGGTTCGCCGTCGGGGCCGACGGCACGAAGGTGAAGGCCTGCCCCCCGACCGTGATGGTGGCGCTGTCCGCCGGCTGCGCCGAGAAGGTGATCGTGCCCGTCGCCGCGCGGCCTTGCGTGGTCGTCGGCGCACCCAGCATGGCGCGCAGCCAGCGGCCGAAGAAGCGCAGATCCAGCGGCACGACGATGTCGCCGCGGTTGTTGATCACGTCCCGCGACGGGGCCAGCGGCTCGCGCCCCTGCCCGATCAGGTCGCTTTCGATCAGACCCTGCTCGTCGCCGATGTCGGCCGACACGAACGGCATCTGCATGAAGCCCGAGCCGGGCGCCACGCCATAGGCACTCTCGAACGCCAGCGCGCCGAGCACATTGGAACCGCGAGCGCGGGCCATGGGAACCTCCTCTGGGGATGGAAGCGAACAGCCGCGCCAGGGCGGCGGGAAGGTCAGGCCCCTTGCGGGCCCGAGACGGTGTAGGTCGCCTCGATGCCGGTCTCGGCGATGCGGACGAAGGCGCCGCCATCGTCGGTCGCGGCGTCGTCAACCTCGGCCGGCAGCAGGCGCAGATACTCGACCAGACCGCCCAGCGTGCGGTCGGCCTCGACGGCGGCCTGCAGCGCGACCAGCATCTGATCCAGCAGCCCGTGCCGCTGCGCGTCGGTGGCGGTCTCGGGCGCGGTCAGCATCAGGGGCACAACGTGGGTGTAGGTCTCCTGATACGGCGACAGGGTGATCTCGGGATCGCCTTGCGATCCGTCCGCCACATCCACACGCCCCCCGGCCGGCGGCCGGGAAGGCGACGGCGTGTTCCGTTCGACGACGGCGTCCGGCAGAGCTGCCGCCGCCAGCGCCGCCACGGCCTCGATCACGCGCGCCTTTCGGGAAGTGGTCACGATCAGCCTCGCAGTCAGGGGGCGAGCTGCCGGGCCGGGCAGGTCCAGAAGCCGTCGCGGTCGATCAGGGGGTCGGCGGTGATCAGGAACCGGTCGCCGGCGGCCAAGGCGACCACGTCATCCCGGCCGGGCGTGGGCACGTGGACGGCGCGGACCTGGACGATCACGCTGCGCAGGATCGCTCCATCCCGGCCGCCGAACGCCGGCGCCGCCTCATCCCGTTCGTCGATTTCGACCGGCACATCGGTCAGGGCAGGCGCGCCGCCGGCAGGCGTCCAGGTGGCCATCTCGCCGAGATGGACATCGACCGCCTGGCCCAGCCCATCCAGCAGCTCGCGAATCGACATGACCGGGCTCAGTTCAGATGGACGAGCGGGCCCAGTTTGAGCGCGGCGGCCAGTTCGGTTTCGGCCGCGCGGCGCACCCGCTTCTTCTCGATCAGGGTCTCCAGGCGCCGCTCGGGCACGCTGACGGCCCGGCCGCGGCGCAGGGATTCACCGTCCGCGCTGCTGAGACGGGAGGTGGTCAGCAGCACGGTCACCCGCGGCTCGGGCTGGCCATCCGCCGGCGGACCCCGACGGCGACCGCGGCCCTTGACCGCCCTGGGCGCGGGCGTTTCGGCGGGCGCTTCGGGCGGCGAGGGAGACGCAGGCGCGGCGGGATCGTCGTTGGGCGCGGCCTTGGTCTCCTCCTGGGCCGCCTCGTCCGCGGTGCGAACGGCGGTCGCATCGGGGGCGTCGGCGAGGCGCGCGCCGTCAGCGGGCGGATCGGTCAGCAGGTCGGGGTTCGGCCCGGAATTCTGGATGTCGGTCATGCTCAGCCTCCTCGGCGGGTTCATCGCGCTCGCGGCCGCACCGCGAGCGGGAAGAACCCGCCGCCGGCGCGAAGGCCGGCGGCGGCAGTTTCAGGGAGGAGCGGCCCTGGAAGTGAGACTCAGCCCGGATCGGCGGCGCTGGAGCCCTTGAACAGGGCTTCGGGCCGGGTGCAGATGTGCAGCGGGTTCATCTGCGCCTCGATCTCCAGATACTTCTCGCCGGTCTGGTCCGGCGTCGCCATGGCGTAGCGCGGCAGGCCGATCGTGTTCACCGCGCTCATCCAGTTGGCCGGCGAGAAGGAGGTCTGGAACAGGCCCGGCACGCCCCGGGGCACGAAGCGGCACTCGTCCGTCGGGATCTCGACATCACCGTAGCCCGGGTACAGCTCCCACTGGATGCCGCCGTAGGTGAAGGCCTCGCGGGCGTCGGAGCCGCGCAGGTCGTTCGCCGCCTGCTGGGCCAGATAGGTCTCGCGGACCTCCGGATGGTTCGAGATGGCCTTGAAGAACTCGTCCCCACACAAGGCCACCAGACCCGGCACCACGAGGTTCTTCAGCGCCTTGCGGATGTTGGTCTTCACATCCTGGCAGAGGCCGCGGATCCGGCCCCCGTCAGCACTGTCCCAGGCGGCGTCCAGGTTGAAGTAGATCGGATCGGGCTCGGTGATGCCGAACTCGTCGAACAGGTCATAGATGACCGACCCGTCGGCATCGAGGATCACCCCCTGGATCGCACCGATCCGGTGATACTCCTCGGTGTTGGCCATGGTCAGGTTGATGTTGGCCAGCTTCTCGTCGCGCTTCTGCTCGATGGCCTGCAGCACGTTCTCGCTGCCGAACGCGCGCACGTTCTGCACCTCGTCGGCATAGAGGCGGTCGCGCACCGGCAGGTGCGGCACGACCAGGCTGATGGCGCGACGGGTGTTGTTCTTCATCGGGGTCGGATCGGCGCCGCGCGGCAGGGCCGGAACGATCTGCAGGGTGGAGCCCTGCATCTCGATGACCGCCGAAGTCGTCTCGATGCCGCGCTCGGCGAAGATGCCCAGCTCGGCCAGGCGCTGGGGCGGGGTCTCGGACTCGTTGATTGCCGCCGTCAGCGAGGTGTTGGTGAACAGGTCGCTCTTGAAGATATTCGGGAAAGACATGGGTGCGGTTCCTTCAGGCAAGCCCGCTGGCCATAGGCGTGGGCGGGCGCGCGGCCGTCAGGCCGCTGGATCAGGGTTCAGTTGAGGGTGATGATCGAGCCCCGGAGCGGCGGACCGCGCTGGCGTCGCCGCTCCGGAGGCAGGCGTGGCACGTCGCGTCAGACGCGGACGCGGATGCCCAGCGCCTCAAGGCCGGCGCGGGCGGCGGTCTTCTGGCCGCTGTTGTGGGCGCCCCAGACCAGATCGTCGTCGCGGACCTCGGCGTCACGGTCGATCGCCACGCCCTCGGCGGTCGAGTTGGCCGGGATGGTCACGTCGTCGAACAGGACGCCGGCGACGATCTGGGAGCCGTTCGTGGCGGTCGGCGCATGACCGACATAGGCCCCCTGATTGGTCGCCGCCGCGGCCGTGACGGTGATGTTGAAGCCGTCGCCCGACACGAAGTCGGTCGCGCCGTCCGCCAGGGTGAAGTTGATGCCGCCGTCATAGGCGACGCCGACCGTGCCGCGGCCGTCGATCGTGCCGTCGGGCCGTTCGACCAGGAAGACGCCGGCGTTCGAGCCGGGCTCGATGAGCAGGACCTTCCAGACGCCCTGCTGGGCGCCGACATCGACGGTCACAGCCCCCATGGCGCCGTTGCCGGTGTTGCCGGCGAAGGCCACTGCGGCGGCGGACAGGGCGCCGGTCAGGATCGCGCCCAGGACAAGGCCGGCGCGGAGGGTGACCTCGGCGGCCGTGCTGTTGGCCAGGGTGATGCGCGTGCGCGAACGATAGCCGGGGGCCTCGGACAGCAGGAAGGCCGCGGCGTGCTTGGTCTCGTTGAGACGGGTCATAGGTCAGAGATCTCGCTTCCGGGGCGGCGGGCAAGGTTCGCGCACGGCCCCTGAAAATGGGGAATGATGATATGGGATGGCGGGAGCGGCCGAACGCCGCTTCCGGTCAGTCAGGCGCGGACGCTTACTTGCCCCCGCGCGCCTTCTCGGCGCGGCGGCCGTAGATGGCCTTGGGGTCGAGGCGGGCAGCCGCACCCTTCGGGGCGGCGGCGTCCGGGCCCAGCCTGGCCGCACCGGCGAGGGTGGAGCCCAGGCGGTTCTGCCCGCCGGCGTGGGCCACGTTCGCCTTGAACTGGGCATAGGTCTGGCCCGTGTTGATCGCCGCCAGCGCCAGCTGGGGATGGCTCCTGGCCTCGGGCGAGCCGGCGATGCGCGCCGCTTCCGACGAGGCCTTGTCGTCGCCACCCTCCGCCTCGTCCTCGCCGCACTCGGCGCCATCCTGGGCGTCGGGCTCTTCCGGATAGCCGCCGCCGGCTTCCGCCTCGTCCTCGGCCTCGTCCGGATCCATGTCGTCTTCCGCAGCCGAGCCGGACTCGGCGGCCTGCGCCCGGGCCAGCTCGGCCCTGGCGCGCGTCAGAGCCGCCTCGGCGGCCTTCACGGCGGGCGACTTGGCGCCCGTTCGGGTGGTCTTGGCCATGTCGGCCTCCTTGGTCTGGGAACCCGAGGCGCGACCCCGCGGCGCCTGGGCGGAGATATTTCCGATGGCGGGGCTGGAAGGGATGGCGGCGACCTGGTCGCGCAGCGCGACGAAGGCGGCCTCCTCGCTGGAGATCTCGTCGATGAGCTTGAGCGCCAGCGCCGACCGCGCGGCGTCATCATGGCGGCCCAGAAACACTCGCGCCTGTGTCGCCAGAACCTCGTCTGCGCCCAGCTGGGGTCGGCCTGCGACGACGTCGGCGACGAAATCCCGGCCGACCTGGTCGATCTCGGCCTGCAGATCCTCGCGCGCCTGTTCCGACAGGGCCGTCCACCAGGCGCCGTCGGTCTTGGACGCGCCGAACTGGATAGCGGTGATCTCGACGCCCAGCTCGCCCAGCGCCTTGGACCAGTTCTCGTGGACGATCACAGCGCCGATCGAACCGATCAGGCCGACGCGCGGGGCCGTGATGCGATCGCTGCTCGACGCCAGCCAGTAGGCCGCCGAGCAGGCCATGTCCGCATGGACGTGGATCGGCTTGCCGCCGCCGCGAGCGCCATTCTCGCGCATCCACTCGGCCAGGGCCGGCAACCCGCCGTCGACCACGCCGCCGGGCGAGGCGGACCGCACGAACAGCCCGCGCACCCGGTCATCGGCGCTGGCCTCGCGAAGCGCCGCGAGGATGGTGTCGTAGCCGTGATAGACCTCGCCGCAAATCACCTCGCCGCGATCCATCAGCGGCTTGTCGACGTTGATCAGCGCGACCCCGTCCTTCAGCGACCAGCAGAAGCCGACATCGTCGACCTCGCCCACGTAGCGGGGGCTGTACGCGGCCATCTCCCCGAACGACGGCGGCACATAGTCCTCGTCGTCCTCCATGGCCTGCGGGGCGGGACGCCCGCCCGAGAGCTTGCGGATCAGGGCGCGGAAACGGCCCTCGCGCGCGGCGCTGCGCGCATCGATCTGCTGGATCCGCTGGGCCAGGTCCTGGGCGGCGCGCGGCGCGAGCAGCAGCGGCCGGCCCGTGTGCCGGGTGGCGAGGGTCGTCAGGTTGGACATGAAGGTCTCCGTCAGCGCGCGCGGGCGTCCAGCGCGGCATCATGGGCGGGGTCGAAGGCGATCTCGGCCGCGCGCCCCAGCGCCCCTGCCCCACGGCCGCCGGTGCGGCTGTTCGGACGGGCGTCGCGCTCGCGATCGGCCTCGGGGCTGTTCTGGCCGGCGGCGGCTTCCGAGGCGCCCGGTGTCGTCGGCAGACCCAGTTCGCGGCGCTTGGCCTCGATGCGCGCCTGCTGCTCCAGCCGCTCCTGCCAGTCGCCGCCGTCATACTCGGCGACCTCGTCCTCAAGCGTGGTGATGCCGGCCTCGATGCGCGCCGCGGCGGCGACGACTTCCTTGGTCGGATCCACATGCCCGCGGCCCGGGCCGCGCCAGCGACCCTCGACATAGGCGTCCACCGCATCGTGGAAGGCCGGAGCCCCCGCCGGCGGACGAACCAGCCCCAGATCGAACGCCTCTTCCAGCCAGGCCGAGAAGAACGGCCAGGCCAGCTGCTGCTCCAGGATGCCCCGCAGCGCCAGCACTTCGCGCCAGGCGATCAGCAGGGCCGCGCGCGCCGACGAGTAGTTCGTCGACGAGAAATCCATGCTCAGCTCTTCGTACGTCACCCCCAGCGCCGCCGCGATCAGGCGCAGGATCGAACGGGTGAAGCCGTCGTAGCCCGAGGTATCCCGGGCCGTGGTCTGCATCTGGACCTCGTCGTCGAGGCCCAGGACCGGCATCTGGACGCCGTCGACCGTCAGTGTCGCCTCATCGCCGTAGAACTCTTCGCGCTGGGCGTTGAAATTCTGCAGGTCCTCGGGCGCGAAGGCCTCGTTGACCGACGAAGGGCCCGCGTTGGACTTCACGAAGCCCAGGAACAGGGCGTTCAGCGCCGCCGCCTCGAGGGTGGCCTCGGTGTACTTGGAGAAGGCCCGGAACAGCTTCAGCACCGAGGCGAAGCGGGTGACGCCGCGAGTCTGGCCCGCGCGCAGGCGGTCGAAGGCGTGCAGGACGTGCGGCCGATCCCAGCCGTAGCCGGAATCGATGTAGCGCGGCCACCGACGCCAGTTCAGGCTGGCCACGCCGTGCAGGTCGTAAGGGTGACCTTCGCGGATGTGGTAGGCGATCGGGATCAGCGTGGCCGTCTTCTCCACGCCGCCGGCCAGCGTCGGCGTGTCCGGCCGCCCGTTCGGGTTCGACAGCCGGTCCGGGTCAACCAGACGCAGTCGGGTGCGGAAGGTCGTGGCCTCGTCGGCGGCGTACTCGACCAGCCCCAGCGCTTCGCCGTCGTTGAAGATGTGCGCCGCGGCCATGCGCAGCTGCCCGCCGAAGGTTGAGATCCGCTCCGCGTCCGAGGTGAAGTGGACACCGTAGGCATAGGTCTCCCACAGGGCCTCGATCTGGGCCCCCAGCTCGCGCGCCGCCTCGTAGGACACGCCCAGCAGTCGCCAGTTCGGCGTGCAGCTCAGCGTCCAGCGGAAACCGACCGCCGAGTTGAGCATCCGCGTCGAGGCCGAGGCCCCGACGCCCTCATTGCGGCCGACGTCGCGCGACCGGGCGATGACGTCGTTGCGGTCGTACAGCCAGTCGGCGTCAGCCGAGCGCAGGCCGGGACGCCAGCCCGACATGAACACGCCGTGGCGCTTGGCTCCGGCTTGCGGGCGCTCCAGCGCCGCCGACGCGCGACGCGAGGACGGCAGGGCGCGGCCCGCGGCGTCAACCAGGCCGGAGGTGGAGGTCGGGCGGCGCATCAGCGGAACCGGAACCGCATGACGCCGCGACGGGCCGACGGCGCGCCCTTGGCCAGGGCTTGCAGCCGATCGATCTCGGCGACGACGTCCGCGAGGCTTCCCGCCGCGTACTCGACGGTCCGACCGTTCGACTGGACGCGGCTGACACGTCGCCCCCCCATCAGCTCGTCGCGCGCCGTCTGCAGCTGCTGTAGCCGCGCCGCATCCTCCGCCGAAAGGGCCATGATCATCTCCTCTTGCGGAAGTACCGGGGCGCCGGCGCAGGCTCCGGCCCGGCGGCGTCGGTGCGACCGCCGTTCGCATCGGCGACCGCGCCGGCGGGCCGGTCGAACAGTTCGGTCTGGGCGTTCGGCGCCGGGCCTCGCGCCGCTCTCAGGGCGTCCCAGTCGCAGGCCTCGCCCCGGCCATCGCGGCGCGGCGCGCCGACGCCCAGCGAATAGGCCAGGGCGCGACAGCCGACCCAGATGTCGACCCACTCGTTGCGGTCCCGGATCTTCTTCCACCAGCGCTTCATCTCGCCGGTGCGGTCATCCTTTTCCTCGGCCAGGCCCTCGGCGGTGATCTGCTGCGCCCAGGCCTCGTCCTCATGCTTCGACCAGTGCCCGCGCCCCTGCAGGGCCACCTGGTAGCCGGCCTCGATCGAGATCTTCAGCGACCAGTTCAGGAGCGCCTTCAGCTCCCAAGTGCCGGTCGGCCAGAGCTTGACCCGGCCCCGGACCCGACCGTTCTCGATGACCTTCACCGCCTTGGGCTTGCCGATCGCCGGCAGCTTCCAGCCCGGGCGGCCGTCCATCGCATGGACCCTCGGACGGCCGCGGCAGAACGCATAGACCTTCTGGGTCCGGAAGCCGGTGTCGACGCCCCAGAGCACCTCGATCAGGCCGCCCAGTTCGTGCGGGTAGCGCCGACGCGTCACCTCATCCAGCGCCTGCCAGACCTCGTCGCCGGCCGTATCGCCCTCGATCACGCCGCGATCGATGACCCACCACTCAGCGCCCGGCCCCCAGGCGATGACGCCCCATTCCAGGTAGTTGCCCTGAACGTCGCAGAAGCCGGTCACCACCTCGGCGCGGGCTGGCACGCGCTCGCGCTCGTAGTCCTCGCGCAGCCGGTGCAGGTCTTCCCAGTCCGTGGCCTCGACCGTCGGGTCCCACGCGCGACCGAAGGTCTGCTGCTCCAGCGCCTTCAGCTCGGACGGCGACTTCGCATCCTCGATCGTGCCGGCGATCTTGTCCCAGCTGATCAGGCCGCAAAGCGCCTGCCACACGTAGTAGCTCGGCTCCCGGCCCTCGCAGTCACGGATCGATACCCGATAGCCGCGATGGGGGAACTCGCCCTCCGTCGTCGCCGCGGCCATCTCCTCGGCCGTCAGGTACTCGCCCGGCGCCGGGTTCTCCGGATCATCCGACCGGAACGTCGGCAGCCAGATGCCGCCCTGGCGGAAAGCCTCCATGTCGCGCTGCTCAAGCACGCCGCCGCAGCCGCCATCCGCCGGCGGGCAGACGAAGTGATGCGGCGTTCCCTTCGCATCCCGCCGCCGGAAGCCTTCCGGGGTCAGGGTGAAGTACCCGCCGCACTGGGGACAGGCCCCGTAGAACTTGCGCTGGTCGCCCGATTCCTCCGCCTTGGTGATCTCGCACTCGCCCAGCTCGGACGGCGTCGAGACCATCAGCTCCTTGGTGCCGCGCGTGCCCGAGTAGGCGGCCTGACGTTCGCGGGCCTGCTTCACCGGCGAGCCACGCTTGCCGACCTCGACCAGGGCGTTCCCGACCTCTTCGAGGATCAGGTTCCCCGCCGAGATCATCTGCAGCTCTTTCGGCGAGGCCAGGTTAAACAGCAGCAGGGTCGCGCCGTTCATCAGGCGCTTCTTCTTGGTCGAGCTGCCCTCGGATGACTTGGTCGAGACCGGGCGCACCTTGCGGCGCAGCTCCGGGCTCTCCTCAATGATCGGCGCCAGCTTGGCGTCGTCGTACTTCACGATCTCCAGCGCGCTGGGCAGCCCGATCGCGAAGGGCTCCGGCCGGTTCGCGATCGACCAACCAAGCCAGAGCTGCCCGATCGACGACTTGGCCGACTGGGCCCCGCCCTTGACCGCCACGCGCGTCGCCGGATCGTCGGGGTGGAGGCGATTCAGCGGCTCGCGCAGGTACTCGACGCGGTCGAAGCTGAACGGGACGGCGCCGTCCTGCGCCAACGGCGAGCCGGTGCGGGGCGAGAGCTTGATGTGCCCTTGCTCGACCCACTCCGAAATGGACAGCTCGGCCGCAGGCGCGAGATCCAGCGCCGCCACCACGGCGACCTGCGCCGCAGCCGGCGAGATGGCGCTCTGGAACATGGCTTCAGGCCGCTACGGGCTCGCCAGCGCCGTCGATCGCCACGCTCGTCGCGGCGGCGGGCTTGAGATGCTCCTGCGCCGCCGCGACCAGCCGCCGGGACGCCGCCAGGAGCGCCTGGCGGTTCGCCTTCCTGACCTCGACGGCGACTTCCCGGCCCATTCGGGTCTGGATCGCCATCTCCTGGCGGGCCAGCTCGCCCTTGATGGCCTCGGTGAAGGCCGTCAGCACCGCCTGGACGTCCTTCGCAGGCACCAGACGACCATCCTCGATCGCCTCGTCGCGCTGGGCGCGGCGCAGATCGATCTGTTGCCGCTCCAGCCTGACTCGATGCAGTTTCTCGATGGCCGAGCCGCCTTGGCTCTCTGAATTCTCGATCTCGGCGACCTCATCGAGCGGCAGCGGTGCGGGGGCGGGCGCCTCAATTCCGGATCGCAAGGGCTCTTCTGGAAGCGGAATCCGAAAGGACGGGCGGACGACGCCACGCGCATCGCGCTTTTCGGCAACGTAGATCGATCTGTTGCGATCCTCGACCAGGGAGGCCAGCAGCACGTACCGGTACTTGCCTTGGCGCATCTGAGGCACGTGCGGATTTCGCGTCAGATACTTGGACAAACTGGACGGATTGATCGGGTCACCGCCCCGCGTGAGCGCCTCAGACGCGGCGGCGACCGTGACATAACCGGCGGCCCAGATGTCCTTGGCTGTTTTCATGACACCCCCCGGGAGATGAGCGGGCCATTCGGTCCCAGTCCGGTCGCGGATCAGGGCTTCATCCGGTCATTCGGTCCCGGTTCGGTCCACGCTTGCGGATTTCGCTGTGTTGAGAAGGTTCGCGCTCCGCCACACCGTATACGGCCGGAGGGCGGGGGAAGGACCCGCTGACATGCGAAGGCCCGCCGGTCGCGCGGCGGGCCGAAGCTTGATCAGGGATGGAGCTAGATGGCTACCGCACCGGACCTCGGGAGACCCGGTCCAGTGACACCTCGACGCGTGATTCGCGTCCGAGGAGGGAGGCTAGGATCACAACCCGCTTCGCGTCAACCGGCTCGCAGAACAGCGCGTCGACATCGACCCCGCAGACGTGAGCGAGCACGCGCTCGCCCTTGGCAAAGGGGGGCGGGGCCTTGGGCTCGTCGGGCACGATGAGGCCATGCTCGTCCTCCCGCGCCTGGAGGCGCTCGATCCAGCGGCCCGGGATGGCGCGCGGCCGGCGGGCTTCGCCGGCCCCGGTCATGTGGACGTCCCGCACGCCATAGGTGGAGAGCAGCTTGCGCCACGGCGCGCTCACCAGATCGAGCGAGACGAACAGGTAGCCCGGCAGGAACGGCCGCGGGGCCGGCAGCCGCCCATCGCGCAGCGTCCGCATCGAGGGCCGGTGCATCGGCAGATATACCTCGAAGCCTTGGCGCTCCAGGTTCTCCTTCGCCAGCCGCTCCTGGCCCTGCTTGATCATCGCCAGGTACCAAGCCGCGCCGCCCTTGGTCCTCTCGGTTTGGTTTCTGATCATCAGAGATTTCCTTGGAAAAGAGGGGAAGCGAGAACGAAGGCGAGACGGACGAACGGACGATCGATCACGTGAGGCGCGCGCACATCCGCCCGCATAGCCGCCCTACCCCGGCCGACTGTCCGCACTGTCCGTAATGTCCGGAAACCCAGCCGTGGCGCGGCTTTGCGAGACGGACATTCCCGCCGCGACGGACATTCCATCGTCCGTAACCCGGCCGCGCGAGCGGCCCGCGCCGCTCTCAACAGGCCACCGAATGTCCGTCTGTCCGTAACTGTCCGTTCCATCGGTCAGGCCTCCGGCTCCCACTCGGGCTCGCCCAGGTCGGGGAAGGCGTCACCCCCCTCGGGGTCGCCGACGCGAGGCAGGGCCTGATCCCCCGACGGGGCATCGAGGCCCGCGGCGGCCTCGGCCGCGCGGACGTCCTGATCCAGCTCCAGGGGCGTCTTCAGCCGGATGGGCCCGCGATACTTGCGCCCCTGCCCGTCCTTGCCTGCCAGGGCGATCTGCCGGTCGCGCAGGGCGTCGCCGAACGCCCGCGCCGACATGGGCCGGTCGTTCCCCTGCGCCTCGCACCAATCCTTGTAGCTGGCGTACAGCTCGCCGCTCAGCGTCCGCGCGCCCTGCGCCGCCTCGCCCCACAGGCACCGCTCGTTCAGCCAGTCGCCGAACGGGCTGGAGGCCTTGCGGTAGTCGTCGACCACGGCCTTGAGGCTGGCGGGCCAGTCGAGCCCTCGCTCCAACCAGTCGCCGACGCCACGGATGAGCCAGATCAGGATGCCGTCGGCCTCGGCCCTCAGCTTCTCCGGCAGGCGACGATCGACCTTGTCGTCGGGCACCTTGCGTCGGAACAGGACCGGCTTGATGCGCCGCCAGATGCCGTCATCGTCCCCCTTGGCCACGACGAAGCTGTTCATCTCCCAGACCAGCTTGGTCACCGGCCGGAAGTTGATCGGCTTGGCCTGCAGGTCGCGCGCCGAGATCGGCGAGCCCGAGGTCCAGGCCTTCAGCAGACCCTCCTTCAGCTTCGAGCCCCGGGCCGGCTCCGACACGATCGCCAGCCGGGTATCGCCGGCCAGCGCGATGAGGTCCGGCTGCGGCCCGCTGCCGCCCATCTGCGGTCCCTCGAGGAACGTCTCCGGCTTGGCCGCGACGGCATAGCTGCCCAGCGTCTCGCGACACGCGTCCAGCAGGGTCGACTTCCCGTCCTGCCCCGGTCCCTGGTTGAAGAAGAACGCCTGCTCCTCGCTACGGCCGGTTGAGGCATAGCCCATCATCCGATGGAAGGCGCCGCGCTCCTCAACGTCCGGCAGGCTGCTCTTCAGGGTGCTCTCGAACAGAGGCGCCGCCGCCGCGGGTTCATAGCTGGCCGCCGCCATCCGCGTGATGCGGTCCGCCGGGTCGTGCTGCGCCAGCACCACCTCGAACCGCTCGCCCTCGACCGCATCGGGCCGCCAGCGCATCTTCACCGTCCCGTTCCGGACGTTGATCGCCATCGGATCGCGGTCGAAGGCGTCGATCTTGACCGTCAGATAGCTCTGCGCCTGGCGCAGCATCGCCGAGGTCTGCCCCGCGGATCCGGCGTTGGTGATGAACTTCATCACCTCCTTGTTCGGCGCGCCTTTCTCGACCAGCAGCCTGAACTGCCCGCCCAGCTCTCGGGCGACGCGGTGCGCCGTCTTGCGCGCCAGCTCCTCGCCGAACTCGCGGTCCCAGTACCGGCCGTTGAAGCCGATCCAGCCGAGGCCCAGCAGGAACAGCAGCGTGCACCGGTCCGTGTTCACCCCGCCATCCGGCTCGATGCGCCCCCCGATCGTCAGGATCAGCCGCATGGCGTTGCCCAGATCGTTCATGGGCTGGTCCGCCAGCTGGTCCAGCGTCGGCGCCGCCGCGTAGTCGAAAGTCACTGAGTCACCCCCTGGCCGGCGGTCCTGGCCGCCAGCTCGTCGCTGAAATCCCGCCCGGGCCCGGGGGCCCAGGTCTTCACGATCGTCGCCGAGGCGCGACCGCCGTTCGCATCCCGGCCGGCGACCAGCGCCTGCCGCCAGCCCGCCTCGGCCAGGGCGGCGCACACCCGAGACCGCGTCTCGCCGTCGATCAGTTGGCGCTCTGTGCCGCCCATGGGCCGGCGCACCCGCCGGCGGATCGGGCTCATGTCGCGATCGATGCAGACGCGGATCTCGCCCCACGGCGCGGCCGGATCCTCGGGCCAGGTGAAGCCGGGCGCATCCGGATCCAGTCGCGGAGTCGCCAGATCGAGCCGGCCCCATCGATCCTCCAGCCATCGCCCCTGCAGGGCGTTCAGGCTCAGGGTCGCGACCCCGCGACAGACCTCTCCGGCCAGCATCATCGCCGAGCCCGTGCTCTCGATGCCCTCGCCGCTCATCAGCGGTCCGCGCGCCGCCGGCGACGTCAGCCAGACCCCGCCCCACACCCGGTCATTCAGCTTGGGCGGGCCCCAGATCACCTTGGCCCGATCGATCCCGGCCTTGCGCCAGGTCAGGTCGCCATCCTCGGCCAGATAGGTCGCGTGCACGCCGCCCGTCGGCACGGCCCGGCCGGCCTCCGGGGCCACGATCAGCCCGACCATGGCCGCGAAGGTCCGGTCGCGGGCGTCCGGATGCTGCGCCGCCGGGTGGAACCGCAGCTGGGCCAGCATGGAGGCCAGCACCCAGCCGTCGAGGCCCCGGCCCCGCAAATACCATTCGACGGGCGTCCCCGCCGCGGCACGGCCGCCGGCCCACAGCTCGCGGGCCACCTGCCGAATGTAGACGTCGCGTCGGCTGTCGTCGCGAACCCCCGCCCGGGGCTTGGGCTTGGCGATGCGGGCCGGGCCCAGGCCCGCGCCCGTCACGCCCTGCGCAGGCGCATAGTCATCGGCGTGCCGCGGCCCTGATGCCTTCGTCGCCGCCTTGGCATCACCGCGCGCCCCGCGGCCGGGTTCCGGCCGGTTCAGAAGCCGGCTCGCAAAGGCCCTCAGGCCCTCGCCCAGCCGGCTGTTCAGGTGGTGATCCAGCGCCAGTGCATCGCCGCGCTCGTCGCAGCTGAAGCACCGGAATCGGCGAGCGTCCTCATCCAGCCAGAACGGCTGGGACTTGCTCTTCGCCCCGCACGCGCCAAAGGGGCAGACGCCCCGCATGCCCCGCCCGGCCCGGACCAGCTTCAGCTGATCGGACAGCCCGCGCACGTCAACGGCCTCGCGCGCCTCCTCGAACAGCTTGTCGTCGGGCTCGCTCACGGCAGCACGCCCCCGAACAGGCCGGGCGCCCCACCCCTTTTCGGGCCGCCGAAGCGCTCCAGATCCTCCGCCCGGCTCAGGCGCGCCTTCGTGCCCGGGGCGATCCACGCCATGCGCGTGCCCTGGGCCTCGACCTGCGCCCATCCGGGCGTGCCCGGCTTGACCCAGATGAACCAGGCATAGGCCGTCGCGCTGCTGGCCTCGGGGTCCCAGCGGCCCTGCACCATCGGCACCCGCTCGGCGAACACCGCCACCGTGTGCGGCGGCAGCTCGGCGAACAGCCGGCATCGCGCCGCCCCTTCCAGGAACTGCAGGCGCAGCAGCATGGCCACGCCCCGATCCGCCCGGGCCCAGGCGCGCCGTACGAACGCCTCGCCCGCCTTGAACGGCGGGTTCGTGATGATCCAGTCGGCGCGGATCTCGGGGGCGAACGCCGGATCGAGGAAGTCGCCGATCTGCTCGGCGCGAAGCTGCCCAGCATGATCATGGATGTCGCTGACCGTGACCCAGCGGAAGTAATCCACCAGGCCGTGCGCCATGTGCCCGGCGCCGCACGCCGGCTCCCACGCATTCATCGCCTCGCCGGCGCCCTGATCGATCCCGCGGATCAGCTCGCCGCCGGCTCGCGCCGCCCAGGGGGGCGTGGGGAAGTAGTCCAAGGCCCGCATGTCGCTGACCCGGTGCGCCATCACGGCGCTGAACCCCTCGGGCCGCATCATGCCGCCACCCCGCGCTCGACCGCGTCCAGCAGGGCGTCGGGGTGCACGTCGAACAGGCTGGCCACCTCATCCAGCGGCCAGTGCGCGTCGAGGAAGTCCGTGGCCCAGCGCAGGATGCGCGCGGTCACCGGCTTCAATCGCGTGACCGCCGGCGCAGGGCGGGGCTCGGTCGGGTGTTGGACCCGCGGCTCGGCCCGAGCCCGCGTCCGCTTCAGCGGCAGGACAGCCCGCGCGATCGGCCGCGGGGCGACGACGGCCGCCTTCGGCTCGGGTGCCAGGGCGACCGCCGGCGTGACCTCGACCTCGCCTTTCACCGCCAGCGCCTGCAGACGCGCGCGCTGGCGCTCGATCCATGCCGTCGATCGGCCCAGCATCATGGCCGCCGACCCCGGCGACATGCCGCTGATCAGGATGCCCCGCTCATAGTCGGACAAGGCCTTCGAGGTCATCCGTAGATGTCCTTTCTCGGCTCGGGCCCCTCGGCGTCATCCGCGCCGTCCAGCACCCGCGCGCACGCCGCCGCCAGCTCTTGCGCCTGGGCCACGCATGCAGCCCGCGCGTCGCGTGACAGGGCCGGCCAATGCTTGCCCATGCGGACCAGACGGATGAACGGGCTCGACGCATGCTGATGACCGACCGGGGCCACGGCCCGTCCAGCCTCCCAGGCCGCCTCGACGAACCCGGGCCCGCCGGCGCGCTTGATCAGCCGCCGCCACAGGCGAAGGCATTTGTCGGTCGGGCGCGCGAGCTGACCTCTGCGCAGGGCGTGGCGGTGCGGCATCAGCCGGCCTCCCCCGCACTGCGAGTCGCCGGCCGTTTGGCGCCGGCCGGCGACTCGCCCTCTCCTGACGGGCCTTCCACAACACCGTCCGGAGAAGCCCCGTGTCCGAACCCTTCAACCCCGGCCCCTTCCTGGGCGAGACCGAGATCACCAAGGTCCAGGGCGTCCGCATCGCCGGCGCCGTCGTCGAGATCACCTGGTCCTGCGCCGCCGGAACCGGCGTCCTGCGCCTGCCCGCCCGCGAGGCGGCATACCTCCGCGATCTGATCGGCGCAGCCTTGCAGCATGCGCAGCGCCAGGGGCGCTAGCAGCGGGTCATCCGGCAGGTCATAGGACCAGGTCCCACGGGCGCCCGCCGTGGCGAACACGGTGCCGAACGCCAGGCTTTCGCGCGGTCCGCCGATCGCGACCTCGAACCGGTCGCGAAGGCCCTTGATCTGCTGCACACGAGCGTCGAAATCATCCTTATCGACCGCGCCCGGCGCGCCGCCGACTGACATGGCGGCCGCCTCGGCCAGCACGTCCCGGCTGACCCTGGCCACGTCCCGCAGTCGCGCGATCAGGTGCGCCGCCGCCTCAGCCGTCAGCGCGATCTGCGCCCGTCGCTCACCGATCCTCAGCTCGAGATACGGCGCACCCGGGCGTTGCCAGACGTCCAGACTCACGATCTCCGTTCGGTAGGTGTGCAGGCCGTGATCGCTCGTGGCCGCGTGGCCGGGACGCGGAACCGCGATCAACTCGGGCCCATCCTCGCCGATCCACGTCGCGCCGCCCCGCGCGCTGCGAGTCGCCGGCCGTTTGGCGCCGGCCGGCGACTCGCCCTCTCCTGACAGGTCTGGAAAACCATCGTCAGGAGAACCGTCGTGCCCAAGGGACTGTTCGACGACCAGGGGATCGACATCCCCTGCCCCCAGTGCGGCGCCAAGACGCCGACCAAGATCAGTCAGCTGAAGCGAAACCCGCACGTCACGTGCCGGTGCGGTGCGCGCATCGACATCGACGCGGATCAACTGCTGCGGGACCTGAAGCAGGTCGATCAGGCGCTTGCGAAGCTGGGGCGGAAGCTCAAGCTCTAGCGCCCGCCCGATCAGGTCGATCAGCTCGCCGGGCTTCACGTCCGGGCTCATCGTCCGTCTCCAGTGTGCTGGGGCGCAGGGTCGGCCGCCGGGGCGGCGGGTGGCGCGACGAAGAAATCCTCTGGCCCAACCTCACCGGCCGTTACCGCGCGGATCTTCTGCATGAAGCCGTCTTCAGGACGGCGGCGAGCGGCATCATCGAACGGCAAGCACCAAAGACGGACGGCCTCGCCGGAGCATCCGAACAGCTCCCCGGCTTCCTTCCAGGTGTAGCCGCGCGCCCATAACCACTGGGCCAGAGCGGGGCGGCGGCGGGGCGGCTTGAGGGGGGTCGAATCACGCATCGCCCCCGGAGCCTTCAACAAACCATTGGTATTGGCAACAGTCTGTTGTAAGGCTCTGTGGATGTCGTTGTCGCTCGCAACAATGGCTCCGGTGCGGTGCAATATTGGCATGGCCAACAAGCGCACCCCGGCAGCCTCCGAGAATGACCGCCTCTATGGGCGGGCGCTCGCGGTCATTCGCATGCGGCAAGGCATTTCGCAGCAACGCGCTGCCGAACGGCTCAAGGTCACGCCCCAGGCATGGCAGAACTATGAGGCCGGCTACCGCAAATCGATCTTCACCGTCGAGAACCTCGGCCGGCTCGCCAGCGCCCTCGATGTCGAGCCGGCCCTGATCGAGCAGGTCAAAGCCCTGCTGAAGGACGGCGTATCGGAATCCTGGCTATCCGACGGCTCCCAGCCACTTCCCACCGCCAGCACCGAGGGCAAGGTGGTGTTCTTCAGCCGCCGACCGGAACCGGATAGCGCACCAGCTGAGGAACTGGCGCCAGTCTACGGCGCCGTGTTCGCGGGCAAGCCGGGCGCCATCGCCTTCACACCCGATCAGCCGGACGATTGGAAGCCGGTGCACCCCAATCAACGCGGCTACCGCGACCCCTTCTACCTAGAGGTCCATGGCGACAGCCTGTCGCCACGTTTCGAGCCGGGTGAGCTGGCCCCGGCGGTCCGCGGCGTGTGGCCGACACGGGGTCAGGTGTGCATCATCGAGACCCACGACGGGGCGATGCTGCTCAAGTACTACGAACGGCGCGACGCGCAGTCCGTCTGGGTGCGCGAGCTACAACCCGAACCGCGCGAGTTCGACGTGCACCTCGCCGACATTCGCGCCGTCCACGCCGTGGTCGGCGGCGCGGTCAGCTAGCCCTCACCGCTTGTTAGGACGACTTGGATCCCGTTTGCGCGGGCGAGACCCGCCACGGATTGCAAGACCTCAACCTCATCCGGCGAGTGATCACCATCCGCCGCACTGATTTCGATCATGGCCTCGAACATCAGCATCGCCACATCGCGATCTGATCGGCAAACGACAGCCACGGCCTCGCTGAACTCCTCGAAATTTGGCGCGAGCCGCTTTGCGATGTCGAAGAAATACCGGACTTCGCCACCGCGCTCCGGCGGCAACACGTCGGCGATGAACTCCCAGAGCACGATGTCTTCGTCCAC
Organism: uncultured Brevundimonas sp.; assembly: GCA_964624025.1. Lineage (GTDB taxonomy): Bacteria > Pseudomonadota > Alphaproteobacteria > Caulobacterales > Caulobacteraceae > Brevundimonas. The sequence goes on from CAZUXK010000009.1 coordinate 37,374, forward strand.
ATCGACCACGCCATCGGCGCGGGCGACCGACATCAACACCTTGAGCGCCGCGCGCAACACCGGATCGGACTCCTTGGCGCGCTTTCGGGCGGCGGGGTTCCTCGCGACGAAGACCGCCGCCGGGTCACCCAGGTCTTCACCCGTCACGCCGCAGGCCGCGACCGCGATGCGGTCGACACGGAACGTCCGCTTTGCCCGGCGCTCCACACATAGCGCGTCGAGATAGGTGACGCCTCGCACCCTGTAGACGCGCCGGGCGATGACGCGCCTGATTGTCTCGCGCTGATGGATGTCGTGGTAGACCAGCACGAAGGCGACGCCGTCCAGCTCCCGGCTGACGTCAACAGCGTCTCCGAATTCGCGATCATCTATGTCGTCGTGGTCCAGCTTGGGGCCATTGAAGCCCGGCGGGGTCAACGCCGGGCTGGCAACCACATCGCCACGCAACAGACGCCCGAGATTTCCCGCCATGCGCACGCCCCGCCAAGCCAGGCCGCCACGCTAGAACGAGTACCGCCGTGGCGGCCACCTACGGCTTGTTTCACTCCCTGCTGTTGACAGGACCAACAAACTGTAGCTTCCTGCAACCGTCCGCGCCGGCGGGATGATCTCAGTGATCTTCGGCCGTGGAGGGTGGAAGTGCGTTGGGACCACACCAACACCAGGCACAGCCTCCCGCCGGCGCGGCGCACCTCGAACAGGAGCGCCGCGCATGGCCCAGATCCTCGCCTTCCCTGCTCACCGCATTCGCCGCCGCTCTGACGCCGAGATCCTGGCCTCGGCGGCGCACATCGCCCCCGCCGCTTTCGACAAGGCCGCCGAGGCCGCCCACATGGCCCGCGCCGAGCGCATCGGCGGCCTGATCCTCAAGATCGAGGACGCCCTGTCGCACGCCGCCCTCACCGGCGATGACCCGGCCCTGCCGCCGGTCAGCTGGTACACCGGCCGCGATTTCCGGCGTCAGACGAACCTTCAGCTGGTCATCCGCGGCTTCAAGGGCCGCGAGATCCACATCCTGGACGGCGAAGACGCCGCCATGCTGGGCCGCGCCCTGTTTGCCGACCCCGGCGAGGCCGGCTGCGCCGAGATCGGCGCCCGCCTGCTGGCCATCGGCGACGCCATCACCGCCATGAACGCGCCGCTGGTGCGCGGAGAGGCCAGGGTCCGCGCCGCGCTCGAGGTGGCCCGCCAGTCGGCAAATCACCTCACGCCCGACCGGCCGAACCCGCCGCGATGGCCCACGCTTGGCAACATGGCCTTCGCCGCCCTGGTGGCCCTCGTCCTGCTGGCCATCGTCATCGACACCGCCGCCCGCGCCGGGGTGGTGGCGTGACCGCCCTCAAGCAGCGAGCGCCCGCGGCGCGAGCGTTAGGGCAAGCATCATGACCCCCGCGATCATCCTGCGCTTCCGCGACGAGACCGAGAACCACGTGTTCCCCTACGTCGAGGACACGGCCGAGACCTTCGCCGAGCGGGCCATGAAGTCCGCCTGCCGCACCCTCGCCGCCGCCGCCTCGGACCTGTCGGCCGAGGAAGACCCGAACGCCCCGGCGGTGCGCGCCTACCTGCTGCGCGACGGCAAGCGCGTCTGTCAGGTCGCCGGCCTGACCGCCGACGAGGCCTCGGACGCCCTGCTCGCCCTCGCCGCCGCCCGCTGGGCCCCCGGCCAGAACCGCGAGGCCGGCCTGCACGCCCCGGCGGCTCTGAAGCTTGCGGGCTGACCGAACACGGCGCGCCGCCGCCGGCCGGCCCGCCGCTCTCATCCGCCGGCATCCCCTCAACGGAGACTATCATGACGAACATCAACGAAACGGTCGAAGCGCAGACCGTCGAGCACGATCCGGCCGCGGGCATCGGCCGCTGTCTCGTCGTCGCCGATCGCGGCCACGTCTGGGCCGCCCGAAACGTCCAGCTCGACGAGGACTTCGTGCGCATCACCCAGGGGCAGGCCGTGCGCCGCTGGGGCACCTCCGAAGGCCTCAACGAGCTGGCCAACAAGGGCCCCCTGCCCAACACCCGCCTCGACGCCGCCGCCGACCTGCTGGTCTCGCGCAAGGCGCTGATCGCGATCATCCCCTGCGAGGTCTCGAAGTGGCCCGGATAACCACGCTGGACGGCGACGGCTACGGCTACGGCGACGGCGACGGCGACGGCTACGGCGACGGCTACGGCTACGGCTACGGCTACGGCTACGGCGACGGCTACGGCGACGGCTACGGCTACGGCTACGGCTACGGCTACGGCTACGGCTACGGCGACGGCTACGGCGACGGCAACGGCTACGGCTACGGCTACGGCAACGGCAACGGCTATTAAAAGAATAACAAGAGGGGTGTCTACTTATACCAAGAAAGCGGAATAAAATGAGAGCCGTTAATGGTAATAATGACGCAGGTAGTTCCGCCACCCCTCGTAATTTTAATGGAGGTCGAAATGAAGTTAATATGTTGGAAGAATAAGAGTGTCGGGGATGTCTGCAGACCAGAACGAAGAAAGAAAGCGTCATTGTTCCCGAAATGGTTCTGCTTCAGATGCAATAGATACGTTCTTCCAGATAAGTTTCATAGACCGAGTTTTGAAAGCGTTGATGAGATGAGAGGTTATATGTTTCGTAAGCATTGCATAACTGGAGAACCGATATGAATAAACAAGAATTGATAGAGGAGTTGAGAAAGCACCATTGGTCAAGCGATGGCACGATTGGATATGATTGGTCAGATGAAATAGCCGACTTCATCCTCTCCCGTGAACGCCTCCTTCTGGAGAAGATTGGGAAGCCGTTGAGGGAAGCAATTACAATTAAGGGTTGTCCGGGGAACTGGACTTGGAGATACCAAGAGGCAATCGAGAACGCTCTGGCGATAATCGAGAAAGAAGGTCTTTAATGCAAGAAGGTCGTCCAACAACATATTCTTTAGGTGCTTATAACAAGTTTGACGATAAAGAGCAGTATATTCGGATCACAGAAGGATGCCCGAATAATTGTCCGTATTGCTATGAGCCGATAGAGCAAAAGGTCTTTGGCATACCAGAGATTGTTCGGAACGATGTCAAGATTATGGACATGAACCTTCTGTGCAAGCCGGAAGCGTTGGCGATCCTAAAAGAGTTGGGCGATAAGCGAGTAAATGGCAAGGTTGTTTA
>CAZUXK010000010.1:0-18949 GCA_964624025.1 uncultured Brevundimonas sp.
GAGTGGGTCCGCCGGCGGGAGGCGGCGCCACGGTCCTGATAGCCAGGGCGCGGTTTCAGGGCTTGTAATCCCCTGTAGCAGCAGGCAAACGGGCGGACAGTCCGCGAGGCGAGGACGATCGGAAGGCCGTGGCGCGTGGGGATGCGTCGCGGTCAGGGGCGTCGCCGCCGCGGGCAGGACCAGCATCGCCCTCGACGGCCCCAACCTGAACGGTAACCGACCCCCATGAGCTTCTCCCTCTTCGGCGCGATCTCGAACGACATCGCGATGGACCTCGGCACCGCCAACACCCTGATCTACATGAAGGGCAAGGGCATCGTGCTGAACGAGCCGTCGGTGGTCGCGCTGCGGAACGTCGGCGGCCGCAAGATCGTCCATGCCGTGGGCATCGAGGCCAAGCAGATGCTCGGCCGCACTCCGGGCCACATGGAGGCCATCCGCCCCATGCGCGACGGGGTCATCGCCGACTTCGAGGTCGCCGAGGAGATGATCAAGCACTTCATCCGCAAGGTTCACAACCGCAAGGGCTTCGTGAACCCGAAGATCATCGTCTGCGTCCCGTCGGGGGCCACGGCGGTCGAGCGGCGCGCCATCAATGATTCCTGCCTCAACGCCTCGGCCCGCCGCGTCGGCCTGATCGACGAGCCCATGGCGGCTGCGATCGGCGCCGGCCTGCCGATCCACGAGCCGACCGGCTCGATGGTCGTCGACATCGGCGGCGGCACCACCGAGGTGGCGGTGCTGTCCCTGTCGGGCATCGTCTACTCGCGCTCGGTCCGCGTCGGCGGCGACAAGATGGACGAGGCGATCATCAGCTACATGCGCCGCAACCATAACCTGCTGATCGGCGAGACCACCGCCGAGCGCATCAAGAAGGACATCGGCACCGCCCGCATTCCGCCGGACGGCGAAGGTCTCTCGATCGAGGTCAAGGGCCGCGACCTGATGCAGGGCGTGCCGCGCGAGGTGCGTATCTCGGAGCGCCAGGCCGCCGAGGCCCTGGCCGAGCCGGTGACCCAGATCATCGAGGCGGTGAAGGTGGCGCTGGAAGCCACCCCGCCGGAACTCGCCGCCGACATCGCCGACAAGGGCATCATGCTGACCGGCGGCGGGGCCCTGCTGCGCGGCCTCGACGCCGAGCTGCGCGACCACACCGGCCTGCCGGTGACCGTGGCCGACGACCCCCTGTCGTGCGTGGCCATCGGCTGCGGACGCGTGCTGGAGCATCCGCGCTGGATGAAGGGCGTGCTCGACGCCACCCTGTGACGTCGACGCGGTCATTCCCGCGTCAGGGCCGTTTCCAAATCGGCCTGATTCTGCAATAGGCTGCCCAAGCGGCGGGGGTGTTCCCGCCGTCTCCGCCCCCCTGCCGAGGAAGGCCCGCCGTGGCGTTTCGCGACGGACCGTTCGAGACCCTGAAGGTGCCGCTGGCCTGGACCGCGGCGGCCGCGACCGTGGCCGCCGGCGTGCTGGCGTTTGTCCTGTTGCTGGGCGACCGGGCGTCCGGGGATGAGCCGGCCTACGGGGCCCTGCGCGGCGGCGTCGCCCAGACGGCCGGTCCGGTTAGCGGCCTGTTCGCCGCCCCCGTCCGCTGGATCGGCGCGGCGTCGGATCACGTCGCCGGCTACTTCAATGCGGTCGAGGAAAACCGCCGCCTGAGGCAGCAGCTGGCCGAGCTGGAGCCCTGGCGGGACCAGGCCATCGCCCTGAAGAACGTCAACGCGCGCTACGAGGCCATGCTCGGCCTGCGGGTTGAGCCGCCGGTGGCCATGGCCACGGCCCGGTCCGTGTCCGAGTCGCGTGGCCCCTTCGCCAATGCCCGACTGCTCGACGCGGGGTCTTCGAAGGGGGTTCGGGTCGGAAATCCGGTGGTCAACGAGCACGGCCTTGTCGGGCGTATCGCCGGCGTGACGCCCGGCGTCAGTCGAATGGTGCTGCTGACCGACGTGGCCAGCCGCACGCCGGTGCTGGTCGACCGCACCGACGCGCGCGCCATCATGACCGGCGACGGCAGCGACAATCCGAGACTGGAATTCATCCGCGGCGCCGAGGCGATCCAGTCCGGCGACCGGATCCTCTCGTCCGGTGACGGCGGCGGGGTGCCCCGCGGGGTGCCGATCGGCGTCGCCGCGCGCGGCATTGACGGCTCCTGGCGGGTCAAGCTGTTCAGCGATCGCGGCGCCATCGACTACGTCCGCATCCTGCTGTTCCAGGACTTTGCGCAGCTGGCCGACCGGGAAGCGCTCAACGCCCCGCCGCTGGCGGGCCTTACGGCGGCGCCGCCGGTGGACGCCGCCACGGCGGCGGCGATCAGCGACGAGACGGTGCGCCAGGCCGCTGCGGCTGCCGCCGCCACCCGTTCCGAAACGGCCCCGCCCCAGCCCGCGCCGGGAGCGCAGCCCCGGTGAGACGCGGCGGCGCGGTCAGGGTGGTCGGGCCCACGCAGTGGATCGTTTATCCCGCGCTGATCGTGCTGGCGGCGACCCTATTGCTGGCGACGCCGATCGAGCTGTTCGGGCTGAAGTTGCCCGAGCCGGTGCTGCCGATGGTGCTGGCCTTCGCCTGGCCGCTGATCCGGCCCTCCATGGCGGCGCCGGCGGCGCTGCTGCTGGTCGGTCTGTTCCTCGACCTGTTCTGGGGCGGGCCGGTGGGGCTCTGGTCGCTGTGCCTGCTGGCCGTCTACGGCGCGGTCCTGGCGTCCCGCAACCTGCTGGCGGGGCAGGAGGTCCGGGTGCTGTTCGGCTGGTACGGCCTGGCCACCCTCGGCGCCTTCCTGATGGCCTATTTGATCGTCACGGTGCGCGCCGGCAACGCGCCGAGCGTTCTGGCGCTGCTGGGCCAGATGCTGCCGACGCTGCTGGCCTTCCCGGCGGCGGCGTGGCTGATCGAGCGCTTCGACGACACGGACGTGCGGTTCAGATGATCCTCATGCGCCAGACCCTTTCTCCCTGCGTTCGCGCCCTCGCCCGGAGGCTTGTGGCATGAGCGGCGAACCGTCGATCTTCTTCTCCGACGTCAACGAGCGGCAGGGGTCGTTCCTGCGCCGCACCCTCGTGCTGGGCGGGATCACCGGCCTCGGCGTCACGGCCCTGACGTTCCGCCTCGGGCAGCTGCAGGTGGTGCAGGCCGGCGAGTATGCGACCCTCGCCAGCCAGAACCAGTTCAACTACCGCCTCGTGCCGCCGCCTCGGGGTGTGATCAAGGATCGCAACGGCGTGATCATCGCCGGCAACCGGCCCAGCTTCCGGGTTCTGGTGGTCCGCGACGAAACCAAGGACCTCGATCAGACCCTCAACCTGCTGGGCCAGCTGCTGCCCGACACGCTGGATCGCCGACGGTCGATCATCCGCGACGTCAACGCCGCGCCGCGCTTCTCTCCCGTGCCGGTCAAGAGCGACCTGACCTGGGAGGAGTTCGCCAAGGTCAACCTCTACGCCAACGAGCTGCCCGGCGTGATGGCGGACATGCACGAGCAGCGCTTTTATCCCTTTGGCGGCGCCTTCGCCCATGTGCTCGGCTATGTCGCCAAGCCCAATGCCCGGGATCGTGAGGCCTATATGGAACGGGGCGAGCAGCCGCCGCCGCTGTTCTTCAACCCGGGCTTCCGGGTTGGCCGTCAGGGGGTCGAGAAGGCGCTCGACGACGCGCTGCGCGGCGAACCGGGCGGCAACCGGGTCGAGGTCGACGCCCGCGGCCGCGTGGTGGCCGAGGACGTCGGCGGTAGCCGGCCGGCTGAGCCGGGCGCCGAGGTGGTTCTGACCCTCGATGCGGACGTCCAGACCCGCGCCCTTGAGGTGTTCGGCGAGGAGTCCGGCGGCTGCGTTGTAATGGACATCCGCAACGGCGACATCCTGTGCATGGTGTCGGCGCCGTCGTTCGATCCGAACCTGTTCGTGGCTGGGGTGCCGAACGACATCTACCGCGCCTGGGCCGACTATGAGCGTCGCCCGCTGCTGGACAAGGCGATCTACGGCACCTTCCCGCCGGGCTCGACCTTCAAGATGACGACGGCCCTGGCCTATCTCGACGCCGGGATTGACCCCGAGGAGCGCGTGGTCTGCACCGGCGGCTACCGCTTCGGCGGACGCACCTTCCGCTGCTGGAAGGCCGGGGGGCATGGCTCCGTGAACATGCACGAGGCCATCAAGAACTCGTGCGACACCTACTTCTACCACCTGTGCAACCGCGCCGGCGTAGACCGCATCGCGCGGGTGGCCGAGGACCTCGGTTTCGGCAAGGCCTACGAGATCGGCATCGGCGGGCAGTCGGACGGGACGGTTCCGTCGACGCGGTGGAAGCGCGAGTTCGTCGAGGCGGTCGGCCGCGGCGATCCGACCTGGTATCCAGGCGAGACCCTGTCGGTGTCGATCGGACAGGGGGCGCTTCAGGCCAACGCCCTGCAGCTGGCCGTGATGACCGCGCGCCTCGCCAATGGCCGCAAGTCGGTGCAGCCCCGGCTGATCAAGTCGGTCGGCGGCGAGCCGCGGCCGCAGGCGCCGTTCCCCGACCTTCCGTTCGCGGATGAGCATCTGGACATCGTCCGCGAGGGCATGGCCGCTGTGGCCAACGACGTGCGCGGCACCGCCTATCGCGCGTCCCAGCTGGGGCTGGGCGACATCCTCATGGCCGGCAAGACCGGCACCGCCCAGTCCCGCGACTATCGTCCCGGCGAGGACCGCGGTCCGCGCAACGCCGTCTGGAGCAAGCGCGACCACGCCCTGTTCGTCGCCTTCGCGCCGCACGACGCGCCGCGCTATGCCATCGCCCTGATCATCCAGCACGCCCCCGTCGGCGGCTCGGCCGACGCCGCGCCGCGCGCCCGCGAGATCATGAAGGTGGCGCTGCTGAAGGACCCGGACATGCGGGCCCGGATCGAGCGGCCGCTGCCGCCGGCGCCCGAGGCGCCGCTGGACGCGGTTGACGAGGGGGCGGCTCCGCCGGCCCCCGAGGAGACGCCCGAGCCGACGCCGGCCCCCTCGCCGCGCCCGGCCGCGCCGGCGCCGGCCCCTGCCGGTCCCCGACCCTATCTGGCGGAGCCGCCGCAATGACCGCCTCGGCCCTGACCCGTCCCGGCGAGCGCGACCGCCTGCCGGTCAAGCTGAGCCAGATCGACTGGCGCCTGACCGCCCTGCTGTGCGTCATCGGCGGCGCCTCGACCGCCATGCTCTATTCCGTGGCCGGCGCCTCCTGGGAGCCCTGGGCCGCTAACCATCTGATGCGCTTCGGCTTCGCCGTGCTGCTGATGATCGGCCTCGCCTTGCTGGACCTGCGGGTCTGGTTCGCCGTGGCCTATCCCTTCTACGGCGTCACCCTGCTGATGCTGCTGGCGGTGGAGGTGGTCGGGGTCACCGTCAACGGGGCCCAGAGCTGGATCGATCTCGGCGTCACCCGCGTCCAGCCGGCGGAGTTCATGAAGCTGGCGGTCGTGCTAGCCTTGGCGCGATGGTATCACGGGGCGACGGCCGAGGAGGCGCGGCTACACTGGAAACTGGTGTTCCCGGCGGCCATGGTCGGGGTGCCGTTCATCCTGGTCGCCCACCAGCCCGACCTCGGCACCGCCATGTCCTTGGCCCTGACCGGGGCGGCCATCATGTTTGTGGCGGGCTTGAGCTGGAAGATCATCGCGCCGATCGTCATCGCCGCGGTCGTCGCCATCCCGCCCTATGTGATGTTCGGGATGCACGAGTATCAGCGCAAGAGGGTGCTGACCTTCCTCGACCCCTCGGCCGACCCGTCTGGCGACGGCTACAACATCATCCAGTCCAAGATCGCCCTCGGCTCGGGCGGGCTGCTGGGCAAGGGCTATGGTCTCGGCAGCCAGAGCCAGCTGGAGTTCCTGCCCGAGCGGCATACGGACTTCATCTTCGCCACTGTGGCCGAGGAGTTCGGCTTCGTCGGCTCGGTCGCCATCCTGGTGTGCTACCTCGCCATCGTTCTGACCTGCCTGCGCATCGCCTCGCTGTCGCACAGCCATTTCGCGCGGCTGGCGGCGCTGGGCGTGACGGCCACCTTCGCCGTCTATCTGCTGATCAACGGCGCCATGGTGATGGGGCTGGCCCCGGTTGTCGGCGTGCCCATGCCGCTGATGTCCTACGGCGGCTCGATGATGCTGATGCTGATGGTCGGCTTCGGCCTGATCCAGGCCGTCCGTGTGCACCGTTACACCGAACTGCCCAAGGGCTCGGGCCTGATCTGAGACGACGGCCGCGCCAGGGGCTGATCCGGCGGCCGGAGCATGCGAGGCTGCGGGCATGACCGACGCTCCCCTGCCGAAGGCCCATCCGGCCCTGTTCGCCCCCTGTCCGCAGCCCATGGCCGGCGAGTCCGCCAACACGGAGGGGCTCGCCCGTGGGGTGCACATGCGGGACAACCCGGCGGAGTGGGCCTTCGTCCGCCTGTCGCGGCTGATCAAGGAGTTCGAGGCGAGTCTCGACCCGGACGAGGAGGTCGGGGCCCGGCTCGTCGGCCTGCCAGGCGACCAGATGATGCAGATAGAGGACCTCGGCTTCTGGGGGCCGGACCTGATCCTCTTCTTTGGACGAGGGGCGGATGGTCGGCCGGTGCGGCTAATCCAGCACTACACGCAGGTCAGTGTGGTGCTGAACGCCATTGCCCGGCCGAAAGCCCGGGAGGCGCGCCGCATTGGCTTCCGTCTCGACGAGCTGATCGACCGGACCGACCCCGGCGGCGGCTAGAGACTCGCGGCCCAGTCCGTAGCGCGCACCAGACTGTCGATGATGCCCGGCTCCGACGAGGCGTGGCCGGCGTCGGCCACCACTTCCAGCTTCGCCTCGGGCCAGGCCCGGTGCAGGGCCCAGGCCCCGGACATCGGCGTCACCACGTCGAAGCGGCCCTGGGCGATCCAGGCGGGGATATGGCGGATCCGGCCGATGTTCTTCAGCAGCCAGCCGTCCTCGGGGAAAAAGCCGCCGTTGTTGAAGTACCAGCACTCGATGCGGGCGAAGGCGAGGGCGAAGTCCGGATCGGCGAACTTATCGGGTCGGGCGGCCGGGCCCTCGACGGACACGGTCTCGCCCTCCCAGCTCGACCAGGCGACGGCGCAGGCGCGCCGGGCTTCCAAATCGTCGCCGGTCAGGCGGCGGTAGTAGGCGCCCATCAGGTCGCCGCGCTCCGCTTCGGGGATAGGGGCGAGGAAGCGCTCCCAGGCGTCGGGGAACAGCATCGAGGCGCCGTCCTGGTAGAACCAGTGCAGCTCCTTCTTCGTCAGCAGGAATATGCCGCGCAGGATCAGCGCCTGCACCCGCTCCGGGTGGGTGATGGCGTAGGCCAGGGCGAGGGTCGAGCCCCAGGAGCCGCCGAACACCGTCCACGCCTCGATGCCGCAGCGCTCGCGCAGCCGCTCGATGTCCTCGATCAGGGTCCAGGTGGTGTTGTCCTCGAGCGAGGCGTTCGGCGTCGACTTTCCGCAGCCGCGCTGATCGAACAGGATGATGCGGTAGGTCTGCGGATCGAAGTAGCGCCGCATTCCCGGATTGACCGCGCCGCCCGGGCCGCCATGCAGCACGACCACGGGCCGACCGTTCGGATTGCCGCACTCTTCGTAATAGATCTCGTGCACGCCGCCAGTCGGCAGGAAGCCGGTGGCGAAGGGCTCGAGCTCCGGGAACAGGTCGCGGCGGCCGGTCGGGGTCGTGGGAAACAGCATCGGGAACTCGGTACTCCGGTAGAGACGCGCCGCGGAGGGCGGTCAGGTGGACGGCGGCGGTGAGGCGGGGGGAGAGGGGGCGTGGCGCACAGCTCCGGCGGCGAGCACCAGCCAGCCGAGGATCATCAGGCTGCCGCCGGCGGGCGCGACCGCGCCCATGACCCGTCTATCCAGCAGGGCGATCGCTGCGAGCGCAAGCGAGAACACGAGGCCGCCGCCCGTCGCCAGCCAGCCGCCCAGGCGCATCAGCCCGGTCGGCGCCGCCAGGGCGCAGGCGACCCCGAGGACGGCGTGCACGCCCTGGTACTGGGCGCCGGTTCGCAGCAGGGCCTCGGCCTCCGGCCCGACTCCATGCGCGGCGAACGCCCCGAGGGCCACCGCGAGAGCGCCATTCAGGGCCGCGAAGGCAGCGAGACGGGGAGCGCGAGTCATTTCTGTGAACCTAGCCGACGGGATTCCGAAAGTCTGCTATCGCCCGGCCCATGAACGCCGCCGCCCGAATGGGTCTGCTCTATGTGTTGCTCTTCGGCGCCACCGGCGTCAGCCTGCCCTTCGCCGGCCTGTGGTTCCGGGAACAGGGGCTGAGCGGCGCCGAGATCGGGGCGCTGCTGGCGGCCCCGACCCTGGCGCGGCTGGTGGTTGGGCCGCTGCTGGCGGTCTGGGCCGACGGCTTTCGCCTGCGGCGCACCCCCATCGCCATCCTCGGGGTGGTCGCGGCGCTGGGCTATGGCGCCGCCGGCCTGGTCGAGGGCTTGGCCCTGTGGCTCCCGCTCTGGTTCATCGGCGCCTCGGCCGCCGCGGCGATCATCCCGCTCACCGATGTGCTGACGCTGCGGCTGGGCCGGAGCCGCGGCTTCCCCTTCGCCCCGACCCGCAGCGCCGGCTCGATCGCCTTCGTCATCGCCAATGTGGCCATGGGCGGGCTGCTGCTGCGCGCCCCCGCGGACATCATCATCCTGTGGATCGCCATCGCCAGCCTGCTGACCGGGGCGGTCGCCCTGCTGGCCCCGCCGGAGCCGGTCGCCGAGGGGCCCGCTCCCCCGCGGGGACGCGAGCGCTTCGCCGGGCTGGGCCGCCTCGTCGGCGACCCGGTCTTCATGACGGCCATCGTCGCGGTGGGCGCGGTCCAGGCCAGCCACGCCTTCTACTACGCCTTTTCGGCCGTGGAGTGGAAAGCGCGCGGCATCTCGGAGGGCATGACCGGCCTGCTGTGGGGCTTCAGCGTCATGGCCGAGGTGCTGTGGATGTGGGTGGTGGAGCCCTGGCGACGCCGCGCCGGCATCGGGCCCCTGACCCTGCTGGGCTGGGGCGCGGCCTTCGCGGTGGTCCGCTGGTCGGTGCTGGCCCTCGCACCGCCGGCCTGGGCCCTGTGGCCGCTGCAGGCCCTGCATGCCTTCAGCTTCGCCGCGGTGTTTCTCGCCGGGCTCGAGCTGGTGGAACGGCTCAGCGCGCCGCAGCACCAGACCGCGGCCCAGACCCTGTCCTCGGCCCTGTCGTCGGGGGTGCTGATCGGGCTGGCGACCGTGGTGTCGGGCCCGCTCTATGACGCCTATGGCGCGACCGGCTATGTCGCCATGGCGCTGCTGGCAGCGGCCGGGGGGCTTGCCGCCCTGCGGCTGAAGGGCCGGCTCGGGAGCGCGGTTCAGGCCTGACGGGGCAGGGGCCCCAGCCGCCGCCCTATCGCTTCGGCGCAGGCCTTCGTCGCGGTCTGCAGCCGCTCGACCGCGGCATCCGCCGGCGCGCGAAGCAGGCCGATCAGCGGCGTGTCGCGATGATCGCTCAGGCCAGCCAGAACATCGTAGAAGAGGGCGCCGGCGGCGTCAGCCGGCCCGCTGGAGACCACCTCTACCGCCTCGCCGTGTTCGGCGAGGGCGCGCATCAATTCCGTTGTCGGCGCAGTCGCCCGGGCGACGCAGGGGGCGACCGGACGCAATCGGGCGCCGTCCGGCGTGCGGTTCTCGGCGCGCAGCTGCAGCTGGAACGCGCCCTCGGAACGTCCGGGGGCGACGAGCAGCAGGCCCTGGATTGCCCCCGTGTCCAGCGCCCTGAGCAGGTCCTCGGCCGTGTCGCCGAAGCTGCGGTAGCCTGCCGCCACGCCGGGGCCCGACGGCGGCAGCGCGACATCAGGCAGGCCGACGACGCAAAGGCCCACATGGGGACGGCGCGCGACGTCAGCCTCGAAAATCGGATCCAGCATGGTCCCCCGGCGTCCGTGACGGTGTCGTGACGGCCGGGTGAACCTGCGGCGAAGGTCTGCCCAAGGTCAACCCTGTCGACGCGCCGGGGGCCATGAGGTTTGCGGTGCGTGGCTCCGGGGGCGCACTCCCGGCGCTCGGTCCGAGTTCTCCGGCCGAGGGTCACGCTCAAGGTCAGGCGAGGTCGCCCACCGCCGCATCCAGCAGGAGGAAGGCGCGGCCGGCGTCGCTGTGCAGCCGGTCGATCACGGCGTCGGCGTCGCCGCGGCGGGCCGCCTCGGCCAGCTGGCGCGCCACGAGCCGCACGTGCCGTTCGACGTCGGCGCGCAGCTCGGCGTCGGCCAGCACCTTGCGCGAGACGCTGCGGACCGCCGCCGGGGCCACGCGGCGCACCACCTGCCGGGCGGCGTCGGCGTCGCCCTGGGCGAGGGCGGCGGCGGCGTCCTCGACCCGCGCGCGGGGCAGCAGGGCGTTGGGGTCTACGCCCATGCGGCGGATGGCCTGGCCGACCCGGGCCTGGCTGGCCTCAAGGTCAGCCTCGCTCGGCGCAGGCGGCGGCACAGGGGTGTCGAGTTCCAGCGGCGCCTCGGCCGGACCCTCGAGGTCGCTCCAGTCGAGCGGTCCGCCGGCGGGGGCCGCCGAGGGCGGGACCGGGCCTTCCGGCGACAGGCGGCCGCGCAGGCCGAAGGCGCGCGAGGGCTCCGGCTCAGGGCGGGCGGGACGCCGCGGCGGCGGCTCGGTGAACTGCAGTGGCGGAAGGCCCTCCGGCGGCCGCGGCGGCGTACGGCGCGCGCCCGGCGTCTCGCCCGACACCACGCCCATGAGGCGCACCGTCTCGCTCAGCATGTCGTAGTTGCGGCGCACCCGCTCCTGGAAGCCGGCCTCCAGCGCATCGGTCTCGGCCTGGGCGCGGCGGGCGGCCTCGGCCAGGGCGCTCAGCCCGGCGTCGACCGTCTGTTCCAGCGCGCGCATCTGGGCCTGGGTGTCCTGCGGCAGGCTGCGCGAGCGGGCTTCCACCTCCGCCACCGAGGCGCGGACGGTCTCCAGCGACTGGCTCAGCCGCTCCAGCATGCCCTCGAGCCGGGCGACGGTCTCCTCGCCGGTCCGCTCCACCATGTCGGCGGCGCCGGCGGCGAGGCGGCGGGCCTCCTCCAGCCGGGCGTCGGCGGCAGCGTCGGCCTTCTGCGCCGACTCGAACAGGGCCTCGCCCAGCCGGTCAGCGCGGATCTGCGCCTGCTCCGCAGCCGCGTCGGCCGCCAGTCGGGCGTCGTCGGCGGTGGCCTTGAGCGCCTCGAGGGCCCGGCGGGTCTCCTCCACCAGAGTGTCGCGGGCGTCGGCGGCGAGGGCGTCGAACTTGTCCAGCGCGACCTTGGTGGCGGCGTCGAACTCGTCGGACTCGCGGGCGGCCATCTCCATCAGGCTGCGGAACTGTTCGGCGGCGGCCTCGACCAGGTCGCGCAGGGTCTCGCCGGCGCGCTGCGACACGTCGCCGAGATCGGCGGCGGCGGTCCGGGTCTGGCCCAGCTCCTCGATCAGCTGCGCACGCTGGCTTTCGACCAGGGCCGAGAAGTCTTCCTGGTCGGTGCGCAAGGCGTAGGCCGCCTGCACCAGGGCGGCGCGCTGCTGGCCGAGCCCTTCCTCGACGGACTGGATCTGTTCGGCCACGCCGGCGCCGGCGTTCTCCAGCCGCAGGGTCTGGCGGGCCAGGTCGTCCGAGGCGAGCCGGGCGGCGTCCTGGGCTTCCTGGGCGGCGGCGGCCAGGTCGGCGGCGCGTGCGGCCAGCGCCGCCTCGGCCTCGCGCAGCTGGGCCTGGGCCAGATCGGAGGCGTCGCCGACCATGCGCGACTGGCGCTCGACGGCGTCGACCACCGCGGCGGCCTGGCGGTCGAGGTTGGCGGTCAGGCCGGTCATGGCCTCGCGCTCGGCGGACAGCTGGTCCGAGAGGCGGTGCGCCATGCGGGCGGCGGCCTCGGCGGTGTCATTCAGCCGGCGGGTCTGCTCGCCGAGGGTCTCGCGCAGCAGGTTGAAGTCCTGACGCGCGCGCTCGGCGGCGAGGGTCACCTGGTCGATGTCGGCGCGCAGGCTCTGCATCACCTGGCCGGCCTCGCGCGCCGCCAGGGTGGTGGGGGCGGTCAGGCTTTCCGCCAGCTCGCGGGCGCGGCGGACCTCATAGGCCAGACGCCGGCCTTGCCGCAGCGCCTGGGCGATCAGCAGGATCAGCCCGGCCGGCGCGACGGCCAGCAGGGCGTAAACGGCCACGCGCAGGGGCTCGAATTCGACGGCGCCCGAAGCGATCTCATAGGCCAACCAGCTGGCCACGCCGCCGGTCCACACCAGCGCCGCTGCGGTGGAGGGCAGGCCCGGCCCGCGACCCTCGGCCGGCGGGTCGCGCATCGGCGTCAGGGGCGTCGTCTCCCGCGCCGGAAGGGCGGCGGTCGAGAGGGGCTCGGGCGGCGTCGGCTCGGCCCGGCGGGCCGGCGGCGCGCCGACGGAGGGGTCGGCCATGTCGCGGAGGGGCGACGCAGCGGGCTCGGGCGCCGACGACAGGCGCAGCGAGCTTTCCTCGGCCAGCCGGCGACGTCGCCGCTCGGACAGCACCGGGCGGTGGGGGCCCGGCCGGGCCTCGGAACGCGGATCGTGTCGGGGCTCCGGCAGCGGCTCCAGCTCCAGCCGGTCGTCCGGCGGCGGCAGGTCGTCAGCGAGGGCGGGCGTCGCGACGGTCGCTTCTTCCGACATGCCGTCCACACCGGTCACCGGCGCAGCGGCGTCCTCTGCGGGGTCATGAAGGGTGAGCGGCTGCCGTGGGCGGCGGGTCATCGTCATCCGGTCTCGAGTGGCGACTCAGCCTGCAGGCAGGGCGGGCTTGCGCAGGCGAAGACCCTAGCCGGTCGTGGTCGCGGCGGGAAGGGCGCGCGGCCCCCGCTTCAGCACTTGGGCTGGACCGTGACGAAGGCGGCTGGCCGGGCGCCCGACTGACCGCAGTCTGACACGCGGCGGACTTCGGGCTGGTCGTCAGCCGGGCGACGAATCTCGACACCGAACTGGGCGAGCGCAGAGGCAGCCAGCAGCACGAGAAAGCCTGCGATCAGGTCAATCAGCGCCTGCATCATCCCTTCCCCGGCCAAACGGTCCTGCTTCTATGCGCGCACGGCGCGCGTCGCACAAGCGCCGCGCCCATGAACAAATCGTCACCTCTGCCATCTAGGCAGGAACGACAGGGCGGCTAAGGCTTTACGGCGAAGGTCGAGAGGAGCGCAGGCGGATGGAGGCCAGGCCCGGAACGTCGCCGCCGTTGCTCGATCCCGGCCGCACCTGCTGGCGGGTGGCGACGGCGGATCGCTTCGCCGTCCTGCTCGACACGGCGGCCTACTTCGACGCGCTGGACCAGGCCCTGGCGGCGGCAAGGCGTTCGGTCATCGTGCTGGGCTGGCAGTTCGATCCGCGCACCCGGCTCGATCCGCACGCCGAGGGACGGGACGCGGAGATCGGTCGCCGGCTGCGCCGCATGGTGCGTCAGAACCCCGACCTCGACGTGCGGCTGCTGATCTGGCGCTCGCCGATCCTGATCGCCGCCTCGCAGGGCTTCTATCCGCATCGCGCCCAGGCCTGGTTCCGCAAGCGTCTCGTCGAGCTGCACCTCGACTCGCCCGGGCCTATCGGAGCCTGCCATCACCAGAAAGTGGTGCTGATCGACGAGGCGGTCGCCTTCGTCGGTGGCGGAGACATCGCGACGGATCGCTGGGACACGCCGGAGCACCTCGACGGCGACCCGCGTCGCGGCATGCCCGGCGGGCGGATCGCCCCGCCCCGGCACGAGACCATGTGCGTGCTCGACGGCGACGCCGCCCGCGCCCTCGCCGATCTCGCGCGGGAGCGCTGGTACCTCGCCACCTGGGAGCGCACCGCCCCGGTCACCGTCCGCAGCGATCCCTGGCCCGCCGGGGTGACGCCCGACCTGACCGACGTGCCGGTCGGCATCGCCCGCACCGAACCCGGCTGGCGCGGCCGACCCGAGGTGCGGGAGAACGAGGCGCTGCATCTGGCGGCCATCGCGGCGGCGCGGCGTCTGATCTACTTCGAAAACCAGTACTTCACCTCGACGGTCATCGCCGAGGCGCTGGCCGCGCGACTGGCCGAGCCGGACGGCCCCGAGATTGTCCTCGTCACCACCGGGCGCGCGCCGAGCTGGTTTGACAGCATGACCATGGACCCGGCCCGGGCGGAAATGCTCTACCGCCTGGAGCAGGCCGACCACCACCATCGGCTGTTCGCCTTCAGCCCCCTGACCGAGGCGCGCGAGCGCCTGATCGTCCATGCCAAGGTGACGATCGTCGATGACGCCCTGCTGCGCATCGGGTCGACCAATCTCAACAACCGGTCGATGGGGTTCGACACCGAGTGCGACGTGGCCGTCGAGCCGCAGGACGAGGCGGGGCGCGCGGTGGTCAGGGCGTTCCGCCACCGCACGATCGCCCATTTCCTCGGCCAGTCGCCGGAGGCCTTTGCGGCGCTGGAGGCGCTGGAGGGCTCCACCGGCCGGGCCATCCAGACGCTGGCGGACGGGCGCATGCGCCTGCTCGGCGAGGACCGGCCGACGCCGATCGAGCAGATGGTGGCCGAATGGCAGCTGGGCGACCCGCATTCGCCGCGCGACTCCTTCCGGCCCTGGCTGCGGCGCCTGCGGTCGCAGCGGCCGCGCATCCCTCGGGGCTAGATGGCGGCGGGCGCCGCGATCTCGAAATCCAGCACCAGCGGCAGGTGATCCGACGCCATCCGCGCCAGCGGCGAGAACGGGGCCATGACCGCCGTGGGCCGGATCTCGGGGCTGATGAAGGCGTGGTCGATGCGGATGGCCGGGAAGCCGGACGGGAAAGTCTTGACCGTCGGAGTCTGGCCAAGCCGTCGCTGGGCGTCGGCGAGCTTCGCGGCGAGCAGGCGATAGGGCCGGGTGATCGAGGTGGCGTTGAAGTCCCCGGCCAGGATCACCGGACCGGTCATGTCCGGGTGGCCCAGCCAGGCGCGGCCGGCGAGCGCGGCGGCCTGCAGCCGCTGCTCGCGGGGCACGAGGCCGAGGTGGGTATTGATGACGTTGAGCGGCTGGCCGTCGATCTCCAGCCGCACCCACAGGGCCCCGCGCGGTTCGAGCCCGGGAATCCCCCTGACCGTGGGCAGGGGACCGGCCTTGATCAGCCGCTCGGGATGGGGCGTCAGGATGGCGTCGCCGTAGAGCTCGGCCTCGATGGTCATGGCCGGGTGGAAGTGCAGGCCCATGCCCAGGCGGTCGGCGATCGCCGCCGCCTGGTCGACGTGGCCGGTGCGCGCCCGCCCCACGTCCAGCTCCTGCAGACAGACGATGTCCGGCGCATATTCGGCGATGACCGCGGCCACGCGGTCCACATCGAGCCGCCGGTCGCCGCCGACACAGCGGTGGACGTTGTAGGTCATCAGCCGCGGCATGGGGGCGCCTGACGTGAGGGACGGAGGCAGGCGGCCCGCAGGCCGGTCACAGCTGGATCAGGTGGTTGGGCAGCTCATCGGGATTGCGCGCGCCGGGCGGGAAGTGTCCGGCGAGGATGCCGCCGCAGCGCTCCACCGCCGCGACAAAGCCGTCGCCGGCCCGGCCGCGCTTCAGGGCCCGGGCGAGGTCCTCGATGACCTCGCTCCAGACCGACGGATCCACCTGGCTGTAGATGCCGCGGTCCGCGATGACCTCGACCACATGCTCCTCCAGCGCCGCATAGATCAGGATGCCGGTGCGCTGCTCGGTGACATGGATGCCGTGCGCCAGGAACTGCTCCATGGCGGCGCGATGCACCCGCGCCCGGCGCAGGGGGCCCGGAACCATGATCCGGCGCAGGCCCGGCAGCTGCAGCAGCAGCAGGGTCAGAATGAACACCGCCGCCTGGGCGATGGCATAGGCGGCGAGGGTGCGGCCGAGAATGACGTCGCGGGCGGCGGTGTGGGCCGCTTCCCAGTTCTCGCCCATGCCGGGGAACCAGGCCGCCTCGAACCCCAGCGGGATCAGGCCCAGCGGCAGCACCAGGGCGGCCGCGGCGGCCCAGGCGAGGGCCACGTCCTGCCACCCGGCCGCGCGGCGGGCGAGGACGCAGAAGATCTCGCCGGACGTCGTCCGCTCGGCCTCGACGATGGCGGCGGAGATCCGCGCCTGGTCCTGTTCGCTGACCCGCATCACCAGCCTCCTGAGGCGCCGCCGCCGCCGAAGCTGCCGCCGCCGCCGCCGAACCCGCCGCCGAAACTTCCGCCGCCGAACCCGCCGCCGCGGCCGCCGCTGCGGCTCAGGGCGTCCAGCACCGTCCAGGCGATGATGGGCCCCAGCCCGTCAGGCCGCCGCCGCCGGCCGCGCAGGCCGCCGCCGATCAGGCCGAGGAACAGGAACAGGAAGACGAGGGCGACGAGAATGGCGGGGCCGACCGGCGCAGAGGGACGCGGGGCCTCGGCCGCCGCCGCCCGGGCCTGGGCTTCGGCCGGGTCGGCGCGCAGCTGGCCCTCGATGGCCTCGACCCCGGCGACAATGCCCGCCTCATACGCGCCCTCGCGGAAGCGCGGCAGGATGTCGTCATGGATCGTGAGGGCGGACCAGGCGTCAGTCAGGATCGGCTCCAGCCCGTAGCCGACCTCGATGCGCACACGCCGCTCGACCGGGGCGACGATCAGCAGCACGCCGTTGTCGGTTTCCGACTGGCCGATGCCCCAGGCCCGGCCCAGCCGGTAGCCATAGTCCTCGATCTCCAGGTCCTGCAACGACCGGACGGTCACGACCACCAGCTGGTCGGAGGTGTCGGTCTCCAGCTGCGCCAGCCGAGCCTCCAGCGCCGCCTCGGTCTCCGGCGAGAGCAGGTCGGCCTCGTCGACGACCCGGCCGGTGAGGGTCGGGAAGGTCGGCGAGTCCTGCGCCAGCGCCGCCGGAGCGGCCGCCAGCGTCAGGACCAGGAGGAGGGCGGCGAGCCGCCGGAGCAGGATCATCAGGCCCCCGGCGCCGCGCCCGGCGTCACCGGCGGCTGTCCGCCGCCCGGAGCCCCCGCAGCGGCCGGCGGGGCGTCAAGGTTGAAGTTCACCGTCGGCGCCGTCTGGGCCTCGGCCGTGGCGGTGAACAGCTGCATCGGCTCGGACCCGCCGTGGATGGTGTTGGCCCAGATCACCGTCGGGAACACGCGCAGGGTCGTGTTGTACTGGCGCACCGCCTCATTGTAGTCGCGCCGCGCGATCTGGATGCGGTTCTCGGTGCCTTCCAGCTGCGACTGCAGGGCCAGGAAGTTCTGGTTGGCCTGCAGCTGGGGATAGGCCTCGACCGTCACCAGCAGCCGCGACAGGGCGCTGGACAGCTCGCCCTGGGCCGCCTGGTACTGCTGGAAGGCCTGCGGATTGCTGAGGTCCGAGGCGTCCAGATTGATCGAGGTGGCCCGGGCCCGGGCCTCGGTCACCTCCGTCAGGGTGGTGCGCTCCTGGATGGCCGAGGCCTGCACTGTCGCCACCAGGTTCGGCACCAGATCGGCGCGCCGCTGGTACTGGCTCTGGACGTCAGCCCAGGCCGCCTCGGCCCGTTCCTGCTGTTCCGGGATGGCGTTGACGCCGCAGGCGGCGGTCAGCGGCGCTAGGGCCGCGATCGCCACGACTACCGTGAGACGCCTGTGTGCTCCGACCATGTCCGTCGCTCCCCTTGTCGCTGGACAACAGCTACCAGTGCTCGTCGGGCGGGTTCAAGCACGGGTTTGCGACAGGCGCGCCGATCAGCCGAGGACGTCAGGCTCCACGCCCGCCGCGCGGCAGGCGGCGACATAGGTATTGGCCAGCAGGCAGGCGATGGTCATCGGGCCCACGCCGCCCGGCACCGGGGTGATCGCCCCGGCCACGGCGACGGCCTCGGCGAAGGCCACGTCGCCCACCACGCGGGTTCCGCCTGCGGCCGCCTTGACCGGATCGGCCGAGGGGACGCGGTTGATGCCCACGTCGATCACCGTGGCCCCCGGCTTGATCCAGTCGCCGCGGATCATCTCCGGCCGGCCGACGGCGGCGACCAGGATGTCGGCCCGGCGGCAGATCGCCGGCAGGTCGCGGCTGCGCGAATGGGCGATGGTGACCGTGCAGTTCTCGGCCAGCAGCAGCTGGGCCATCGGCTTGCCGACGATGTTGGAGCGGCCGACGACCACCGCTTCCAGCCCCGACAGGTCCCCCAGCGTGTCGCGCAGCAGCAGGATGGCGCCCTGCGGCGTGCAGGGGGTGAGGGCCGGCAGGCCGACGGCCAGACGGCCGGCGTTGACCACATGGAAGCCGTCGACGTCCTTGCCCGGGGCGATGGCGTCCAGCACCGCGGCGGAGTCGATGTGGCCGGGCAGGGGCATCTGCACGAGGATGCCGTGGATCCCGGGATCGGCGTTGAGCGTCGCGATCAGGTCCAGCAGATCGGCCTGGCTGGTCGTCTCCGGGAGCCGATGGGTGTCCGACCGCATGCCGGCCGCGGCGGTCTGCTCGCCCTTGTTGCGGACATAGATCTGGCTGGCCGGGTCCTCGCCGACGATCACCACGGCCAGGCCGGGCTGGACGCCGTGGTCGGCCTGCAGCCGGTCGGCGGCGGCGGCGACGCGGCCGCGCAGCCCCTCGGCGAAGGCCTTGCCGTCGATGCGGCGCGCGGGGGCGGGGACGTCGGCCATGGACGGGCTCCGGGACTCTGACCTCAAAGGCTCGCGGCGCGTTTACAGAGGCCGCGGTTCGGCGTCTATGATCGGTCGACCGTTCGGAGAGAGACTCGCATGCGCCGCACCCTGATGGCCGCCACCGCTGTGGCCCTGACCCTGGCCATGGCCGGGGGCGTCGCGGCCCAGTCGCCTGTTCGCCTCGTGATTGGCGACGACATCGACGGCAACCTGACGCCGATGGATGCGCAGCAGGATGGCTATCGCTACGACGACTATGTGTTCGAGGCCTCGGTCGGCCAGCGGCTGCAGGCGATCCTCCGGGCCGACGACTTCGACGCCTACCTCGAGGTGTTCGGCGAGGGCGAGACGGCGGGGGAACCGCTCGGCTGGGACGATGACGGCCTCGGCGAGGGCTTCCATTCGCGCCTGCGCTT
>CAZUXK010000010.1:19049-39629 GCA_964624025.1 uncultured Brevundimonas sp.
CCCGGACCGCCGCGCCCCCGCCGCCGCCGCGCACCACGATCGCGGTCGGAGAGACCCGCTCGGGCGAGCTGACCGCCGATGCCGGTACGAGCGCCGAGGGTTATCGCGCCGACGTCTACGCCTTCACCGCCGCGGCCGGCGACCGGGTGCAGATCTCGCTCGGCTCCGATGACTTCGACACCTACCTGTCCCTCCTCGGCCCCGACGGCGCCGTCGTCGCCGAGGATGACGACAGCGGCGAGATCGGCACCAACTCGCGCCTGACCCAGACCCTCGCCGTCGCCGGCGAGTACCTCGTTGAGGTGCGGGCCTTCGCCGACAATGGCGAGGGCCGCTACGAGCTGTCGCTGGAGGCCGTCGCGGCCCCGCCGCCGCCGATCGATCTGGCGGTGGGACGCAATCACAGCGGGGCCCTCACCGACGACAGCCCGGAGGATGCCGAGGGCCGCGCCTACCAGGACTTCCGGGTCCAGCTGCAGGCCGGCCGCCGGTTCCAGGCCATCCTGCGCTCGGGCGACTTCGACAGCTATCTGCGCATCGGCGCCGAGGAGGGCGAGTTCCAGCCGCTGGCCGAGGACGATGACGGGCTGGGCGAAGGCTTCAACTCGCGGCTCAACTTCGTGCCGGAGACGGACGGGGCCTATCTGCTGCGGGTCTCGCCGCTCGGGGCGAACACCACCGGCCTCTATGCCCTGGAGACGCTGGACCGCGGCCCGCCGCCCGGCCCGGGCAGCATCCTCGTCGGCGGGACCGCCCGCGGCGAGCTGACCGAGGACGACGGGCTGCAGGACGGGGTCTATTTCGACGCCTATCGCATCCGGCTGAAGGCCGACGAGGCCATCCGCCTCACCATGGTGTCCAACGACTTCGACGTGGTGGTCGCCATCGGTCCCGAGGAGGAGCCGTTCATGGCTGCCGCCAGCGACGATGACGGTCTGTCCGACACCCAGGCCCGGCTCGACTGGACGGCCCCCGAGGACGGCGTCTACGTCATCCGGGCGCAGGGCTTCGACGCCACGCAGCTGGGCCCCTACATTCTGAGGGTCGAGCCCAAGCCCTGAGGACCGCGTCCGTGCCCGCCGATACCGAGTTCGACCTCATCCTGGTCGGCGGCGGGCTGGCCAACAGCCTGATCGCCTGGCGTCTGGCCGTGACCCGGCCGGAGCTGCGGGTCGCCGTCGTTGAGCGCGAGGGCCGGCTGGGGGGGCGTCACACCTGGTCCTTCTTCGACGGCGACGTGTCCGACGCGGATCGGGCGTGGCTTGCGCCGGCCATCGCCCACCGCTGGGCTGGAGGCTACGAGGTTCACTTCCCCAACCGGTCGCGGATCCTGCGCACGCCTTACAACAGCCTGACGGCCGAGCGGCTCGACGCCGCCGTGCGACCGCTGCTGGGCGACCGGCTGATCGCGGCGGAAGCGGTCGACCTGTCGCCGACCACGGTGCGGCTGGCGGACCAGCGCACCCTGACCGCGCGCGGGGTGATCGACGCCCGCGGCCCTGGCCCGTCGCCGGACCTGCAACTGGGCTGGCAGGTGTTTCTCGGCCAGACCCTGAGGCTGGAGGTGTCGCACGGCCTGACCCGGCCGACCATCATGGACGCCACCGTGGCCCAGCACGGGGCCTACCGCTTCGTCTATCTGCTGCCGTTCGACCCCCATACGGTGCTGGTGGAGGACACCTACTACGCTGACGATCCCGCGCTGGCCCGCGAGGCCCTGCGTCGCCGCATAGCCGCCTATGCCCTGTCGCGCGGGTGGCGGGTCGAGGCGGTGATCGAGGAGGAGGAGGGGATCCTGCCGATCGCCCTCGACGGCGACATGGACGCCTTCTGGGCGGCGGGCGCGCCGGGCGTGGCCCGGGCCGGCCTGGCCGCCGCCCTGTTCCACCCGACCACCGGCTATTCCCTGCCGGATGCGGTGGAGACCGCCGGCCTGGTGGCTGCTGCGCCATCGCTGGATGGCCCGGCGCTCAGGGGGCTGCTGGAGACGCGCTCGCGCGACCTGTGGCGCCGGCGCGGCTTCTACCGCCTGCTGGACCGGATGCTGTTCCGGGCCGCCGAGCCCGAGGCGCGGTGGCGGGTGCTGGAGCGCTTTTATGGTCTGCCCGAAGGGCTCGTGCGGCGGTTCTACGCAGGCCGATCGACCGTGCTGGACAAGGCCCGCATCCTGGCGGGAAAACCCCCCGTACCTATCGACAAAGCTCTGCGCGAACTGCGCGAGACAGGCGAAAGTCAGACCCCATGAGAGACGTCACGGCCCGCCGCGCGGTGGTCATCGGCGCCGGTTTCGGCGGCATCGCCCTGGCCCTTCGCCTGCAGCGCGCGGGGGTGCAGACCACCCTCGTCGAGAAGCGCGACAAGCCGGGCGGCCGCGCCTACGTCTGGAACGACCAGGGCTTCAAGTTCGACGCTGGCCCGACGGTCATCACCGATCCGGACTGCCTGACCCAGCTGTTCGACGGGACGGGCAAGCAGCTGTCCGACTATGTCGAGCTGATGCCGGTCGACCCCTTCTACCGCCTCTGCTGGGAGGACGGGAAAAGCTTCGACTACAACGACGATCAGGCGGCGATGGAGCGTCAGATCGCGGCCTTCAACCCGGCCGATGTCGACGGCTACAACCGCTTCCACGCCTACTCCGAGGAGCTCTACCAGGAGGGCTATATCAAGCTCGGGGCGGTGCCGTTCCAGAGCTTCTGGTCGATGATCAAGGCGGCGCCGGAGCTGGCGCGGCTGGAAAGCTGGAACAGCGTCCACGCCATGGTGGCGCGCTACATCCAGGACCCGCACCTGCGTCAGGCGTTCAGCTTTCACACCCTTCTGGTCGGCGGCGACCCGTTCAAGACCAGCTCGGTCTACGCCCTGATCCATGCGCTGGAGCGGCGTGGCGGCGTGTGGTTCGCGCGTGGCGGCACCGGGGCCCTGATCGCCGGCCTCGTCCGGGCCTTCGAGGACATGGGCGGGGTGGTCCGGCTCAACGCGCCGGTGGCGCGCATCGAGATGGCCGACGGCCGCGCCACGGGCGTGACGCTGGAGAGCGGCGAGACGATCGCGGCTGACATGGTCGCCTCCAACGCCGACGTGGTGCACACCTACGACAGGCTGCTGGGGCACACGGCGCGCGGCCAGGCCAAGGCCCGCGACCTGAAGTCGAAGCGCTTCTCCATGTCGTTGTTCGTGCTGCACTTCGGCCTGAAGGCGAAGCACCCGCAGCTGGCCCACCACACCATCTGCTTCGGACCGCGCTACCGCGAGCTGATCAGCGAGATCTTCAAGGGGCCGACCCTGCCGGACGACTTCTCGCTCTATCTGCACAGCCCCTGCGCCACCGACCCGGAGATGGCGCCGGAGGGCTGTTCCACCTTCTATGTGCTCAGCCCCGTGCCGCACCTCGGGGCGGCCGACATCGATTGGTCCGTCGAGGGCCCGCGCTACGCCGACAGGATCATGGCCTACCTCGAGGAACGGTACATCCCGAACCTCAGGCGCGACCTGGTCACCCATCGTCTGTGGACGCCGGACGACTTCGAGGACACGCTCAACGCCCACCTCGGCTCCGCCTTCTCACTGGAACCGATCCTGACCCAGAGCGCCTGGTTCCGCACCCACAACCGCGACGACCGGGTGCCGAACCTGTATGTGGTCGGGGCCGGCACCCATCCCGGCGCCGGGATCCCCGGCGTGGTGGGCTCGGCCAAGGCCACCGCCGGCCTGATGCTTGAGGACCTCAAGACCCTGCCATGACTGACGCCGTCCTCGCCGCCTCGAAGGAGTCGATCAACAAGGGGTCGAAGAGCTTTCGCTCCGCCTCGCGGCTGTTCGATCCCCAGGTGCGGGAGGACGCCTGGCTGCTCTACGCCTGGTGCCGCCGCTGCGACGACGAGATCGACGGCCAGGACCACGGCCACGGACAGGAGGCGATCAGCCGCGAGGAGCAGGAACGGCGGCTGGCCCGGCTGTACCACCTGACGCGCCGGGCCCTCGCCGGCGAGACCATGGACGACCCGACCTTCGCCGCCTTCCAGCGGGTGGCCCTTCGCCACCGGCTGCCCGAGCGCTGGCCGCTGGACCTGATCGACGGCTTCGCCATGGACGTGGCGCAGACCCCCTACCGGACGCTGGAGGATGTGCTGGCCTACTGCTGGCACGTGGCCGGGGTGGTCGGGGTGATGATGGCCCGGGTGATGGGCGCGTCGGACCCGCTGGTGCTGCGCCGCGCCCAGGACCTGGGGCTGGCCTTCCAGCTGACCAACATCAGCCGCGACGTGATCGAGGACGCCCGCAACGGCCGGGTCTACCTGCCGTCCGACTGGCTGGTCGAGGCGGGGCTGGCGCCGACGCCCGAGGCGGTCGCCGACCCGGCCAACCGGGCGGCCGTCCATGGAGTCGCCCGGCGCCTGCTGGACGTCGCCGAGCCCTATTATGACAGCGCCCGCGAGGGCCTGCGGTCGTTGCCGTTCCGCTCGTCCCTGGCGATCGCCGCCGCCCGCGGCGTCTATCGCGAGATCGGCCGCAAGGTGGTGCGCGACGGTCCCGGCGTCTGGGACCGGCGGGCGGTGGTCGGCAAGGGCATGAAGCTGTGGCTGTTCAGCCGCGGTCTGCTGATCGCCTTCTGGACCCGCCTGCGCGACCGCGGACGGCCCGCGCCCGACCGGCCGGAGATGTGGACGCGGGTGTAGGGGCGACGCCGCCGCGTTGTTCTGGCCACCGTCGCGCCAGATCCTCCCCCGCAGGGGGAGGGGGACCACGCGCAGCGTGGTCGAGGGGGGCGATCCGCGACGCTGGCGCTCATCCCCCTCCGTCTCGTCGCTACGCGCCGAGCCACCTCCCCCTATGGGGGAGGAATGCGGGCGGCGAAGCCTGTTCGACGCCGTTGTGGCCTCCGTGACCTCGCTGTGTTCGTTGTGATGGACCCGCAACGCCGGCCACCAGCGGCCCGCGTCGGCGTTGGCGCCTTGTCAGCCGCGCCGCCCCCACCCGGCTTCGGCCTGCGGCCTCAACCACCCTCCCCTTGAAGGGGAGGGAGAGACGTCGCGCCTTCGAGCCGCCGCGCCGCGCGCATCGCCTTCAGCTTCGCGCGCAGCTTGTGGGGATCGGGGGCGAAGACGAAGCCGAACGAGACCGCGCCGTCCTTCGTCTGCACCGCATGGTGCAGCTTGTGCGCCTGGACCAGCCGGCGGGCGTAGCCGTTCCTCGGCATGAAGTGGAATGGCCAGCGCTGGTGCACCAGCCCGTCGTGGACGAAGGCGTAGACCGCGCCATAAAGTGTCACCCCGGTGGCTATGGCGTAGACCCACCACAGGCCCGTGGCCCAGCCGATGACGAACAGGGTGATGGCCACGACCGAGCCGACCACGGCGTAGAGGTCATTGACCTCCAGCGGCTTGTCATGCGGCTCGTGATGGTCCCGGTGCCAGGCCCAGCCCCAGCCGTGCATGATGTATTTGTGCGACCACCATGCGACGCCCTCCATCAGGAAGAACACCGCCAGGGTCAGCAGGGTGAAGGCGAGCCAGGGCATGGCCAATACCTAGCCTTTCGGGCTATCGACCGCCAGCGCGACCCGAAGGCGCGGATGGACCCATGAGCCCGACTGTCGATCGCAAGGACCAGCATCTGGACGTCGTCCTCGCCGGCGGCGGGCGGCACGCCCTGACCACCGGGCTGGATCAGGTGCGATTCGTGCACGAGGCCCTGCCGGACCTCGACCACGCCGCCATCGATCTCGGCGTCGACTTCCTCGGCCGGCGGCTGCAGGCGCCGCTGCTGATCAGCTCCATGACCGGCGGCCCGTCCCGGGCCGAGGCCATCAACGCCCGGCTGGCCGAGGCGGCCCAGGAGCTCGGCATCGCGCTGGCCGTGGGATCGCAGCGGTCGGCGCTGGAGAATGGCGGGGCCGGCGGGCTGAACCGGGGCCTGCGGGATCGCGCGCCCGATGTCCCGATCCTCGCCAACATCGGCGCGGCCCAGCTGACCCGCGGCTTCGGCCTCGACGCCGCGCGCCGCGCGCTCGAGATGATCGGCGCCGACGCCCTGATCGTGCACCTCAATCCGCTGCAGGAGGCCTGCCAGCCCGAGGGCGATCGCGACTGGCGCGGGGTGGCGGCGGCGCTGGCGACGCTCGTGGCCGGGCTGGAGGCGCCCGTGGTGGTCAAGGAGACCGGGGCCGGCCTGTCGGCGGCGACCGCCCGTCGGCTGGCGGACATGGGCGTGGCGGCGCTTGATGTGGCCGGCGCCGGCGGGGCCAACTGGGGCCTGATCGAGGGCGAGCGCGCCACCGATCCGGCCGACAAGGACCACGCCCGGGGCTTCGCCGACTGGGGCCTGCCGACGGCGGACTCGCTGCGGGCGGTGCGCGCCGCCTGTCCGGACGTCGTCCTGATCGGGTCCGGCGGGATCCGCGACGGCCTCGATGTCGCCCGGGCGATCCGGCTGGGCGCCGACCTGGTGGGTCAGGCCGCTGGCGTGCTGGCGGCCGCGACGGTGTCGACGGAGGCGGTGGTGACCCATTTTGAGGGGGTCGCGCGTCAGCTGCGCACGGTCTGTTTCTGCACCGGTTCGCCGAACATTGCGGCGCTCCACCGGGCGCCGCTTCAGCCGGACGTCGCATAACCGCGATTGCAAAGGGCGCGCCCCAAGGCCAAGGTCGCCTCGACCAGGGGGCCAGGACCAGAGGGGAAACTCCACATGATCAAGCACATCACGGCCGCGGCGGCGGCGACGGTACTGGCGACGCTCGCCGCGGGCGCCGCCCACGCCCAGTCGGCGCTGCAGGACCAGATCGTCCAGAACGGCCGGCTGCAGACCAGCGATCCGCAGGTCGATGGGGCCTTCTACGACTGCTACGCCATCGACGCCCAGGCCGGCGACACCTGGACCATCACCCTGCAGTCCGAGGACTTCGACAGCTATCTGGCGATCGGCAGCGGCTCCAGCTGCGGCGGCAGCATGAGCGTGTTCGGCACCAATGACGACGGCGACGGCATCGGCCTGAACTCGCGCCTGTCCTATTCGTTCGACTATTCCGGCCGCTATCTGGTGCGGGCCACGTCGCTGAGTGACGGCGAGACCGGCCGCTACACCATCCTGGGCGTGCGCTCGCGCGGCGGCGGCGGCGTCACGACGGCCCTGCCGACCCGCGTCCTGCTGCGCGGGACGGAGTACGGCAATCTCGAAGCCGGCGACCGGGCCGAGAGCGGGGGCGGCGCCTACTACGACTGCTTCACCTTCGGGGCGTTGAACGGCCAGACGGCCACCATCACCCACTCGTCGACCGACTTCGATGCCTATCTGAAGCTCTACACGGGCGTCAGCTGCGACGGGGCGGAACTGGCGCGCGACGATGACGGGGCCGGCAGCCTGAACAGCCGGATCGAATACACCTTCGACGCCGACGGCATCTATTCTGTGCGCGCCAGCAGCCTGACGCGCGACACCGGCGCCTACACCTTCGAGGTCGAGCTGCGCTGATCCCCAAAAGGCGACGGGGCGGGCAGGTTTTCCCGCCCCGTCTGCTTGACCGTGCCGGAACGGGACGGCTTTGATGGCGTTCGGCGAGCATGGACCTGAACGACGTGGCTTCCTCCTCGGATTCCCGACCGACCTTCGGCGTCTCAGGCGCGATGATGCGGCTGCGCCGCGCCGCGGACGCCTTCGACCCGGTGGCCTGGCGGGCGCCGAGCTACCCGCGCGTGCCGCTGGCGCCCGCCAATGACGACCCGGGCCTCGCGCCGCAGCCGACGCCGCGCTGGATGATCATCGGCGGCGGCGGGCTCGTGGCCGGCCTGCTGGGCGCGCTGCTCGGATACGTCCTCGCCCTCTAGGTCGTCCCCTCCGCCAGCAGGGCCCGGATCGGGGCCCAGCTGCGGCGGTGGATGGGGCAGGGCCCCAGCGCTTTCAGCGCCGCGAGGTGCGCCGGGGCGCTGTAGCCCTTGTGACCGGCGAAGCCATAGCCCGGATAGGTGGCGTCCATCTCGACCATCAGCCGGTCCCGCGCCGTCTTGGCCAGGATCGAGGCGGCGGCGATCGACAGGCTGAGGCCGTCGCCGCCGACCGCCGTCTCGACCAGGCAGGGCAGATCGAACCGGTAGTTGCCGTCGACCAGCGCCCCTGCAGGCGCCACCGCCAGGGCCTCCACGGCCCGGCACATGGCCAGGCCCGTGGCCTGCAGGATGTTCAGCGTCTCGATCTCCTCGACCGAGGCGAAACCGACGCCCCAGGCGACGGCGCAGGCCTTGATGTCCGCCTCCAGCGCATCGCGCCGGCGGGCGGTCAGGGCCTTGGAGTCGTTGATCCCCGCCGGCAGCCGGTCGGGCGAGAGGATCACCGCCGCCGCCGACACCGGCCCGGCCCAGGGCCCGCGCCCGGCCTCGTCCACCCCGCAGACCGGGCCGCCGAGCTGCGCCGCCAGGCGGGTTTCCAGCGTCAGGGTCGGGACAGGGCGCGCCTTGCTCATCGCCCGCCCATAGCCCGCACCTCGTCGTGGCGGAAGCAGGCGTGGACGTGGTCGTTGACCATGCCGGTGGCCTGCATGAAGGCGTAGGTGATGACCGGACCGCAGAAGCTGAAGCCGCGCGCCTTCAGCGCCTTCGCCATGGCCACGGAGGTCGGGGTCTGGGCCGGGACGTCGGCCAGGGTCGCCGCGCCGGTCTGCACCGGCCGCCCGTCGACGAAGTCCCACAGGACAGCGCTGAAGTCCTCGCCCCGTTCGCGCATGTCGCACCAGATCCGCGCGCCGCGGATAGTGGCGTCGATCTTGGCCGCCGAGCGCACGATGCCCGGATCGGCCAACAGCCGCGCCCGGTCGGCCTCGCCGTAGCGGGCGACCTTTTCCGGATCGAAGCCGTCGAAGGCGGCGCGGAACGCCTCGCGCTTCTTCAGGATGGTGATCCACGCCAGCCCGGCCTGGAACCCGTCCAGCACCAGCTTCTCCCACAGGGCGCGGGCGTCGTACTCGGGCACGCCCCACTCGGTGTCGTGATAGGCGACATACAGCGGGTCGGTCCCGCACCAGGCGCAGCGTGAGTCGGTCATGGGGGGAGGGTAGCGCGGAACGGGTGGCCTGGCCTCGTCTGGCCGTTGCCGACGCGCCTGCGCACTGCGACAAGGTCCTGTGAGCGAGCCTGAGACTCTCCCCGGCGGCGTGGTGCACGACCTGCCCTCCGATCTGGAGGCGGCGCTCCGCGGCGACGCCCGAGCGCTGGCGACATGGACCGACATCACGCCGCTGGCCCGCAACGAATGGATTTGCTGGGTCACCTCGGCGAAGAAGGCCGAGACCCGAGCGAAGCGCATCGTCTGGGGGTGCGAAAACCTCGGTGACGGCAAGCGCCGCCCCTGCTGCTGGCCGGGCTGCAAGCACCGGTGAGGTGGGCCTCCGGCGACGGACCTCAGTCCTCCAGCCATCCCGGCTTTTGCACCGTCACCGGCCGCCCGTCCACGGTCAGGTCGCCCTCCAGCCGGTCGAGCCGCAGCAGGGCGATGGCGGCGCCGTCGAGGCCGGTGCGCACCTCGCCGGCGCGCAGCTCGCCGTTCAGCACCTCGGTCCCCGGCGCCGGCGGCGGGCCCTCGAAGGTGATCGGCAGCATGCGCTTCTTGATCTCGCCGCGACGCTTCATCCGGCTGGTGGTCTCCTGGCCGATGAAGCAGCCCTTGCCGAAGTCGATGCCGTTCAGCCGGTCGAGGCCGCCGTCGATCGGATAGCTGGTCTCGTCCAGGTCGAGGGCCGGGTCGGGCACGCCGAGCGACAGGCGATGGGCCTGATAGGCGGCCTCGTCAGCATCGGGCATGGCGACCTCGCCGAGGGCCCGCCCGCCCAGCGCCGCCAGCCGGGGGTCGTCAACGAAGCCCCCAGGCGCGTCGGGCCAGGCCGCCAGCACCGGGCGGTCGTCGGCGGCGATCTCCACCTGCGCCCGCAGCCGGTAGAGGCCCAGCCGCTGCATCAGGGCCGCGCGCCGCTCGGCCGCGACGTCCAGCACCACCCCGTCCGCCTCGCCCCACAGGAACAGGTCGAACAGCATCCGTCCCTGCGGCGTCAGCAGGGCGCCGAACCGCAGCGCGCCGGGCGCGAGGGTCTCCACATCCTGGGTCACGAGCCCGTGCAGGTAGGACCGGGCGTCCGGTCCGGAGACACGGACGAGGGCGCGGGAGCTCAGGCGGGCGACGGGCATGGCGGGAAGATAGGGCGGCGCCGGCAAGGGCAGAAGGGGGAGGCGGGCAGCGTTGACGTCGCCGGTTCATCACGGAGATCACGGAGAAGGCCACAGAGGGCACGGAGACGTCGCGGCGCTGCGCCGGAGGCGCCCTCCCTGTCGATCTCTCAAGGGAAAGCGCTGCGCGCTCCGCTGCACGCCGCCATTGTGCCCTCTGTGACCCCCTGGTGCTCTCCGT
Organism: uncultured Brevundimonas sp.; assembly: GCA_964624025.1. GTDB lineage: Bacteria > Pseudomonadota > Alphaproteobacteria > Caulobacterales > Caulobacteraceae > Brevundimonas. Next base: position 29,439 of record CAZUXK010000010.1, read on the forward strand.
GATGAACCGGCGACGTCAACGCTGACACCCCTCATCCGAGCCGCTTCGCGGCCCACCTTCTCCCGCAAGGGGAGAAGGACAGAAGTCCCTCACTTCACGGCATAATGCTCCACAACCCCGTCCGCTTCGAACTCGTGGCGGGACAGGCTGTCGAGCAGGCGCAGCAGACGGGCGAGGAACCCGGACGGGTCGCCGGCCTCGACCGCCGGACGCAGATAGTCGGTCGCATCGGCGATGGCGGGGAAGGTCCCGACCGGTCCGGGGACGCTGACGGCGATGTGCAGGCCGTCGGCCATCCACTGCGATACCGCGAGGAAGAAGCCGTCGCCGCCGAGGAACTCGTTCGGCCGCTCGATGTGGATCGTGATGCGGCCTTCGATCAGGCCGTCGGGGCGCAGGATCACCCCGGAGCGGTCCGGCCGCCAGGACTCCGGCAGGTCGACCACCCGCCACAGGCAATGCCAGGCGCTGCAGGCCTCGGGCCGGATGGCATGGACCGAGCAGCCGCCGTCCTCGACAGCGTAGGCGCACAGCTTGCCGGTGGGCTTGGACAGTTCCGGCAGGCTGAGCGGGATGGCCCGGCAGCACTCGGTGCAGCCGCCGCAGGTGCGATCCGGGACAAGAGGAAGCATTGGCCACCGTAACAGGGCGGCCTCATTGTGGCGACAGAATCCGCGTAAGGATGACCCGATGAGCGGGCCCTTTCCCATCCTGTACATCGCCGAGGCCGACGTGGAGGCGGCCGTCCTGTCGTCCGGCGTGCTGGCCTGTCTGGTCGAGCAGATGCCGCGGGCGACCTTCACCGTCGTCGGCTCCGCGGCCAGCGCCCCGCTGTTCGCCGACACGCCGCGGCTGGACCGGCTGATCGTGCTCGACGGGGACAAGGCTTTCGACTGGCTGAAGCTGTGGAACCAGGTGCGCGGGACGCGCTGGGGGCTGATCGTCGATCTGCGCGGCGGTCCGGTGTCGGACAAGCTGCGGCGGCGCAAGCGCGCCGTGCGCACGCCGGATCCGGAACCCGTGCACGCGGTCGTCTCGGCGGGGCGCGTCCTGCAGCTGGAGACGCCGCCGGCCCCGCGCCTGTTTTTCGGCGAGGCGACCCTCGCCGCGGCGGACGCCCTGGTGCGACCGGATCACCGCCCGATCCTCGCCATCGGCCCCGGGGTCGAGTGGATCGGGCGGCGCTGGCCGGCCGAGCGCTTCGCCAAGGTCGCCGCCGCCCTGCTGGCCGACGACGGGCCGCTCGCCGGCGGCCGGCTGCTGATCGTCGGCGAGGAGGCGGATCGGGACGCCGCCCATACCATTCGCCTCGCCACCTCGCGCGATCGCACCATCGAGGTGCAGGGCAAATTGACGCGGCTGGAGACGGCCGCGGCCCTGTCGCGCGCGACGCTCTTCATCGGGGCCGACTCGATCTGGACCCAGCTGGCCGTGGCCGCCGGCGCGCCCAGCGTCGCCGTCTATGGCCCCTCCGACGAGACCCGCTCCGGGCCCTGGGGCGGCGAGGCGGTGCGGGGGCCGCGCAGCCTCGACGAGTTCCGGGCCCTTGACCCGGGCCTCAATCAGGCCATTCAGCACATGATGGACCTGCCGGCCGAGAGAGTGCTGCAGGTCGCGCGCAACCTTCTCGCCAAAGCCTTCTAGCCCGGAGCCGGAAATGACCACGACCTTCGATCTCATCGTCCGCGGCGGTGAGGTGGTGAATCACGCCGGGCGCGGCCTCGGCGACGTCGGCATCACCGATGGCCGTGTGGTCAAGGTCGGCGATCTCGGCCAGGCCTCGGCCGGGGAGGTGATCGACGCCACGGGGCTGACGGTCCTCCCGGGCGTCATCGACACCCAGGTGCACTTCCGTGAACCGGGTCTCGAGTGGAAGGAAGACCTCGAGACGGGGAGCCGCGCCGCGGCGCTCGGCGGCGTCACCGCCGTGTTCGAAATGCCCAACACCGAGCCGGCCACCACCAACCCCGAGGCGCTCGCCGACAAGCTGGCCCGCGCGCGCGACCGGATGTGGACCGACCACGCCTTCTACGTCGGCGGCACCCACGAGAACGCCCGCCTGCTGGGCGAGCTCGAGCGCCTGCCGGGCTGCTGCGGCGTCAAGGTGTTCATGGGCGCCTCGACCGGCACCCTGCTGGTCGCCGACGACGACGGCGTGCGCGAGGTGCTGCGCCATGTGAAGCGCCGCGCCACCTTCCACTCCGAGGATGAGTACCGTCTGGTCGAGCGCCGGCCGCTGGCCCGCGCCGGTGACTGGACCAGCCACCCGGAAGTGCGCGACGCCCAGAGCGCCATCCAGTCGACCCACCGGCTGGTGCGGCTGGCGCGCGAGACCGGCGCCCGCATCCATGTGCTGCACGTGACCACCGCCGAGGAGATCGACTTCCTCGCCGACAACAAGGACGTGGCCACGGTCGAGGTGACGCCGCAGCACCTGACCCTCGTGGCCCCCGAGGCCTACGAGCGGCTCAAGGGGCTGGCCCAGATGAACCCGCCGATCCGCGACGCCGGCCATGTCGCCGGCCTGTGGCGCGCCATCACCCACGGGGTCGCGGACGTGCTGGGCTCGGACCACGCCCCGCATACGCTGGAGGAGAAGGCGCGGCCCTATCCCGCCTCGCCCTCGGGTATGCCGGGCGTGCAGACCTTGGTGCCGGTCATGCTCAACCACGTCGCCGAAGGCCGGATGACGCTCGAGCGGTTCGTCGACCTGACCAGCCACGGGGCCCAGCGCGTGTTCGGCATCGCCGGCAAGGGCCGCATGGCCGAGGGCTACGACGGCGACCTCACCATCGTCGACCTGAAGGCCCGCCGCACCCTGCGCCACGCCGACATGGCGACCCGCTGCGGCTGGACCCCGTTCGACGGCATGGAGGTCACCGGCTGGCCGGTCATGACCATCGTGCGCGGCCGCACCGTCATGCGCGACGACGAGCTGATCGGCCCCGCCGCCGGCCGCCCGGTGCGCTTCCAGGAAACCCTGGCGAGCTGAGGCGGCGGGTGTTGAAGGTTCATCACGGAGAGCACGGGGAGACACAGAGGACACAAAGGACCCATTGAAGCGGGCGCGGCCCGCCTTTCCTGGGGCGGCGTGAAGTCAAGGCGCCTGCGGCGCGAAGCGCGCGACGCCTCTGTGCCCTTTGTGCCTTTCGCCTTTGTGCTCTCCGTGAAGAAACCGCTGACCCGCCCCCCTCACGCGTAGGCGTACTCGCCGCCGGCCTCGAGGGCGCGCTGCCAGGCGGGGCGGGCGTGGATGCGCTCGAGGAAGGCCTTCACATGGGGCAGGGCGTTGACGTCGATGGTGCGCGTCGCGGCGGCCTCCAGCGGGAAGCTCATCATGATGTCGGCGGCGGTGAACTGGTCGCCGGCGAACCATTCGGTCGCTGCCAGCTCGTCGTTCCAGTAGCCGCTGTGCAGCTTCAGCTGCGGGGTGATGAACCCGGCCATGGCCTTGGCCGAGATCTGCCGCACCAGCGGCCGCAGCAGGCCCGGCGCGCGGGTCGGCAGCATGTTGAACACCAGCGCCAGCAGCAGCGGCGTCATGGCCGAGCCCTCGGCGTAGTGCAGCCAGTAGGTGAAGCGCCGGCGCGCCTCGGTGCCCTGGGCCGGGCGCAGGCGGCCGTAGCCGTGGGTGTCGAGCAGATACTCGACGATGGCGCCGGTCTCGGCGACCTTCACCCCGCCGTCCTCCAGCACCGGGGACTTGCCCAGCGGGTGGATCGCCCTGAGCTCGGCCGGGGCCAGCCGCGTCGCCGGGTCGCGCTCGTAGCGCTTCACCTCATAGGGCAGGCCCAGCTCTTCCAGCAGCCAGATCACCCGCTGCGAGCGGCTGTCGGCGAGGTGATGGACGATGATCATGGGCAAGCCTCCGCTGTCCGGCCTATGGTCACGACCGGTGCAGCGTTCGTAAAGCCCATTTCAGTTTTTCGGCGTGGCGGCGCGGGTCGCCCGGCATGCTAAGCGGAGCCCCATGCAGAGCACCTCTCCCCGCCGCCGCGGCCTGTTCACCTCCCTGAGTTTCCTCGTCCTTCTGGCGCTGGCCCTCGGCCTCGGGGCCGGGGCGGCCGCGCAGGTCAACGGTCTGCCGGGCGGGGCGGGCACGGCGCGGGCCATCGAGGCCCTCGGCAGCCTGTGGCTCAACGCCCTGCGCATGACCATCGTGCCGCTGGTCTTCTCCCTGCTGGTGGTCGGCATCGCCTCGATCGCCGACGCGGCTGCCTCGGGCCGGGTGGCGATGAAGGCGCTGACGGTGTTCTTCATCCTGCTGGTGGGGGCCATCATCTACGCCTTCGCCGCCGGCCTCGGCTGGCTGAGCGTCTGGCCGATCGACCCGGCCGGCGGGCAGGCGCTGGCGGGCGCGACGGCTGGCCGGGCCGAGGAGGTTCTGCGCAGCGTGGAGGGCGACGGTCTGACCGCCTTCCTGCAGACGCTCGCCCCCTCCAACCCGATCCGCGCCGCGGCCGAGGACGCCATCCTCGGGGTCGTCGTGTTCGCCATCGCCTTCGGCTTCGCCGCGACCCGGCTGAACGCGCGCCTGCGCCAGCCCATGACCACCTTCTTCGAGGCCGTGTCGGAGACGATGATCGTCATCGTCCAATGGGTGCTGCTGGCCGCTCCCATCGGCGTGTTCGCCCTGTCCTTCGGCGTCGGTCTGCGGACCGGTCTGAGCGCCGCGGGGACGCTGGGCCACTACATCTCGATCGTGGTGCTGTGCCAGCTGGGGCTGATCCTGCTGGTCTATGCGGTCGCCATCACCTTCGGCCGGGTGTCGCTGGGACGCTTCGCCGTGGCTGCCGCGCCGGTCCAGGCGGTCGCCTTCTCGACCCAGAGCTCGCTGGCCAGCCTGCCGGCCATGGTCGACCGCGCCCGCGGCCACCTCGGCGTCTCCTCGGCCACCGCCGGTCTGGTGCTGCCGCTGGCCGTGGCCGTGTTCCGCATCACCAGCCCGGTCGCCAACCTGGCGGTGGTGCTCTACTGCGCCCAGCTGTTCGGCGTGCCGATCGGTCTCGAGCAGATCCTGATCGGCGGCATCGTCGCCTTCGCCGTCAGCGTGGCCTCGGTCGGCCTGCCCGGCCAGGTCAGCTTCTTCGCCTCCATCGCCCCGATCTGCATCGCCATGGGCGTGCCGGTCGAGCTGCTGCCCCTGCTGCTAGCGGTCGAGGTGATCCCGGACATCTTCCGCACCATCGGCAATGTCACCGCCGACCTCGCCGCCGCCCGCATCGTCGAGGGCGGCGACCACGAGGCCGAGAAGGAAGCCGGGGCGGGGATCTGACCGCCGGAGCGCTTCGGCGGGCGCGTTAGAGGGGCAAAGGGAGCGCCGCCATGCCCACGTCCACACGTCGCTGTCTGCTCGCCGGCCTCGCCGCCGGCGCCGTCGCCGCCCCGGCGCGGCTGCGGGCGCAGGATCGTTTCGCGACGGCCGCCGACTATTCGGCCGCCGCTGGCGGCGTGTCCCTGCTGGTGCTGGAACGCGGGCGCGAGGTGTTCCGGGCCCACCGGGACGGGGCCGAGCGCCCCCTCGAGCTGGCCAGCGGGACCAAGAGCTTCAGCGGCGTGCTGGCGGCGGCGCTGGCGCAGGACGGCCTGCTGACGCTCGACGAGCGCTGCGCCGACACCCTGACCGAATGGCGCGACGATCCGGTCAAGGCGCAGGCGACGATCCGCACCCTGCTGCAGCTGGGGGCCGGCGTGCCCGGCGGGCCGATCGGCCGGCCGCCGACCTATGCCGCGGCGGTGGCCTTCCCCGCGGAGGCGCCAGGCGTGTTTCGCTACGGCCCGACCCCGTTCCAGGTGTTCGGCGAGATCGTCCGGCGCAAGCTGGTCGCCGCCGGGCAGCCGGACGATGTGCTGGCGCTCCTGCAGCGGCGCCTGCTGACGCCCGCGGGGGTCGAGGTCGGCGGCTGGACGCGTCAGGCGGGCCAGCCGAACCTGCCGTCCGGTGCGCGGCTGACCGCCACCGCCTGGGCCCGCTTCGGCCAGATGGTGCAGGACGGCGGTCGCGGGCTGGTCGATCCGGCGGCTTTGGCGGTCTGTTTCGCGCCGTCCCCGGCCAACCCGGGCTATGGCCTCACCTGGTGGCTGCTCCGCCCGGGTCTGGTCCCGCCGGGGCCGCGCGCCGGGATCGATGCGGACGCCTTCGCCCGCCTCGGCGGCCTTGAGGTGCGCATGGCCGCGGGGGCCGGCAACCAGCGGCTCTATCTGATCCCCGGGCGCGAGCTGGTGGTCGTCCGCCAGGCCGACGGCATCCTTGAAGCCCTACGCGGCCGCGGCCCCGCCTGGTCGGATGTCGACTTCCTGACGCGGTTGCTGGGGATGGGGTAGGGCAGGTCAGACCCGCGGGACGAGGCGGGCGATCCGTTCGGCGGCCTCGGCTGCGCCATCCTCCTGCCGCGTCAGATCGCCGAGCCGGGCCGCCTTGGCCCGCAGGGTCGAGTCGCCGAGCAACCGCGCCAGCGTGGCCTCGCCCCGGCGCGCGAACGCCGCCCGGCTCAGGGTCAGCCCGGCGCCCAGCCGCACCACGCGCGCGGCGTTGTCGTACTGGTCGCCGAGGTGCGACACCACCAGCTGCGGCCGTCCGGCGCGCAGGGCCTGCTGGGTGGTGCCGACCCCGCCCTGGTGCACGATGGCGGCGGCGCGCGGGAACAGCAGGGAATAGGGGGCGTAGGGCAGGGCGAGGGTGTCCGAACCGTCGGCGATCCCGCAGTCGCCCTGCGGCCCGACCAGCAGGACGCTGCGCCTGCCGAGGGCGCGAGCTGCCGCCAGCCCCCGCTCGTAGAAGTCGCCGGGGGTGTTCACGGCGGCGCTGCCAAGGGTGAAGACGATTGGCTCCGGACCGCTTTCCAGAAATGGTCCAAGCGCTTCCGGCAGCACCGACGGGCCCCCGTCGTCGCTGTCATAGGCGGCGTAGCCGACGACCTCGAACGTCGCCGGCGCGTCCGGCTGACGCGGTGAAAGCAGGGGCGAGTACAGGCCGAGCGCCAGATCGGCGTGGCGCAGGGCGTCGAAGAAGATGTCGCCGGCGGACGGCGGGGCGCCCAGCTCGGCCCGGATCCGGTCGATGCGGCGGGTCCAGGGCGCCGTCGTCTGGCGGGCGACCGCCAGGGTCAGGCGGTTGATCGCCAGCTGCAGCCCGCCGCGCGCCGGGGCCAGCCACGGCGCGGCCGGCAGGCGGGGCGGGTCGAACACCGAGAACACCGTGGTCGGCTGCAGGGCGATCGAGACGAACGGCTTGCCCAGAACCTCCGCCGCGATGCGCGCGCCGACGGCGAAGGACAGGCCCGCGACCACGTCGGCGTCGCGGCTGGCCTCGATCATCTGGCGCGTGCTTTCGCCGGCGTGGGCCAGCATGATGTTCTCGAACAGAAACCGGTCCGAGCGGGCGATGCGCGCGGTCAGCTGCGCAAGGTCAAGGCCGGTGTCGGCCTCCAGCCGCGCGATGCCGGGGCCAACCTCCCGGAACGTCAGCCCTTCGGCCTCGATCTTGGCCCGGTAGTCCACCGAGGTGGCGATCACCGCCGTCAGGCCGCGCGCCTGCAGGGCCATGCCGACCGCAATGACTGGATGGATGTCCCCGAGGGAGCCGCCGGTCGCCAGGATGACGCGGCGGCTCCGGAGCATCAGGCGTAGGCCTGCAATGGCTTCACATCCAGCTCGCCGGCCTTGATGGCGGCGATGGCGCGCGCCGCGGCGTCGGCCCCCGAGGCGGTGGTGTAGTAGGGGATCTTCATCATCAGGGCCGAGCGCCGGATGGAGAAGCTGTCCGACAGGGACTGCTTGCCCTCGGTGGTGTTGAAGACCAGCTGCACCTCGCCGTTCTTCATCGCGTCGACGATGTGCGGGCGGCCCTCCAGCACCTTCTTGACCAGCCCGACCTCAAGCCCCTGGGCCGTCAGCCAGGCGTGGGTGCCGGCGGTGGCGATCAGGCTGAAGCCCTGGGCCAGCAGGGTGCGGGCGGCGTCGAGGATGAAGGGCTTGTCGTCGTCCTTGACCGAGATGAAGGCGCAGCCGGACGTCGGCAGCTTGGTGCCCCCGCCGATCTGGCTCTTGGCGAAGGCGCGGGCGAAGGCGGGCGCAAGGTCTGCCTCGCCCTCGCGGCGGAAGTCCAGGCCCATGACCTCGCCGGTGGAGCGCATCTCCGGCCCCAGCACGGTGTCGACGTTGGCGAAGCGGGCGAAGGGGAAGACGGCTTCCTTGACCGCGATGTGGTCCAGCGTGCGGTCGGTCAGGCCGAAGCCGGCCAGCGGCTCGCCGGCCATGACCTTGGCGGCGATGGCGGCCACCGGCGCGCCCATGGTCTTGGCGACGAAGGGCACGGTGCGGCTGGCGCGCGGATTGACCTCCAGCACAAAGATGCGCGGGGCGTCCGAGTGCGGCTCCTCGATGGCGAACTGCACGTTCATCAGACCGCGGACCTTCAGGGCGCGGGCCATGGCCTCGGTCTGGCGCTTCAGCTCGGCGACAATCTCCGGGCGCAGCGAGTGCGGCGGCATGGAGCAGGCGCTGTCGCCGGAGTGCACCCCGGCCTCCTCGATATGCTCCAGCACCCCGGCCACGAACACCGTGTCGTCGTCGCACAGGGCGTCGACGTCGACCTCGGTGGCGCGGTTCAGATAGTGGTCGATCAGCACCGGATCGTCGCCGGAGACCTGCATGGCCTCGTGGACGTAGCGGTCCAGCTGCTCGCGGTCGTGGACGATCATCATGCCGCGGCCGCCCAGCACATAGGAGGGGCGCAGCACGACCGGATAGCCGACCTGCTCGGCCTTCTCCGCGGCCTCTTCGGCCGAGCGGGCCAGGGCGTTCGGCGGCTGCTTCAGGCCGATGGCCTGCAGCATCTGCTGGAAGCGCTCGCGGTCCTCGGCCAGGTCGATGGAGTCGACGCTGGTGCCGAGGATCGGCACGCCGTCCGCCTCCAGGGCATGGGCCAGTTTCAGCGGCGTCTGACCGCCGAACTGCACCACCACGCCCAGCAGCTCGCCGGTCGAGCGTTCGACGTCGATCAGCTCCAGCACGTCCTCAGCGGTCAGGGGCTCGAAATAGAGGCGGTCCGAGGTGTCGTAGTCGGTCGAGACCGTCTCGGGGTTGCAGTTGACCATGATCGACTCGACGCCGATGTCGGCGAAGGCGAAGGCCGCGTGGCAGCAGCAGTAGTCGAACTCGATCCCTTGGCCGATGCGGTTGGGGCCGCCGCCGAGGATGATGGCCTTGCGGCGCGTCGAGGGCGCGGCCTCGCAGGCGGGAACCTGTCCCAGCGCCCCGGTCTCGTAGGTGGAGTACATATAGGCCGTGGCCGAGGCGAACTCGGCGGCGCAGGTGTCGATGCGCTTGAACACCGGCCGGACGCCCAGCGCCCGCCGGGCGCTGCGGACATCGGCTTCGCGGCCGCCGGTCAGCTTCGCGATGCGGGCGTCGGAGAAGCCCTTGGCCTTGAGGCGGCGCAGGTCGGCCGCGGTCTCCGGCAGGCCCTTGACCCGCAGGTGTCCTTCTTCCCGCACGAGGTCGGCGATCTGGCGCAGGAACCAGGGCTCGTAGGCGCAGGCCGCCTCGACCTCCTCGACGGTCAGGCCGTGGCGGAAGGCCTGGGCGATGACGCGGATGCGGTCCGGCGTCGGCTGGCCCAGCGCCCGGATCACCGCCGCGCGGGCGGAGGCGTCGTCCTCGGCGCCGGCGACGCCGTCTATCTCGATCTCGTCAAAGCCGGTCAGGCCGGTCTCCAGCCCGCGCAGGGCCTTCTGCATCGACTCCTGGAAGGTCCGGCCGATGGCCATGACCTCGCCGACCGACTTCATCGAGGTGGTCAGATAGGGCTCCGACCCCGGATACTTCTCGAAGGCGAAGCGCGGGATCTTGGTGACCACATAGTCGATCGACGGCTCGAAGCTGGCCGGCGTCACCTGGGTGATGTCGTTCTGCAGCTCGTCGAGGGTGTAGCCCACAGCCAGACGGGCGGCGACCTTGGCGATCGGGAAGCCGGTGGCCTTGGACGCCAGGGCTGAGGAGCGTGAGACCCGCGGGTTCATCTCGATGACGACCATGCGGCCGTCCTTCGGATTGATCGCCCACTGGACGTTGGAGCCGCCGGTCTCGACGCCGATCTCGCGCAGCACGGCGATCGAGCCCGACCGCATGCGCTGGTATTCCTGGTCGGTCAGGGTCAGGGCCGGGGCGACGGTGATCGAGTCGCCGGTG
>CAZUXK010000011.1:0-38603 GCA_964624025.1 uncultured Brevundimonas sp.
CGAAGCGCAGGATGTTGTCGACCTCGGCCCCGCGCCAGCCATAGATCGACTGGTCGTCGTCGCCGACGCAGCAGACATTGCCCGTGGAAGACGTCAGCAGCCGCAGCCACAGGTACTGGGCCACGTTGGTGTCCTGGTATTCGTCGACCAGAATGTAGCGGAAGCGGCGACGGTATTCCTCTGTGACATCCGCATGTTGCGAGAGGATCGTGAGGTTGTGAAGCAGCAGGTCGCCGAAGTCGCAGGCGTTCAGGGTGACCAGCCGGGTCTGGTAGGCGGCGTAGAGGCGCTGGCCCTTGCCGTTGGCGAAATCCTCGCCGGGCGGCAGCTTGTCCGGGGTCCAGCCGCGGTTCTTCCAGTGATCGATCTGGCTGGCCAGCGACCGCGGCGTCCAGCGCTTGGTGTCGATGTTGTCGGCCTCGAGCAGCTGCTTCAGCAGCCGCTCCTGGTCGTCGGTGTCGAGGATGGTGAAGCTGGACTTCAACCCGACCAGTTCCGGGTGCCGGCGCAGGATCTGGGCGGCGATGGCGTGGAAGGTGCCGAGCCATCGCAGCCCCTCGGCCGCCGGACCGATCAGGTGGGTGATGCGTTCGCGCATCTCGCGCGCCGCCTTGTTGGTAAAGGTGACCGCCAGCAGCTCCCACGGCCGGGCCCGGCCGGTGGCGAGGATGTGCGCCAGCCGGGTGGTCAGGACCCGCGTCTTTCCGGTGCCGGCTCCGGCCAGCACGAGCACTGGCCCCTCGGTCGTCTCGACCGCGCGGCGCTGCTCGGGATTCAGCCCGGCGAGATAGTCGGCAGCCGATGGCGGCGGCATCGCGCGGGCAAGGTCTGATAGGCGGGGAGCGGGCGCGTCGGGAAGACTCATGCCCGGAACATAAGGGGCACGGCCCCCGATGTCAGCGCTGCTCTCAGCGCAGCTGGTAACTGACCGTGGCGACCACCCGCACGCGCTTGTTGAGCGACGCCGGCTCGCTGTCGACCGCCTCGCGCGGCAGGATCTCGAACGACCCCTGGGTCGCCTGGCGGATCGGGCCCAGCGATGTACCGGAATCCCGGGCGAACTGCTCGGCCCCGGAGCGGGCGGAGGCGGTCGCCTCGGCGATCATTTCTGGCCGCACCTCGTTCAGTCTGGTGAAGACATAGGTCGGGGCCGAGAAGTCGAGCTGCACCCCTTCGCGCACCAGATCGTTCAGGGCTCGCTCGGTCTGGGCCACACGCTGCACATCGGTGGTGCGCACCGTTACCGACTGGGTCAGGATAAAGCGCACCACGTTGTCCGTGGAGCCGTACTCCCGGGCGCGGGTGTCGAGGACCTGAAGCCGGCCGATGGTCACGGCGTCCTCGGCATAGCCCTGGCGGGTCAGGAAGGTTCGGACGAGCGCGAGGTCGGCGTCGATCTTGGCCTGGGCCGTCGGCAGGTCGTCATTGGCCGCCCGGAAGCTAAGGTTCAGCACGGCGAGGTCGGCGACCACGTCACGTTCGGCGAGGCCGCGTACCGTTACCTGGCGGTTGCCCACCTGGGCGTTGACGATGCCCGAACCGATGAAGGCGCCGGCCCCGATCAGGCCGACGGCGATCAGCCCGCCGAACAAGCCCGAAGCCAGCAGACGGCGGTCGATCATGGCGGCTCTCCCGACGCGCTGCAGCGTCCGGTCGGGAGGATGCGCCGACCTGCGCCAGTGTCAATCGCCAGCTGGACCGGCCGCACGCCCAAGGGCCCATGCCAGCGCCGTCGTCCGGCAGGTGGAGGCCAGCGGCTGACGGCCGCGCGCCGCATCCAGCCGCGCCATGAAGCCGGCGCGGCTCTCCCCGGCCTCTTCGGCCATGCGGTCCAGTACGGCCCAGAACTCGGGCTCCAGAGCGACCGAGGTGGCGTGGCCGGCCAGCAGGAAGGAACGCTTCTTCAGCATCGACTGCTGTTCTCGCAGAGGGACCGTCGCGCTACAATGCAACCATGACCGCGATCGACCCCGCCCTGACCCCGTTCCGCGCGCCGCCGATCCAGCCGCTGCGGGCCTTCCAGGCCTTCCGCCGGCTTGTGCGGAACAAGGAGGATACCGCCCAGGTGTTCGAGATCATGCGGGCTCTGTCCGGCGGCTCGATCGCCCGCGGCTACCAGCGCATGATCGGGACGGTCGAGGGCGGTCGCCAGGCCTTCCTGCGCGAAGAGCTGGCGGCGAAGCTCGACGACCCGGCGTGGCTGGCGGGGTTCGGGCCTGGCTCGGTCGGCGCGGCCTACCGGGCCTTCCGCGAGGCGCGGGGCTTCACCGCCGAGGCGCTGGCGGATGAAGCCCGCAAGGTGGCGGCGGACGCCGTGGACCTGCCGCATCCGGTGATGTGGTACTCGCGGCGCATCCGCGACGTGCATGACATCTGGCACGTCCTGACCGGCTACGAGACCGATGCGCTGGGCGAGGCCTGTGTCGTCGCCTTCTCCTACGCCCAGACCGGCAACCTGGGCTTCGCCTTCATCGGCTGGGGTGCGGCGCGGGAAATCCAGCGCGAGAACCGGTCCGTTCCGGCCCGCCGCGCGGTGCTTCAGGCATGGCGTCATGGCCGCAAGGCGGCCTGGTTGCCGGCGCTGGACTATGAGGCGCTGTTCGCCGAGCCGCTGGAGACCGCGCGGGCCCGCCTGCGACTGGCCGCGCCAACGGTCTATCAGGCCGTGCCTGCGGATACACGCCTCGGTCTGCGGCTCCGCGCGGGCTGAAACACGTCGGAAGAGGCTGTGACGCGACGACCGGGGCGCTGCGTGCTACCGACCGCGCCTGTCCGCCGGTCGCGCCTGTCGTCGAGCCCCTGAGTCCATGACGTCCGTCCCGTCTTCCCTCGCGCTTGGCGCGGTGATCGTCTGCGCCCTGATCTGGGGCACGACCTGGTACGCCATCACCCTCCAGCTGGGCGCGGTCGATCCGATCGCCAGCATCGTCTACCGCTTCGGTCTCGCGGCCGTTGTGCTGATGGGCTTCTGCCTGCTGACCGGGCGGTCGCTGAAGCTGACGAGGGCCCAGCATCTGGCGGCGGCGGGGCAGGGGCTGTTCACCTTCGCCATCGACTACGCCTTCGTCTACTGGGCCGAGGAGCGCATCGCCTCGGCGGTCGTCGCCGTGGTGTTCGCCGGCCTCGCCTTCCTTAACCTGGCCCTGTTCCGCCTGATCCTGCGCCAGAAGGCGGCGCGGCTGGCCTGGCTGGGCGCCTTCCTCGGCCTGCTCGGCGTCGGGGCCATGTTCGGGGCCGAGCTGCTGCGCGCCGAGATGGAGGCGCGGGCCATGGTCGGTCTGGGGCTGGCGCTGCTGGCGGTGCTGGCGGCAGGGATCGGCAACCTGTTCGCCTGGCGAGGCCAGCAGGCCGGCGGGGCCATTCTGCCGATAACCGGCTGGGCCATGGCCTACGGGGTGGGTTTCCTGCTCGTCTACGCCCTGATCGCCGGCACGCCGTTCAGCTTTGAGCCGACGTGGACCTATGTCCTGTCGCTGCTGCACCTGTCGGTGCTCGGCTCGGTGGTGGCCTTCGGACTCTACTTCTGGCTGGCGAGGGCGCGGGGTTACGCCATGGCGTCCTACATCTCGGCCCTGACCCCGCCGCTGGCGATGGGGATCTCCGTGGTGTTCGAGGGGGCGCGATTCGGTCTTCTGGCCTTCCTCGGGCTCGGGCTGGTGCTGGCCGGACAGGCCCTCCTGCTGCGGGCGCCGAAGACGGCCTAGCCGTCCGCCTTCGTTCCGAAGCGCCACTTCATCGCCAGTACGCCCGCCGACATCAGGAGGGCGCAGCTGTTGGCCAGGGTCACGGGCCAGGCTCCGGTCATGACGCCATAGACGATCCACAGGGCGAAGCAGGTCACCGTCAGGGCGTAGGTCTTCAGCGAGACGGACGAGGCGTCGCGGGTCTTCCAGATCTTCAGCATCTGGGGCGCGAAGCTGGCGATCGAGCAGAGGGCTGCGGCGACGCCGAAGCTGTTGGCGATGAGCTCGGTCAAGAGCGACGGTCCGGCCGGATCAGCATGGGGCGCAAACCCCTGCCGCCCCGGCCGGTTCCCGTCAGTTCAGGGGCGCCAGCAGCGGCGCGGTGTCCGGCATCTCATCGACGGACCGCGCCAGACCGGCGGGCCGGAAGGCGCGGGTAGTCTGCTCGAAGGCATAGCCGAGCGACAGGATGCGGGCGTCGTCCCACTTCGTCCCGATGAAGCTGAGGCCGACCGGCAGACCCTGGACGAAGCCCATCGGCACGGTCAGGTGCGGATAGCCCGCGACGGCGGCCAGCTGGCTGGCGGACCCGAGGAAGTTGTCGCCATTGACCACGTCGATGCTCCAGGGCGGACTGCCGGTCGGGGCGATCAGGGCCACGACATTGTGCTCGGCCAGCAGGCGGTCGATGCCCTCCGGTCCGGCCAGCCGGAACGAGGTCTCGCGCGCCTCGATATAGGCCGGGCTGTCGAGGCCGCCCTTGCTTTCGGCCAGCAGGAACAGCTCCTGGCCGAACAGGCCGAGCTCGCGCGGGGTGGCGGCGTTGAAGGCGATGACGTCGGCCAGGGTGCGGGTCGGCACCTGGGCCGGGTCGGTGGTCGCGAGATAGGCGTTCAGATCGGCCTTGAGCTCGGTCAGCAGGACCTCGAACTCGGCCTCGCCGATCTGGCCCCGGTTCGGGCCCTCGGTGATGTCGACCAGCACGGCCCCGGCGTCGCGCAGGGCCTGCAGGTTTTGCTCGAACACGGTCATCGTCCCGGGCGTATAGCCCCCGAGGAAGCGCATCACCCCGATGCGGGTCCCGCGCAGACTGCCGGCGTCGAGGGCGGCCACATAGTCGACGCGCCGGGCGTCGGCCTCGACCGTGGCCGGGTCGGCCGGGTCGCTGCCGGCGATGGCCCCGAGCACCGCAGCGGCGTCGCGCACGGTCCGGGTCATCGGGCCGGCGGTGTCCTGGCTGTGGCTGATCGGCACGATGTGGGTGCGGCTGACGAGGCCGACGGTCGGCTTGAAGCCGACGATGCCGTTGACCGAGGCCGGGCAGGTGATCGAGCCGTCGGTCTCGGTGCCGATGGCCGCCGGGGCGAGGCCCGCCGCCACAGCGGCGCCCGAGCCGGACGAGGAGCCGCAGGTGTTGCGATCCAGGGCGTGGGCGTTGCGGCTCAGGCCGCCGACGGCGCTCCAGCCGCTGATCGAGTTGTTCGAGCGGATGTTGGCCCACTCGGACAGATTGGTCTTGCCGACGATGACCGCGCCGGCGGCCCGCAGCCGCGCCACCAGCGGCGCATCGCGGCCGGGGGCGTTGTTGAGCAGCGCCATGGACCCGGCCGTGGTCGGCATGTCGCGCGTCTCGATGTTGTCCTTCAGCAGGATCGGCATGCCCGCCACCCCGTCGCCGCTCCACGCCGGCCAGTCGACATCGGCCCAGCGCAGCACGGCGTTGGTGGTGGCCGCGTCACGGACGCACATCTCCGTCACCGCGTCGTCGAGCCCGGCGCAGCGGGCGGACGGGTCCGTGGCCGTCTGCGCCAGGGCCGGGCCGGCCGCTGTCCCCAGCAGGACAGCGGCCGCCGCGGCGATCAGTCGCCCGCGCGGGAGCCGATGGTGCGGTCGAGGAAGTCGAGATAGGTGCGCCACAGATGCAGTCCCCTGTCGTTGCCGCGGATGCCGTGGCGCTGACCGGGATAGACCATCGTCTCGAACGGGACGCTGGCCTCCTGCAGGGCGTTGAGCACGCGCGTGGTGTTCTCGAAGATGACGTTGTCGTCGGCCATGCCGTGGATCAGCAGCAGCCGGCCGGTCAGGTTGTCGAGGCGGGTCAGGATGTCGGAGGCGGCGTAGCCCTCGGCATTGGCCTCCGGCGTCGACATGAAGCGCTCGGTGTAGTGAGTGTCGTACAGGCTCCAGTCGGTCACCGGCGCGCCCGAGATGGCCGAAGTCAGGCCCATGGCCGGCTCGGTCAGCATGTGCAGCGTCATGAAGCCGCCGTAGCTCCAGCCCATGGCGGCGATGCGGTCGTCATCGACGAAGGGCAGGCCGCGCAGGTAGTTGATGGCCGCCACCTGGTCCTCGACCTCGGGGATGCCCATGCGCAGGTACAGGGCCGTCTTGAAGGCCACGGACCGGTCGCCCTCGCCGCGGTTGTCGAGGCGGAAGACGACATAGCCGGCCTCGGTCAGGAGCTGGGTGGTGGCCGGCTGCCAGGCGTTGCGCACGCCGCCGCCCGACGGACCGCCATAGACCTGCATCACCACCGGATACTGGCGCGACGGGTCGAAGCCCGGCGGGGTGGTCATCTGCCAGACGAGCGTCTCGCCCGCGTTCTGCAGCGTGCCGAAGGTCGGCTCCTGCTTGCGGGCGACATAGGGGGCGAAGGGGTGGTCGGCGTCGAGGGCGTTTTCCTCGATCCAGCGCACAAAGGTCCCGTCCGCCCGGTAGAGCGCCGACTGCGGCGGGGTGTCGACGTTGGAGAAGTTGCCGACATAGGCCGTGCCCGAGCCGTTCACGGCCGCGCTCCACCAGCCGCCGCGCGGGGTGATCTCGACCGGGGCGATGGTCTCGTTGAGGCTGGCGCGGAACAGTTGCTGCTCGATCGGGTACTCGCGGCCGTCCCGCATGGAGGCGGTGAAGAACACCGCGCCCGTCTCGGCATTGACCCCGTCGAGCGACTTCACGGCGTAGTCGCCCGTCGTGATCGGCCGGATCACGCTGCCGTCGGCGGCGTGGAGGTACAGGTGACGCCAGCCGGACTCCTCCGACGACCAGATGAAGCGGCCGTCGGCCAGCGGGTGGAAGTCGTGGGTCAGGTCGACCCAGGCCTCGGCGGTCTGGGTGGTCAGCACCCGCGAGGCCCCGGTGGCCGGATCGACGGCCAGCAGATCGAGCGTCTTCTGGTCGCGCGACTGGCGCTGGACATAGAGGGTGCGGCCGTCCGCCGACCAGTCGACCCGGGCCAGGTAGATGTCGGTATTGGCGCCGAGATCGACCTTGATGCGGCGGTTGGCCGTCCGGTCATGGACATGCAGCTCGACCACGGCGTTGGGCCGGCCGGCGCGCGGGTAGCGCTGCTCGATCACCGTCGCCCCGCCGCCGCTGATGTCGAGGCGGGGGATGATGTCGACGGTGCTCTCGTCGGTGCGCTGCAGGGCGATGTAGCGCTCGTCGGGGCTCCACCAGTAGCCGGTGTCGCGGTCCATCTCCTCCTGGGCGATGAAATCCGCGGTCGCCCAGGTGATCACGCCCTCGCCGTCCGTTGTGACGGGACGCTCGCGACCGGCGGCGAGGTCGTAGACCACCAGGTCCTGGTCGCGCACCCACGACACAAAGTTGCCCAGCGGGCTGACCTTGGCGTCGATCTCGTCGGCGGCAGTCTCGGTCAGGCGGCGCACGGCCCCGTCGGCGCGGGCGGCGAGGAAGACGTCGCCCTCCAGCGGGGCGAGGATGTAGCGGCCCTGCTCGTCCCAGCTGTACTCGACCACGCCGCGCTGGCTGATGCGCATGCGTTCGCGTCGGGCGATCTCGGCCTCGGACAGCTCGCCGGCCTCGGGCACGAGGGCGCGGGCGTCGACCAGCTTGAAAGGCTCGCCACCGGCCACCGGCGCGGCCCACAGGTCGAGCACGTTCACGTCGTCGTCGCGCGAGCGCAGGAAGGCGACCAGCTCGCCGTCCGGCGACAGGCTGACGCCGCGCGCCACCGGGCCGGCCAGCGCCGGCTCCGAATAGACGCGCTCGGGGGTGAGGATGCCGGGATCGCCGCTCGCGGTCTGGGAGCCGGATTGGGCGAGAGCGGCGCAGGGCAGGGCGATGGCGGCGGCGGTGGCCAGCAGGAGCGTTTTCATGAGGTGGCACGCTAGCGGGGCCATCCGCGGCCGTCGAGAGCGCCGACAGGGTCCAGGGCGCCGCATGGCCTTTCCCCCCGCCGCCATCCTCCCTAAAGAGGCGCCATGACCGACGCCCTCGCTGCGCCGCCCCCGCAAAGGCCCGCCGCTCACCATGAGCTGTCCGTCCTGTGGGTGCGCCACTGGACCGACCAGCTGTTCAGCTTCGCCGTCGAGCGGCCGGAAGACTTCCGCTTCCGCTCCGGCGAGTTCGTCATGATCGGCCTCCCGGGCGAGGATGGCGGCAAGCCCATTCTGCGCGCCTACTCCGTCGCCAGCCCGTGCTGGGCCGAGGAGCTGGAGTTCTTCTCGATCAAGGTGCCCGACGGCCCGCTGACCTCGCGGCTGCAGAAGATCCAGCGGGGCGATCGGGTGCTGATGGGGAAGAAGCCGACCGGCACCCTCGTGCTCGACGCCCTGACGGGGGGCGAGCGCCTGCACCTGATCGGCACTGGCACGGGTCTGGCGCCGTGGCTCAGCGTGGCGCGCGATCCGGACACCTACGCGCGCTTCGGCCGGGTGATCGTCAGTCACACGGTGCGCCAGGTGGCGGACCTGGCCTATCGCGAGTTCTTCGCCGGGGGCATCCACGACGACCCCCTCATCGGTGAAGAGGCGAAGGCCCAGCTGACCTACTATCCGACCGCGACGCGTGAGGTCTTCTCTACGCCCGGCCGGATCACCGACCGCATCCGCTCGGGGGACTATTTCCGCGACCTGGGCCTGCCCGAAGGCTTCGACCCGGCCGCGGACCGGGTCATGCTCTGCGGCTCGATGGCGATGATCAAGGAGACTGCGGCCCTTCTCGACAGCTTCGGCCTGAAGGAAGGCTCCAACGCGGAGCCGGCCGACTACGTTCTGGAGCGCGCCTTTGTCGGCTGAAGCGGTGCAGATCGATCCGCGCGTGGCGCCCGAGGCCTGCGCCGACATGGGTCAGGTGCGCGCCGGCGTCGATGCGCTGGATCGTGCGCTCGTCGCGCTGCTGGCCGAGCGGCAGCGCTACATGGAGGCCGCCGCGCGCATCAAGCCCGGGCGTGACGCGGTGCATGACGCGGCGCGAATCGCGGATGTGGTGGCCAAGGTGCTGGCCGCGGCCGGGCCTGCCGGCCTGTCGGCGGACATCGCCGAGCCCGTCTGGCGGACGCTGATCGACCGCTGCATCGCCCATGAGTTCGCCGTCTGGGACGCCACCCGCGGCTGACGGCAGGTCAGGTGCAGATCGGCCGCTGGCGGTTGTAGCGCGGCCAGATCACCGCCACCCCGCGGCGCACCAGGGCGCAATTGACCTCGACCTGCGCCGGCGTCCAGCAGACGGCGGTGACGCGGTTGTAGCTGCGGCCGGTGCGGTCGCAGTCCACGGACCGTCCGGCGATCAGCCGTTCCAGCTCGGCCTTGGCCGCCGCGCCCGAGGCGGCGGGGCAGGGGTGGTTGGCGCCGCAGGTCTCGTCGAGTTCGCGCGCGGCCACCGCGTGCAGCCGCACCCGGACCCCGTCCGCGCAGCGGAAGGTGTCGCCGTCGGTGACCCGGGCCACCTCGCAGGTGAAGCGGTCGGCCGCCGGCGGGCTCTCCGCCCGGGCTTTCGGAGCCTCCGTGAGGGGCGAGGCAAGCGCGATCGCGGCGACGGCGGCGAGGGTGACAGCGGGGATCAGCCAGGGGGCAGGCGTCCTCGCGCGGGCGCTGGGACGCTTTTGGAAGGGGCGACGCGAAACCATGCGACGACCCTGGCCGTCGTCGGGTTAAGGGTCGGTTGGCGCGGGCTCAGCCCTTCAGGCTGCGCAGCATCAGCTCATGTCTCCAGGCGGCGACATCGCCCAGCGCGCGGTCCAGCGCGTCGCGGACGGCGTCGGTCCGCCGGTCGCTCGGGTCGGCTTCGGCGGCGGCGCAGGCCGCTTCCAGCTCGTGTGCGCCCAGCGAGGCGGCCGCGCCGCGGATGGTGTGGCAGGCGTCGATCCGGGCGTCGGGGGCGTCCAGCAGCCGGGACCAGAGCGCCGCCTGCTCGACGAAAAGGCCCAGCACCTCCTCGGCGACGGCGTCGTCGCCGCCGGTGGCCCGGTCGAGCACGGCGAAGTCGACGGCCCCGGTCAGGTCGCGGCGGGACATGGACGGCTCTCCCTGGCGGCGCATCGGCCGGTAACGGCCAAGCCTAGCCGCAAAGCCGTCGCATCAATAGCGCTTGCATCCGGCGACGATCGCCTCTATTTCCCCCGCTCCCGCGACGCCCCGGCGTCCGGGCCGACGACAGTGCGGGTGATTAGCTCAGTTGGTAGAGCAGCTGACTCTTAATCAGCGGGTCGTAGGTTCGAACCCTACATCACCCACCATCGTTTCCTTCCGGATTGGTTCGGTGCTGCGATCCTGGCGGAACATCCGCCAGGCGGCGCCAACGTTCCGTGCCCGCAGGCCCACCGCCATGACCCCGCCGATGTGTCAGCAAGGCTGTAGATTGTGGATGCACAAGCGCACGCATCAACATACCCAATTCGGTCATAATGCAATTTGACGGCTGTCAACCTGCAGGTCATGCCCCGCCAGAAAGCATGGCGCCTCGCGGATGTTATTGTAAACATATGAAAAACCACGTTTGCCCAGCGGCTTCTCGAGCTTGAGACGACGATGCCTGTAACCCCCTTGAGCATCATGTTCCGCCAAATGTCTTGCGCGACAGCCAGTGTGTTGCGCAGGTGGCCGGTTAAAATCGAAAGTTCCATGTCGACAATGTTCATTCGTAAAATCAGATCGCCAATGCACTAACATGCAAGATCGTTCCGTAAGAAATCTTGAGTTGCTGGAACGTTCTGCGTCAACGTCGAGGGTCCTTAATCTTCTTGCGATTTCAAGAAGGCACGGCAACGACGATTCCTGGCGTGACAAGCCATTCTTTCGCAACGATGTATTGAACAGAGTCATACTTGTAAAGCATCGGCTGCGACGTAACGAAACTGATTTCTTCAGGGGTTCGCGTCAGGTCGCGACCAAAATTATACTTCCAATAGATAGCGTTGACCTTGGGGCGGGTGGAAGGTTTGCATTTGTCGGGCAAGCTGATTTCACAACCATATTGACCCAGGTGTTCCGAATACAGCCGGATCACCCGGACGTGAGGACGCTTGAGGTGCTGGATCGCTTGCCCTCGCTCGATCCCTTCCTGTTGCGCGAGCAACTCCGACGCGCGGGCATAGAGCCAGCGGCGTGCTACTTCGCCATCAATGATGCCGACGTGGCGAAGATGCACGGTTTTGTGCGTGAGGAAATTCAGCCGTTGGTTCGGCTTAGCCTTGGAAGCGACGCGGAGACGACAGAATCCACCGAGAAGCTGGTCAAGGAAATCATCTCGAATTCGCGCGGCAACAGGCTTCTCGGGCTCGGCGCGGTACTCCGACTAAGCCCTGAGGAGTATGAAGAAGGCCTGTTTTGCTGGAAGGGGTTCCTCTACTTCAAGTGGTCACTCTCCAACATCGCGGGCGAGCTCGCGCTGGTCATCGCGGGCCTGGAAACGGTCAAGCCGGTCGGTCCGATCGACGCAGAGGCCAGGGAGTATCTGAAGCGCGGCCGGGCCGTGCTGCTGCAGCTTCTCAAGGGATGCTGGGCCCGGACACGCGAGACCCTGGCGATCTATGATGAAGCCTACTCCGGCCTGACCGACCGGGGCGATCCTCTGATCTTCAGGGACTTTCTCTTGAGAGCGCCGAGCCTGTTCGACTCGCTTGGAGAGCAGCTCGGAGCCATCCAGCACATCATCAGCTTCTGGAAGCACCGCTTTGGACCGCGATCGACGCCGCCCAGCGCGCCGGAGTTGATCGACATCTTCATGGACTTTGAGAACAGCCTGCAGGTCCGGCCGGGGGCCGGAGAATAGCTGAAGCCCGGCCATGCGGAGGCGTCTACCGCAGGCGTCACAGCCGCGACCAACTGACGGGGAGCCTTTCGGGGCGGCCTCGGCTAGGGACGGCGCATGTTCCAGGACCTTCCGCCTCCCGCTCCCCCCGCCGCGCCCACCGTTGAGCAGGTGGTGATCACCGGCGCCCGCCTGCCGACCGCCGCCTCGGAGGCGGCCTTTGCGCGGGTCCGGCTGGACGCGGCCGATCTGGCGCGCACCCCGCGGCTCGATGAGGCCCTGCGGCAGGTCCCGGCGGTGTCCCTGTTTCGACGCACCACCAGCCTGTCGGCCAATCCGACCACCCAGGGCATCAGCCTGCGCGCCATCGCGCCGTCCGGGGCCGGACGCACGCTCGTGACGCTGGACGGGGCCCCGCTGAATGACCCGTTCGGCGGCTGGGTGATCTGGTCCCAGGTCCCGCCGGAGAGCCTGCAGGCGGTCGACCTGGTGCGCGGCGGCGGCTCGGGGCCCGGGGGTGCGGGCGCCCTGACCGGGGTGATCCGCCTGGCCGAACGGGATCGGGGCGCCGTCCTCGACCTGTCGGCCGGGGAGGACGGCGCCCGGCGGGCGGTCGCCTCGGGCGGCGCCACAGCAGGACCGCTGCGGGTCGTGGCCAACGTCGCCGCCGAGGTCAGCGACGGCTATCTCGCCGTGCGGGGCCCGCGGGCCGGAGCGGCCGACCGGCCGCTCGACTACACGAGCCGTAGCGCCGCCGTGCGGCTTGAAGCTCCGGGCCCGCTGGACACGGTGATCGCCGCCCGCGCCGGGCTCTATGACGAGACCCGCGGCGGCGGCCTGGCCGGGGTCGGCTCGGCGGTGCAGGGAACGCGGCTCAGCCTGGCGGCGGCGCGGTCGCCCGACGCCACGCGCCCCGGCTTCCGGGCGTTGGTCTGGCGACACGAGAGCGATCTCTCCAACCGCTTCGCCGCTGTGGCTCCCGACCGGTGGGCCACCACCCCGGCCTCGGTGCAGTTCGGCAGCCCGGCGACCGGCTGGGGCGCGACCCTCGCCGGCCGCTGGACCGGCGCAAGCTGGGAGGCCGAGGCCGGTATCGACGCCCGGCGCTTCGAGGGCGAGACGCGCGAGCTGTTCCGCTTCATGGGCGGGGCCTTCACCCGCAGCCGGGTGGCCGGCGGCGAGAGTGCGGTGACCGGGGCCTATGTTGACGCGTCGAGGCGCGGCGGGCCGTGGCTGCTGGTCGGCGGGCTGCGCGCCGATCACTGGAGCACCGGCGCGTCGCTGCGGCGCGAGACCGATCTGGCCAATGGCGCGACCGTGCTCGATCTGCGACCGGGCGACCGGTCCGGCGAGGTGGTCACGGGGCGGGCGGCGCTGCGGCGCGAGCTCGGCGAGGCGCTGGCGCTGCGGCTGGCGGCCTACTCCAGTTTCCGTCCGCCGACGCTGAACGAGCTGCACCGGCCCTTCCGTGTGGGCAACGACATCACCGAGGCCAATGCCGCCCTTGAGCCCGAGCGGCTGGAGGGCGTCGAACTGGGTCTGGAAGGCGAGGCGCCGCTGCGCTGGTCGGCGACCGTGTTCGCCACCCGGCTGATTGACCCGATCACCAATGTGACGATCGGCCAGGGACCCGGGACCTTCCCGGTCGCCGGCTTTGTCCCCGCGGGGGGCGTCCTGCGCCAGCGTCAGAACGCGGGGCGGATCGAGGCCGTGGGCGTCGAACTGTCGGCCCGCCGGGATCTCGGGCCGTTGTCCCTGCGCGGCGCTGCGGCCCTGACCGACGCCGAGGTCTACGGCGGGACGGCGGCCCCGCAGCTGACCGGTCTGCGCCCAGCCCAGGCGCCCGAATGGAGCGTCACCTTCGGGGGCGACTGGCGCGCCACGGAGCGGCTGACCCTGTCGATGGACGGCCGTTACGAGAGCCGACGCTTCGAGGACGACCTCAACAGCCGAGTGCTGGACGCGGCGACGACAGTCGACGCCCGGGCTCGCTACCGGGTGTCGCGTGCAGCCGAGGTCTGGGTCGCGGTGGACAATCTGTTCGACGCGAACGTACCGACCGGCGTGACAGCAGACGGCGTGGAGAGCCTCGCGCCGCCCCGCACCCTGCGGCTGGGCCTGACCCTGACCTATTGAGCTTGGCGCCGCCGGCGGGAGCGGGCATCGATGGACGATGAGCCCCGACGCCCCTCTCGAGGATCGCCTGTTCATCCCTCCGGTCGCCGCGCCGCCGCGGCCGGCGCCGGGGCGGCTGGTCTGGACCTTCGAGGACGCCCGCGGTCAGGTTCGGCTGGTCCCGCCGCCCGGGGCGCTCGAGGAGCCCTTTCGCGCGCGGGTGGGCGAGGTTCTGGACGCCGTGACGGCGCTGGTCGACCGGCGCTCGCCCGCCGCCGAGCTGACCCGCTTCAACGCTGCGCCGGCGGGAACATGGCGGCTGTCGGACCCGCTCTGGGCCCTCCTGAACGATGCGCTCGACCTCGCAGACGAGGTCAACGGGGCCTGGGACCCCACGCTCGGGGCGCTGACGGATTTCTGGCTCGCGGCAGGCCGCGCCCTGTCGCTGACCCCGCCGGACGAGGCGGCCCTGGCGCTTCCACGCGCCGTGTCCGGCTGGCAGGGGTTCCGGCTGCACCGGCCCGGGCAGGCGGCGGTCCAGCCCGGCGGGACGGTTCTGGATTTCGACGACGTGGCGGGGGCGCTGGCCTGCGACCAGGTGATGGCGGCGCTGGTCGAGGCGGGGGTCGAGGCCGCCTGCGTCCGCATCGGCGACAACGCCCTCGGTCGCGGCCTGCTGTGGGACGGCCAGCCCTGGTGGGCCCAGCTGTGGCCCGCCGCGGGGGCGACCGAGCCTCGACTGGTCGGCGCCCTGCTCGATCTGGGGCTCGGGGTCAGCGGTCTCGACCCGGACGCGCCGTTGCCGGTCGATGGCGCCACCGGCCGCCGGGTGGCGCACGGCCTTGTCGGGGTGGCGGTGCTGCATCCGTCATGCTTCCGCGCCCAGGCGCTGGCCCGGGCGCTGCATGTGCTCGGGCCCTATGAGGGTCCGGCCTTCGCCGAGGCGATGCATCTGCCCGCCCTCTTCATCGAGCGGGGGCCCGGCGGGCTGCTGCACCGGGTCTCGCCGGCGCTGGCGGCGATGGAAGGCTAGTCGCCCTCCGTTTCCTCCTTGTCCCGCTTCGCCCCGTCCAGCCGACGGCGCTCCAGCTCGGTCGCGCGGGTGGTCTGTTCCCGCTCCGCCTTCGTCCGGCCGAAGGCCAGACGGTTGGCGGCGGCGCCGGCCTTGTCGGCCGCTCTGGCCTTCGCCTTGCGCGCGCGGTTCAGGTTGATCAGGTCGCCCATGACATCAGCCCGGCGAGATCATCTTCTCGGGGCGGACGTACTGGTCGAATTCCTCGTTGGTCAGATAGCCGCCGCCGACCGCCTCCTCGCGCAGGGTCGTGCCGTTCTTGTGGGCCGTCTTGGCGATCTTGGCGCAGGCGTCGTAGCCGAGCTTGCCGTTGAGGGCGGTGACCAGCATCAGGCTGTTCTCCACGCCCTTGCGGATGTTGTCGATGCGCGGCTCGATCCCGACCACGCAGTTGTCGGTGAAGCTGATCGCCGCATCGGCCAGCAGGCGCACCGACTGCAGGAAGTTGTAGGCCATCACCGGGTTGAACACGTTGAGCTCGAAGTGGCCCTGCGAGCCGGCGAAGGTCAGGGCCGCGTGGTTGCCGAACACCTGGACGCACACCTGGGTCAGGGCCTCGGACTGGGTCGGGTTGACCTTGCCGGGCATGATCGAGCTGCCCGGCTCGTTCTCCGGCAGCGACAGCTCGCCGAGCCCGGCGCGCGGGCCCGAGCCGAGGAAGCGGATGTCGTTGGCGATCTTGAACAGGCTGGCGGCGACCGTGTTGATGGCCCCGTGGCTGAACACCATGGCGTCGTGAGCCGCCAGCGCCTCGAACTTGTTCGGGGCCGTGGTGAAGCCCAGACCGGTGATGGCGGAGATGCGCGCGGCCACCTTCTCGGCGAAACCGACCGGCGCGTTCAGGCCGGTGCCGACCGCCGTGCCGCCCTGGGCCAGCTGCATCAGCATCGGCAGGGTGCTCTCGATGCGGGCGATGCCGTTGGCGACCTGCTGGGCATAGCCGCCGAACTCCTGGCCGAGGGTCAGGGGGGTGGCGTCCTGGGTGTGGGTGCGGCCGATCTTGATGATGTCCTTCCACGCCTCGGCCTTGGCGGCGAGCGCCCGGTGCAGGTGATGCAGGGCGGGGATGAGGTCGTGCACCACCTGCTCGGCGCAGGCGATGTGCATGGCCGTCGGGAAGGTGTCGTTCGACGACTGGCTCATGTTGACGTGGTCGTTCGGATGGACCGGGCTCTTGGAGCCCATCACCCCGCCCAGCATCTCGATGGCGCGGTTCGAGATCACCTCGTTGGCGTTCATGTTCGACTGGGTGCCGGAGCCGGTCTGCCAGACCACCAGCGGGAAGTGATCGTTCAGCTTGCCGGCGATCACCTCGTCGGCGGCGGTGATGATGGCGGCGGCGAGGGCCGGGTCCAGCTTGCCGAGTTCAAGGTTGGCTTCGGCGGCGGCGCGCTTGACGATGCCGAGCGCCCGGACGATCGGCAGGGGCTGCTTTTCCCAGCCGATGCGGAAGTTGCCGAGGCTGCGCTGGGCCTGGGCCCCCCAGTAGCGGTCGGCAGGGACCTCGATCGGGCCGAAGGTGTCGGTCTCGGTGCGAATGTTGCTCATGTCGGCGGCCCCTTCTGGCGTGGCGGGAGAGTGCGCGGCGGTGTAGCACCTCGACGC
Source organism: uncultured Brevundimonas sp. (assembly GCA_964624025.1). GTDB lineage: Bacteria > Pseudomonadota > Alphaproteobacteria > Caulobacterales > Caulobacteraceae > Brevundimonas. Next base: position 16,468 of record CAZUXK010000011.1, read on the forward strand.
CGTGGGGCAAGAACGGGAGGCGGGCATGGGACTGACGGGCGCAGTGGCGGGGGCGATACTGGTGCTGCAGGCGGGGTCGGGGAGCCATCCCCTGCCGCGCGTGTTGCTGACGACCGACCTCGGCCCGGTGGTCATCGAGCTGGACGCGGCCAGCGCGCCGGTCACGGCCTGCAACTTCATCCGCTACGCCGCCGCCGGGCGCTATGACGGCGGCAGCTTCTTCCGCTCGGTCGAGGGGCCGATCCATGTGGTGCAGGCGGCGACCGTCGAGGGCAGCGATGATCCGGGGTTCGGGCCGATTGCGCTGGAGCGCACGCGGGACACCGGTCTGAGCCATGTCGCCGGGGCCGTCTCCATGGCCCGCAACGGGCCTGACACCGCCACCAGCAGCTTCTTCGTCGTCACGCGTGACAGCCTCAGCCTGGACTTCGGCGGTGCCCGCAACCCTGATGGCCAGGGCTTCGCCGTCTTCGGCCGGGTGGTGCAGGGGCTGGAGCTGTTCGTGCGGATGCAGGCGCGGCCGACCGTGGAGGAGCAGATCCAGCCCCCGGTCGCCCTGGTGTCGGCGCGGCTGCTGGATCCGGTCCCGGCCATCTGCGCATGAGCGGCGACTGGATCGGAGTCGGCAAGGTGCGGGCGCGGGAGATCGGTCCCGCGGTCGAGATCACCATCGACGGCCTGACCACCCAGGCGAAGTACTACAAGCCGCTGGTCTATGAGTTCATGCGCAAGGAGTGGCGCGGGGCGCGGCCGGCGTGGGGCGACCATGTGGTCGAGATTGTGATGGAGCATGTCGGGGACCCGCCCTGGATGGACCTCGACAACCTCGCCAAGGCGCTGCTCGACGCCATCAAGGGCTATCTGTTCCACGACGACTCGCAGGTCGCCCGTCTGGTGGTGGAGCGCCGCCCGGGAGATCGCGAACGCATCACGATCCGCGCCTTTCCCCGTCAGGCCTCGGCCGGCCCCTCGGGGTAGCGCTCGAAACTGGGCAGGTGATCCAGCCGGGTCATCCAGCCGATGCGCTCGGCGGTCTGGATCTGGCCCTGAAGCGGGATCGCGTCCGGATCGTCGAGGGTCGCGCTCTGGATATCGATCTGGTCCGGAAAGATGACCTCGTTGGTGTAGAACAGGCCTGTGCCGCAGCGGCCGCAGAAGCCTCTCCGGCCATGCTCCGAGGAGGCGTACCAGACCGGCTCGCCGTTAATCCGCACGTCGTTTGCCGGGGCGAGGGCCCAGGCGACCGCCGGGGCGCCCGAGGCCTTGCGGCAGTCGAGGCAGTGGCAGAGGGCGTGGTGGATCGCTTCGTTCGCGGTTTCGTAGCGGATCGCGCCGCAATGGCAGCCGCCGGTGAGCATCGGTGTCCCTCTGCAGGGTTCGCGAAATGTTCTCTCACGGTCACTGTGCTTTGGCAACCTCAAGGGGCGGAGGCGGTGAAGCGCAGGGTGGGGGCGAGAAGCTGGAGGGTCGCCCCGACGCGGAGCTGCGGCTCGGAGGGGGGCGTCGCCCCTTCCTCGTCTTCTCGCCGGGCGACGCAGGTCCGGGTCAGCCGGGCGAGGTCGAGAAGGTCCAGCGCCGACGGCAGGCTTTCGATGAAGCAGCCATCGAAGAAGGGATAGACCTGGTCCTCGCCGCAGCCGAACGAGTTACGATCCGGGCGCGCGGCGGTCAGGACCATCCGGTTGGGGCCGGAGAGCGCGCCCAGGAAGACGCCCGAATAGCAGGCCGAGATCACCGCCACGGTCGGCCGCTCGCCGCAGGCGCGGCGCAGCAGGATCGCCAGCTGGCCGGGGGTCAGCTGGCCGTCGCCGAACACGACGCCCTCGGTCGAGCCGTGGGAGGTGAGGTAGACGAGGCATCCGCCCCGGTCGGTCGGCGTGCCCAGGGCGGTGGCCGCGCGCACGAGGGCTGCGTCCGGCGTCACCTTGGGCGTGGCGTCAGGGCGCAGGGTGAAGGCGTCGACCTGGCCCACGCCGCGCGCCTCAAGACCGGCTGCCACGTCGCGGATGGCGTTGTCGAAGGCCCGGATCGGCCGGCCATCCGTGGTGCGCCAGTCGCCGGCGATCACCACGGCGCGCCAGTCGGTCAGCGGCGCGGCGCGGGTGGGGGAGGTCTGGGCGGCGACGAGCGGGGCTGTCAGCAGCCAGATGAGCATGATCGCCGCGACACCCCGCATCGGCCCGCCCTACTTCTTGCGGAACTGGTCCAGCGAGATGACCTTCGGCCCCTCGTCGGCGGCGTCCCCGTCGGCCGCCGGCGCGACGGCTTCGGCGGCCGGAGCCACGGCCGGGGCAGGGGCCGGCGGCGGCGGCTCGAACTGCAGCAGGAACTGCACCGAAGGATCGTAGAAGCGGACGATGGCGGCGTAGGGCGTCGACAGGGTCTTGGGCGCGCCGCCGAACTTCAGCATCACCGAGAAGCCGTCCTCGCGCACGTCGAGGTCCCAGTACTGGTACTGCAGGACGATCGTCATCTCTTCCGGGTACTTGGTCCGGATGTCCTCGGGCACCGAGACGCCTTCGGCGTCGGTGCGGAAGGTGATGTAGAAGTGGTGGGCGCCGGGGATGCCCTGCGGGCTCGCGGCGCGATCCAGCGCGGCGCGGATCACCCCGCGCAGGGCCTCCTGCGCCAGCGCCTCGTAGTGCATCTCGTCGACCGGTGGCCGTTCCTGCGCCATGCAAACCTCACCCTTGGGCGGCCACAGATAACGCTCCCGGCGGCGCGGCGGAAGGCGTCATCGGCCAGCGGCGGCGAAGAGTCCGGGCAGGCCGACATGTCCGGGGAAAAGTCCCGGGCTTCTGTTGCCAGGCGCCCGGGGGGCCCCGCCCCGGGATCTGAACCCCGAGGACTTAAGTGTTCGAAATCAACCGAACCGCATTACGCGGCGAGGCGGACTTCACCAGCGAAGTTATCGTTCGCAGTTAGAAAATGGCCCGATACGGTGGGCCAGGACGGGCGAAAGCCACCTCTTTACACGTCCGTCGATGCTAGTCGGCCCCGCACAGTCCCGCCGATAACGCGGAAGAGATTGGTGGAGCCGCCGGGATTCGCACCCGGGTCCGGTCCGCTTATTGCAGGCGCGTTTATCGCCATAGTCCGGGCGAACCCGGACGCGACCAATATAGGCGCGGCGCGTCAGCCTTCCAAGCCCGCATGCCCGATCCTCGGCCAGTCGGCGGTCTGGTTCCGGAACCAGGTCAGCTGGCGCTTGGCGTAGTTCCGGGTCGCCTGCTGCAGCTGCGCGCGCGCTTCCTCCAGTGAAATCTCGCCGCGGAGAACGCCTGCCAACTCCCGCACCCCGACCGCCTTCATGGCCGGCAGTTCGGGCGACAGGCCGCGCGCCAGGAGGGCCTCGACCTCGGCGAGCGCTCCTCCCTCGATCATGGCGGCGGCGCGGGCGTCGCAGGCGGCGTAGAGCGTCGCCCGCTCCGGCTCCAGCACGCGGCCGCGCCAGCTGCCGGGGGCGAGGAGGGCGCGGGTGTCGGCCTGCCAGGCGCTCAGCGCCCGGCCGGTGCCCTCGGCCACGGCCAGGGCGCGCACTAGCCGCTGCCGGTCGCGGGGGCCGATGGCGGCGGCTGCGGCCGGGTCGACGGCCTGAAGCCGGGCGCGCACGGCGGATTCTCCCTCCTTATCGAACAGCTGCGCCGTCGCTGCGCGCGCCTCCGGGCCTGGCTCGGGCACCTCGGCGAGGCCGCGGGTCAGGGCGTGGAAATAGAGGCCGGTGCCGCCGACCAGAAGAACGGGGCGGCCGGCTGCAACGGCTGTGTCGATCAGGGGCAGGGCGGCCCGGCTCCAGCGCCCGACCGACCAGGCCTCGGCCGCGTCGGCGACGCCGTAGAGGGCGTGCTCGGCCGCCGCCTCATCCGCAGGCGAGGGACGCGCCGTGAGCACCCTCAGGTCGGCGTACAGCTGCTGGCTGTCGGCGTTGAGGATCAGGCCGCCGGTGCGCTGCGCCCAGGCCAGGGCGAGGGCGGACTTGCCCGAGGCGGTCGGGCCGGCCAGCAGAGTGATCAGGGGCGACGTCATGGGGGCTTAAACCGCGTCCGGTCCGGGGATAGAAGCCCTGTTTCCCGCCGCCGCAAGTCCCGGAGCCCGCCTTGCCCGATCGCGCCGCTGTCCTCGCCGCCCTCGAGGCGATCCCCGATCCGCGCACGGGGCAGGGGCTTGTCGCGAGCGGCATGGTGCAGGGGCTGATGGTGGCCGACGACCGCGCCGGCTTCGTGCTGGAGGTGCCCGCGGCGGAGGCGGCGCGCTACGCCCCGGTGCGCGACGCGGCCGAGGCGGCGCTGAAGGCCCTGCCGGGCATGGCCCGGGTGTCCGTGGTGCTGACCAGCGAGGCCCCGCCGGCCGCAGCCCCGGCGCGCAAGGCCGGTCTGTCGCCCGCCGCGCTCGATCAGGGCCGCGCTCGCGCCCCGGTGGCGACCGAGCGACCGGCCCATGTGCGTCGCGTTCTGGCCGTGGGCAGCGGCAAGGGCGGGGTCGGCAAGTCGACGGTGGCGGTCAATCTGGCCGCCGCTTTCGCCCGGCGCGGGCTGTCCACGGGAATCCTCGACGCCGATGTCTATGGCCCCAGCCTGCCGACCATGCTGCGCCTGTCCGGCCGTCCGGACTATGTCGACGGGGCCATGGTCCCCCTGGAGGCGCAGGGACTCAAGGCCATGTCGGTCGGCCTGCTGATGAAGGGCGACGACGCCATGATCTGGCGGGGGCCCATGGCTTCCCAGGCCCTGACCCAGATGCTGACCCAGACCCGCTGGGGGACGGAGGCCGTGCCGCTGGACATCCTCGTGGTCGACCTGCCGCCCGGCACCGGCGACGTGCAGCTGACCCTGATCCAGAAGACGCCGCTGGACGGGGCCGTGATCGTCTCCACCCCGCAGGAGGTGGCGCTGGCCGACGCGCGCCGGGCCCACACCCTGTTCCAGAGGGTCAATGTCCCGACGCTGGGGCTGATCGAGAACATGAACGGGCCGGTGTTCGGCCAGGGCGGGACGGCGGCAGAGGCGGCGCGGCTGGGCGTCGATCTTCTCGGCGAGCTGCCGCTTGAGGCGGCCATGCGCGAGGCCGGCGACGCCGGCGCGCCGCTGGCCTCGGGCGAGATCGCTGGCCGGTTCGACGCCATGGCCCACAGGCTGGTGGAAAAACTCGGCCTTTGAGGGTTTTCAAACGCAACGGCAATCGCCACCTTGGCGGTTCCATTCGCTGCCCGGATTGCCCCAAGGAATGTCGATGAGCGTCGAGACCCTGTTCCGCCCCTTCACCATCAAGGGCCTGACCCTGCCCAACCGCATCGTCATGGCCCCCATGACGCGCTCCTTCAGCCCGGGCGGGATCCCGACGAAGGACGTGGCCGCCTACTATCGCCGCCGCGCCGAGGGGCAGGTGGGCCTGATCGTCACCGAGGGCACGGTCGTCGACCGTCCGGCGGCGCGCAATGACGCCAACGTTCCGGTGTTTCACGGCGAGGCCCTGCCGGCCTGGAAGACGGTGGTGGACGAGGTCCACGCGGCCGGGGGCCTGATCGCGCCGCAGATCTGGCACGTCGGCGCCGCCCGCGGCCTCGGGCCGGATTGGACGCCGCTGGGCAAGGTCGACAGCCCCTCGGGCCTCGTCGCGCCGGGCAAGCAGAAGTACGAGCCGATGACCGAGGAGGACATCGCCGACACCATCGCCGCCTTCGGCAAGGCCGGGCGCGCCGCCCGCGAGCTCGGCTTCGACGCCGCCGAGATCCACTCGGCTCACGGCTATCTGATCGACCAGTTCTACTGGCCGGGGCTGAACACCCGCACCGACCGCTGGGGCGGCCCGACCATCGCCGAGCGCGCCCGGTTCGGCGTCGAGGTAGTCAAGGCCGTGCGCGAGGGCCTGGGGCCGGACATCCCTCTGATCATCCGCCTGTCGCAGTGGAAGCAGCAGGACTATGGCGCGCGGATCGCGGAGACGCCGGACGAGATGGCCGACTGGCTGCTGCCGCTGTCGGACGCCGGCGTGGATGTGTTCCACTGCTCGCAGCGCCGCTTCTGGGAGCCCGAGTTCGAGGGCTCGGACCTGAACTTCGCCGGCTGGGCCAAGAAGATCACCGGCAAGCCGACCATCAGCGTCGGCTCCGTCGGTCTCGATGGCGAGTTCATCGCCGCCTTCGGGGGGGCCGGGTCGCAGCCGGCGTCGCTGGACGGCCTGATCGCCCGCATGGAGCGGGACGAGTTCGACCTGATCGCCGTCGGCCGCGCCCTGCTGTCGGACCCGAACTGGGTGGTGAAGGTCCGTGACGGCCGGCATGACGAGCTGGCGGCCTTCGACCGCCGCCACATGGCCGAGCTGACCTGATCCGATCCGGGGGCGAGGACGCCTTGTGGCGATCTCGCCCCTCGCCAGCATTTGCGCGGCGCTCTAACGTCCGGTCATGACCGTCGCCGGCGTTCTCGTCACTACCCTCTGGCTGAGCCTGATCATCGGGGCCCGCTACCTGCTGGTGGCGGGGGCGGTGCACGCCTGGCTGTGGCGGGGCAAGGGGGCCGGGGTTCGGCTCAGCGCCACCCGTCCGTCCGCCCGGCTGATCCGCCACGAGATCCGCTATTCCCTGATCTCGACGCCGATCTACGCCCTGCCGGCGGCGATCGTGCTGGAGGCCTGGAAGGCCGGCGGCACGCGCATATACCTCGACCCCGGCCAGTACGGCCTGTGGTGGCTGCCGGCCAGCTTCCTGCTCCTGCTGGTGATCCAGGACGCCCACTACTACTGGACGCACCGGCTGATGCATGACCGGCGCATTTTCGGCTGGGCCCATGCGGCGCACCACCGGTCGCGCGATCCCAGTCCGTTCGCCAGCTTCGCCTTCGATCCGGCCGAGGCGGCCCTGACCGCCTGGGTCATTCCGGCCCTGCTGTTCGTGCTGCCGGTCAATCTCTGGGTGCTGGTGGCGCTGCTCACCTTCATGACCGCCACCGCGGTGATGAACCACTGCGGCTGGGAGGTCTGGCCGGAGCGCTGGGTGCGTGGCCCGGTCGGGCGCTGGCTGATCACCGCCAGCCACCACAGCCGGCATCACACCCACATGAAGACCAACTTCGGCCTCTACTTCCGCCTGTGGGACCGGCTGTGCGGCACGGACGCCATGCCGCCGGCCAAGGGTCAGACGGGCTCGACCACCACGGCGGTGCCGTAGCACAGCACCTCGGTGATGCCGGGCATGATGTCGTTGGCGTCATAGCGCAGGGCGACAATGGCGTTGCCGCCGGCCTCGCGGGTGTGCTGCAGCAGCGCCTCATAGGCCTCGGCCCGCCCGGTCTCGGCCAGCTTCACATAGGCCCCGACCCGGCCGCCGATCATCGACTGCAGGCCGCCGATGGCGTCGGACACCACGTTGCGCGAGCGCACGGTGATGCCGCGCGTCACCCCGATCACCCGCACGATGCGGTAGCCGGGCAGGTCGTTGGCGGTGGTGGTCAGCATGGCGGGCTCCTGAGGCAGTCAGCGGCGTTCCAGCACGCGGAAGACAAAGGCGTGGTCATCCTTTTCGCCCGGAGGATGCGGCTCCGCGGCGATCTCGACAAACTCGCCCTCGTCGAAGGGCGGAAATGTGACGTCCCCCTCGGGCTCAGCCTCGACCTCGGTGATGTAGAGCCGCCGCGCCTTGGGCAGGGTCGCCGCGAACAGGGCGGCGCCGCCGATGATGCAGACCTCGTCGACGCCGTCCTCGGCCGCCTGCTCGCGGGCCATTTCCAGCGCCTCGGTCAGGCTGTGCACCACCACGGCCCCCTTCGCCGTGTAGGACTCATCCCGGGTCAGCACGATGTTGAGCCGGCCGGGCAGGGGCTTGAGCGGCAGGCTCTCCCAGGTCGCCCGGCCCATGACGCAGGGCTTGCCGACGGTGATGGCCTTGAACCGCTGCAGGTCGGAGCGCAGCCGCCAGGGCAGGTCGCCGTCGCGGCCGATGACGCCGTTGCGCGCGCGGGCGACGACCTGGACGATAGCGGGGCTCATTGTCGGACTCACGGATGCGCTCCCACCCAAGCCTGCATGCTTCGCATGAGTTTCGGGATGGGCAGCTTGTCGATATCGCGACGAGACCATCCCCGTGCGATCAGCTTGTCGTCGTTGTCCGCCATGAAGTCGGTGAACTCGTCCCACAGTCTGGCCGGGCCGTCGGCGTCGAGTCGCGCCTCGTGATCAAGCCAGTTGCGTACCGCGGTGAAGGCTTCCAGCGGATCGTCTCCATGCGCCACAATGTCGGAGTTGGACAGGTCAGACAGGGCGGCCTGATAGCGGTAGCGCTCGGTTTCCAGGATCAGGCAACGCTTTTCGGTCAGCGGCGGCGATCCAAAACGTCTGCAGCCAATGTCGAGACCCAATTCAAGCGGCATGTTCAGACGGAACAGCTCACCGGCCCGTGCGGCGCGTAGACGTGACAGATCGTGGATCGCATACTTGGCGCTGCCGATCGGTTCGAGGAGTTTCTCGATGCGAGGCTCACCGCCGTCCAACCGCTCAAGTGCGATCCGGGGGATGAAGCCCAGGCGATAGATGCAGAAGAGAACTGGTCTGAGGATCGGCGTATAGGCGTCGTCGAAGGGGCAGTTGACGAAGACTGCCCGCTCGAAGCTGGCGACGTCCAACGTCAGCCCTTGGGGGGATTCGGGTCAGCGCCGTAGCTGTCGCGCTCGCGGATCGTCCCGTCGCGGCGATGAACGTAGAACTCGACCCGATCCCGTCTCGCCGCGTCACGCCCGAAGCGGATCGCCTCGGCCTGGGTATCGAACACCTTGGTCGCGCGTGCCGCGCCGGTGTTTCGGACCGCCCACTCGCCATTGGGTCGCGGGACGACGTGTTTGCCCTTGCCCATTCCCGATCTCACTTCGACACCTCGGCCCTAATATGCGGCCACGGGTCGTAACCCTCAAGGGCGACATCGTTCAGCTCATAGGCGAACAGATCGGCGCGCTTCGTCAGCGTCAGCGTGGGGAAGGGACGAGGCTCGCGGGTCAGCTGCAGCCGGGCCTGGTCGAGGTGGTTCAGATACAGGTGGGCGTCGCCGAAGGTGTGGACAAACTCGCCCGGCTCCAGCCCGACCACATCCGCCACCATGTGGGTCAGCAGGGCGTAGGAGGCGATGTTGAACGGCACGCCGAGGAAGACGTCGGCCGAGCGCTGGTACAGCTGGCAGCTCAGCTTTCCGTCGGCCACGAAGAACTGGAACAGGCAGTGGCAGGGCGGCAGGGCCATGTCGTCGACATCGGCCGGGTTCCAGGCCGAGACGATGTGCCGGCGGCTGCTCGGGTTGGTCTTCAGGCCCTCGACGACCCGGCTGATCTGATCGATGACACGCCCGTCCGGGGCCGTCCAGCTGCGCCACTGCTTGCCATAGACCGGGCCGAGCTCGCCCTCGGCGTCGGCCCACTCGTCCCAGATGCTGACGTTGTGATCCTTGAGGAAGGCGATGTTGGTCTCGCCGCGCAGGAACCACAGCAGCTCGACGATGATCGAGCGCAGGTGCAGCTTCTTGGTGGTCAGCACCGGGAAACCGCGGGCCAGGTCGAAGCGCATCTGCCGGCCGAACACGCCCAGGGTGCCGGTGCCGGTGCGGTCCTCGCGGCGCACGCCCGTGTCGAGGATGTCCTGCAGCAGCGCCAGGTACTGGCGCTCCGGATGATCCGCAGGCGCGGGGGCGTGGCGGGCCGGCTCGGGCGGGGCGACGTGAGCGTTCATGCGCTCACAATGGCGCCGAATCGCCTGCGCGCGGAGAGGCCGGCGAGGGTTTGCACAGCTATTCGTCCCGGCTTTCGCGCCGGCGGCGGGCCGCCTCGACCCGCTGGCCCACAGCCCGCTCGCGGCGCGTGGTCAGCGGCTTGGGCAGGCCGGCCGTGGTCGGTGTGCGCCGCTTCACATGGGGGCTTGAGCTTGCCGTAGCGCTTTCGCGAATAGTCGCGCGCGCACTCCATGCAGTGGCGGTAGTTCCGCGCTGCATAGGAGGCGTGCCAGTTGCGCCCCTCGCTCAGGATCACTCCGCATTCGCGGCAGCGCTGCATCTGGTCTCAGCCCTTGAAGCCTTCATCGGCCAGCCAGGCGAGCTCCTCCGGCGTCGACTCGCGCCCCAGCGCCGCATTGCGGTGGGGGAAGCGGCCAAAGCGGACGATGATGTCCCGATGGTGCTCGGCCCAGCGGTCGTCCGGGGCGCGGCTCATGCGGGTCTGGAAGAACTCGACCTGTCGGTCCTGGTCCTCCATGCCCTCGGAATGCTGCAGGGGCAGGTAGACGAAGCGCCGCAGGTCGTTCTCGAGCGCCAGATCCAGATCCGCAGCGACGGTCTGCAGGGCGACGCGGCGGCCCAGCGGGTCGGTGGCGAAGGCGTGGCCGGTCCCCCGCCAGACATTGCGCGGGAACTGGTCCAGCAGGATGATGAGGGCCAGCGCGCCGTCCGGGGTCGCGCCCCAGGCATCCAGCTCACGCCGGGCGGCGGCCAGATGCGCCGCCATGAAGCGCCGGCTGAACGCCGCATCGAAGGCGTCATCCTTCGCGAACCAGCGGTCGGGGCCGGCGGCTTTCCAGAAGGCGACGACGGCGTTTGGGTCTATATCCTCGGTCATGACCGAGACCCTGAGCCCCCCGCTTCCCGTTTTCCATGAACAGGATTGTGACCTGTCCCTGATCCGCACCCGCCGGGTGGCGGTGATCGGCTACGGCAGCCAGGGACGCACCCACGCCCTCAACCTGCGCGACTCGGGGGTGGCCGACATCGTCATCGGATTGAAGGCCGACTCGGCCACCCGCGCCCGGGCCGCCGAGGACGGCTTCCCTGTGGAGACGGCGGCCGGGGCGACGCGGGGCGCCGACGTCGTGGCCGTGATGGTCTCGGACGAGGCGCACCGGGACCTGTGGCGCGAGGAGATTGCACCGAACCTCAGGCCCGGCGCGGCGGTCATTTTCGCCCACGGCCTGTCGGTGCGGTTTGGACTGGTGACGCCCGGACCGGAGGTCGATGTGATTCTGGCCTCACCCAAGGGCATCGGGCCGCGCATCCGCGAGCTCTATGAGGCCGGGGAGGGGGTGTTCTGCCTGTTCGGCGTGCATCAGGACGCCACCGGCGGCGCGCATGCGCTGGGCCTGTCCTATGCGGCGGCGCTGGGCTGCGGCCGCAAGGGCATCCTCGAAACGACCTTCGCCGCCGAATGCGAGAGCGACCTGTTCGGCGAGCAGGTGGTGCTGTGCGGCGGGACGGTCGAGCTGGTCGACGCGGCGTTCATGAAGCTGGTCGAGGCCGGCTATCCGGCCGAGGTCGCCTGGTTCGAGTGCTTCTATGAACTGAAGCTGGTCACCGACCTGCTGCATCGGCTGGGCCCCGCGGGCGCCTTCGCCCGCATCTCCAACACGGCCGAGTACGGCGCCTATCTGACCGGGCCGCGGGTGATCGGCGCGCCGTCGCGGGCGGCCATGGACGAGGTGCTGGCCGAGGTGTGCTCGGGGGCGTTCGTGGCGCGGCTGATGGCGGACTACGACGCGGGGTCGCCGGAGCTGACGGCGCGGCGGCGCGGCCTGTCGCAACGGCTCATCGAGCAGGCCGGGGCCCGCCTCGCGGCGGCGGCGCAGCGCGCCGACGACAGGAAAGATTGACCGGGAAAAGAGTGGTCGGAGTGGCAGGATTCGAACCTGCGACCCCTGCGTCCCGAACGCAGTGCTCTACCAGACTGAGCCACACTCCGACTTGGAGGCGGGCTTATAGCCACGGCCTCCGGAGGCCGCAAGCACGGCTTTCGGCAGGACGTAAAATTTCGCGGCGTTCTGCCTGTTGCAAGCGTCCGGGGCCTGAGCTATCTGACCGCCTCCCGCCGCCGAGGCGGGTGCGCCGGACCTTGCTGCTGGGGAATGGTGTAATGGTAACACTACGGTTTTTGGTACCGTCATTCTAGGTTCGAGTCCTAGTTCCCCAGCCACCGGCCGCTGCCCTTGCCGCCCTCCCGAAACCCGGCCTCAGAGATCAGGCGCGACGCGGGCGGTCCGTTTTCGGCGTTCCGTCTCTCGGTCCTGTGGAACCTCCGTGCGCCCTGCGCATTGGCTGTGTCCGGTACCGTACGCATCTGCGTTGGCGAGACCGGTCGCGTTGAGGTCGCCGCATTGCAGAAGTCCCCGCCGCTGAAGGTCCTGGTCGTCGAGGATCAGGCCCTCCTGGCGCTCCAGCTCGAAATGACCCTGCTCGATCTCGGCTGCGAGGTCGTCGGCTGCGCCATGGATACGGCGGCGGCGCTGCAGATCGCGGCGCAGGAGAGCCCCGACCTGGCTTTCGTCGACATCAATCTGCGCGACGGCTGTACCGGACCGCTGATCGCCGCGGCGCTCGGCCGGGACTTTGGCGCGACCAGCGTCTTCGTCACCGCCAATCCGGAGCAGGCGACCGACCCTGCCAGCGGCGCGCTCGGCGTCATCTGCAAGCCGTTTGATACGGACACGATCTCCGGCGTGGTGCGCTTCGTCGAGATCTACCGGCGCGAGCATCGGCTCACGCCGGTTCCGCCGCGCTTTCGCCCCGCCCCGGGACTGGCCCCGCCCCCTCCCTCAGGCTGAGACAGGCGCGCCGGCTGCCCGGCGCGCCCCGGCTTCAGGCCGCCTCCCAGCTCCGCTCCAGCGCCCACGCGGCGAAGGCGTAGTCGTGGGCGATCTCCTTGAGGTAGTCGAACCGACCCGAGGCGCCGCCGTGACCGGCCTCCATGTTGATCTTGAGCAGCACGGGGTTGTTCGAGGTCGTCGCCGGCCGCAGCCGCGCCACCCACTTCTGCGGCTCCCAGTAGGTCACGCGCGGGTCCGACAGGCCGCCAGTCGCGAGGATCGGCGGATAGGCCCGGGCGCTGACCTGATCGTAGGGGCTGTAGCTCATCATGTAGTCGTACGCGTCCGGGTCCTCGAGCGGATTGCCCCACTCCGGCCATTCCGGCGGCGTCAGCGGCAGGGTCGTGTCGCTCATGGTGTTGATCACATCCACGAACGGCACCTGGGCGATCACGCCGCCCCACAGATCGGGCCGCATGTTGGTCACCGCCCCCATCAGCAGGCCGCCGGCCGAGCCGCCCTGGGCCACGATCCGGGCGGCGCGGGTGTAGTTGCGCGCGATCAGGTGCTCGGCCGCGGCGATGAAGTCGGTGAAGGTGTTCTTCTTGGTGAAGCGGCGGGCCTGGAGGAACCAGTTCCAGCCCTTGTCGGAGCCGCCACGGATGTGGGCGATGGCGTAGATGAAGCCGCGATCGACCAGCGACAGCCGTCCCGTCGAGAAGCTCGCCGGCATGGGGATGCCATACGAGCCGTAGCCGTAGAGCAGCAGCGGCGCCGAGCCGTCGACCGGGGTGGTCCGGCGACGCAGCACCGTGACCGGCACCAGCTCGCCATCGGGCGCCGGCGCGTTGAGCCGCTCGACCACATAGTCGGCCGGGTCGTGGCCGGACGGCACCTCCTGCACCTTACGCAGGGTGCGGGTGCGGGTCGCCAGGTCGTAGTCGTAGGTCGAGGTCGGCGTGGACGGCGAGTTGTAGCCGTAGCGCATCACCGTGGTGTCGAACTCCGACGCCCCGCCCAGCGACAGGGCGTAGGCGGGTTCGTCGACCGCGATTTCGTGCTCCTCGCCGGCCCGGTCGCGGATGACGATGCGGGTGTTGGCGTCGGCGCGTTCCTGACGGGCGATGAAGTCCTTCACCAGGGCCAGGCCCTCGATGTAGCGCCCCGGGGTGTGCGGCACCAGGTCGGTCCAGTGGGCCTTGCCCGGCGTGGCCGTGGGAGCGGTGACGATCTTGAAGTCGATGGCGTCGTCGGCGTTGGTGTGGATCACCCAGCGGTCGCCCCAGTGGTCGGCGTCGTACTTGCGCTCGCCGACGCGGGCCTCCAGCAGCACCGGCTCCGAGGTCGGGGCGTCGCCGGGAATGTAGCGGGCTTCCGAGGTGACCTGGTCGCCGATGCCGATGAGCATGAAGCGGTCGTCGGACGTGCGGCCGACACCGATGAACATGCCCTCGTCGAGCTCTTCGTAGACCAGGGTGGTCTCCCCGCCCCGGACCGGGCGGCGGAAGATCTTGTCCGGGCGGCCGTTCTCGTTGCGGTTGGTCCAGAAGATCCACTGGCTGTCCGGCGAGAAGGTGAAGCCGCCGTAGGCCGACTCGATCGGCTCGCCGACGAGCTGTCCTGTCGCCAGGTCCTTGATGAAGATGCGGTAGAATTCCGAGCCCTGGGCGTCCTCGGAGTAGCCGTACAGGGCGTGATCCGGGCTGGCGCTGGCCTGACCGACCTCGGAATAGGCCTTGCCCTCGGCCAGGGCGTTGGCGTCGAGCAGCACCTCCTCGCCCGTCTCCTGTCCACGCGGGCGGCGGCAGTACAGCGGATGCTGGTCGCCGGTGCGGTAGCGGAAGTAGTACTCCCACGGCCCGTCCGGGGAGGGGACCGAGCTGTCGTCCTCCCTGATGCGGCCGCGCATCTCCTGGAACATCTGCTCCTGCAGGGGCAGGGTCGAGGCCATCATCGCCTCGCGATAGGCGTTCTCTTCCTCGAGGTGCGCCTTGACGTCCGCCTTGATCAGGCTCGGGTCGCGCAGCACGGCCTGCCAGTTGTCGTCCTTCATCCACTGATAGTCGTCGACCCGGACGCGCCCCAGCTGCTCGATACGGACAGGAATCTTCTTGGCGACAGGCGGGACAGGCATCGAGGCTCCGGTCTGATGGGCGAGGGCAGGCGTGGCGGCGACGGCCGCAAGCGCGGTGGTGGTCTGGACGAACTGGCGGCGGTTCATGGGGGCAATCCTGTAACGGCCGCGGCACCTTGTGCGGGCGCGCCCGGCCGGTCAAATGAAAGCGCCGACAGACAGAGATGGTGGCCGCGTGCTGTTCGATCCCGCCCTGATCCAGGACCCGCCCCCGGTCGTCCGTCCGCTGGAGGCGACGCCGGCCCCGGCGCCGGCGTGGGATCTGACGCTGGGCATGATCAACGCCACGGTGATGCTCGACCAGCCGCTGGCGGACGGGGCCCGGACGGTCGGCACGGGCTTCCTCATCGCCGATCAGGACGCCGCCGGGGCGCCGCGCGTCCTGCTGGTCACGGCCCGCCACGTGCTCGACCGGATGCCGGCGGACCAGATGCGGATCGGCTGGCGCGTGGTCTCGGCCGAAGGCGTCTGGCGGTTCGATCCGCAGATGGTCGATATCCGATTCGAGGGGCGTCCCCTGTGGGTCGAGCATCCGCTGCAGGACGTGGCCGTCATTCCCATCCAGCCGCCGCCCGCCTTCGCCGCCGCGGCCATGCCGGTGGGGTGGCTGGCGGACGGCGCCACGTTCGACCGGCTCGGCGTGGGGCCAGGGGATGAGCTGTACAGCCTCGGATTTCCGCAGGGCCTGTCGGCCAACCGCGCCGGGTTCCCGATCCTGCGGGTCGGCAAGGTCGCCTCGTGGCCGGTGGCGCCGGTCGACGCCTATCCCACCTTCCTGCTCGACTTCGCCGTCTTCCCCGGCAATTCCGGCGGGCCGGTGTTCTGGAGCCCCTCGGCGCGTCGCCGGCCGGACGCCCCGACTCCGGAGCACCCCTTCATCGGCGGCGTCCTGACCCAGGCGGTGGAAGTGGGCGGCCAGACCCTCGGCCTGGCGGTGGTGGCCCATGCCCGCTTCGTCCGCGAGACCATCGCCCTGCTGGACCAGGCCCCCGTGGAGGTCGCGCGCGAGGTCCCGCCGGAGGATTGACCTCAGGCCGCGCCCAGCGCCTCGCGGGTCATCCGGCGCAGCAGGGCGCCGCCCTGGCCGATCGCCGCCAGACGGCTGGACGCGTGCCCCAGCACGTTCGCGGCATAGACCTCGTACAGGGCCAGCTTGCCTTCCAGCCACGCCGGGTCGCCCTCGCCGGCCTTGAGCCGGCGCGCCGCCTCGATGGCCCCCCTGGCCAGCATCCAGCCGCCGATCACGTCGCCCATCAGCTTCAGATAGGCGTCGGCGCCCGCCAGCACGTCGTCCGCCGCGTTGGGGTCGGCCTTGCGGTCCAGCAGCCACAGGGTGGCGTCGCGCACCGCCTCGATGGCCGCGGCGAAGCGCTCGACCGGCTTGCCCTCGAACACATGCTTAAGCTCGCCGAGCGTCACCGTCATGTCGGCGATCACGGCGCGCGCCGCCTCGCCGCCGTCCTGGCCGAGCTTGCGCCCGACGAGGTCCATGGCCTGGATGCCGTTGGTCCCTTCGTAGATCGGGGCGATGCGGGCGTCGCGATAGTGCTGGGCGGCGCCGGTCTCCTCCACGAAGCCCATGCCGCCATGCACCTGCACGCCGAGGGAGGCGACCTCGACGCCCATGTCCGTTGACCAGGCCTTGGCGATGGGGGTGAACAGATCCTCGCGGCCCTTCCAGAAGCGCTTCTCGTCTTCGGTCGCGGCATGTTTCGCCAGGTCCGCCGCGACGCCGGTGGACAGGCAGATGCCGCGACCGGCCTCGATGCGCGCCTTCATCACCGACAGGGTGCGGCGCACGTCGGGATGGCCAAAGATCGGCGCCCCGGCCTCGCCGGTCCAGGGCGAGCGTCCCTGACGGCGGTCGAGCGCATAGGCCAGCGCCTGTTGGTAGGCCCGCTCGGCGATGGCCACGCCCTCGACGCCGACCGCCACCCGCGCCGCGTTCATCATGGTGAACATGTGCGCCAGCCCCTCGTTGGGGCGGCCGATCAGTTCAGCGGTGGCCCCCTCATAGGCCATGACGCAGGTGGGCGAGGCGTGGATGCCCAGCTTGTGCTCGATGCCGACGGGGCGGAAGGCGTTGCGGTCGCCGGGGCGTCCCTCGTCGTCGACCAGCACCTTGGGCGCCAGGAACAGGCTGATGCCCTTGGGGCCGGGCGGGGCGTCGGGCAGGCGGGCCAGCACGAGGTGCAGGATGTTGTCGGTGGCGTCGTGGTCGCCCCAGGTGATGTAGATCTTCTGGCCGGTCAGGCTGTAGGTCCCGTCGCCGTTGGGGACCGCCTGGGTGGTCAGGGCGCCGAGGTCCGAGCCCGCCTGCGGCTCGGTCAGGCACATGGCGCCGGTCCATTCGCCCGAGATCAGCCGGGTCAGGTACAGGTCCTTCTGGCGCGCGTCGCCGTGGGCTTCCAGCGCCTCGATGGCGGCGAGGCTGAGCATCGGGCACAGGCCGAACGCCATGTTGGCTGAGTGCACGGGCTCGAAGGCCGCCAGCTCAAGCGCCTTCGGCAGGCCCTGGCCGCCGTGGGCCGGGGAGGCCGCCAGGCCGGTCCAGCCGCCGGCGGCGAACGCGCGATAGGCCTCGGCGAAGCCGGGCGCCGCCGTCACCGCGCCGTTGGCGTAGCGGGCGCCCTGCTGGTCGCCGATCCGGTTGAGCGGGGCGAGCAGGGTCTCGGCGACCTGACCGGCCGCTTCCAGCACCGCGCCCATCACGTCCCGGTCGTAGTCGGGGAAGGCGCCGGTGGCGGCGACGGCGTCGACGCCGGCGACCGCCTCGAGGCTGAAGGCGAGGTCGCGGACGGGGGCGCGATAGGTCATGGCAGGCTCCCTTGAGCTCGAACCCGTCGACGGGTCCGTTTTCTTTGACCTCTCACTGCCGCGCCCTCCGGCGGGGCGCAAGGGGCGGACTTGGCGGGCGCCGCCGTATGGGGCAAGCTGCCGCGCAGCCCGAGGGCTGCGAGGGGGGGAAACGATGGCCGCACCAGCCGACCGCTATTCGACCGTGGCGATCGCCCTGCACTGGGGCATCGCCATTCTGGTGTTCCTGCAGATCGGGTTGTACTTCGCCGCCGACGCTGTCGAGGGGCCCGCCGCCCGTACCTTCATCGACGTGCACAAGGCCAGCGGGCTGAGCATCCTGGTGCTGACCCTGATCCGGCTCCTGTGGCGGGTGCGCCACCCGGCCCCGGCGCTGCCCGCGGCGACGCCGGGCTGGCAGCGCTACCTCGCGCGCATCACCCAGGTCCTGTTCTACGTGGTGCTGATCGCCCTGCCGCTCGGCGGCTGGGCGGCGTCCTCGGCGGCGCAGCGTCCGATCGACTGGTTCGGCCTGTTCAACTGGCCCCTCCTGCCGCTGCCGGCTGACCGGGAACTGGCCGGCGCCCTGATGCAGATGCACGAGAACGGGGCCAAGGTCCTGTATGTTCTGCTGATCCTGCACGTCGCCGGTGCGCTCAAGCACCAGGTCCTCGACCGGGACAACGTCCTGCGGCGGATGCTGCCGATCCTGCCGCCGCGCTGAGGGCGCGTCGCCGGCGCCTCAGGCCGCCGCGTTGAGCAGTCGGGAATAGCTGTCCACCAGGCTGGTGTAGGTTGGCACGAAGATGACCGCCGCCGTCTCGCCGTCGGTCACTGGCGCCTTGATCTCGAAGTGCAGGTGGATGGTGGTGGCGTTGCCGCCGAAGTCGTCCGAGACCCGACCCAGCCGCTGGCCCCGCGTGACCGTGCGCGAGGCCGGGGTCGGGAACAGGGCGTTCACCTCCGCCATGTCGAGGTGCAGGTAGCGGTAGATCCGGCCGGAGTCGCCCAGCAGGGTGAGGGTGTAGCTGCCGATCGAGCTGATCCGCCCGGCCTCGGCCGCGACGGCCCAGTGCACCTTCTTCTGGCAGGTGGCCGGGCGGATGTCCTGGCCCTGGTGGCCCCGCCCGGCGGGGCACTTGCTGTTCGACCAGGAGCGGGTCTCACAGAAATTGTCGCGCCAGGGATAGGCGTAGTTGCGAGGATCGCATTGACCGCCCGGGCCGGGGGCCTGCCAGCCGCCGTAGCCATAGACCTGGGAGTTGGCCCAGGCGGGGGCGGCCTCAAGCGGGAAACGCATGCCGGCGGCCCAGAGGGTCGGGTCGGTCGCCCCGCTGCCCGAGCCGGGATAGAGGGCGCCCGGGGGCTCGTGCGGCCAGGTGACCGGCTCAGGAGCCGGCGGCTCGGGCGGGGGCTCCGGGGCCGACGCGGCGCCTTCCGGCTCGGCCGGGGGCGGCGGCGCGGGCGCGCCGCTGCATCCGCCCGGCGCGCAGGCGGTCAGGCTGAGGAGGGCGGCGGCGACCGCGACGCGACGCATCAGGCGCCCCCGCCCAGCAGGACGAGGCTGGCGACGAAGGCCGTGGCTTCCGCCTCGCTGCAGCCGGCGCCGTTCGGAGCGTCGCAGATGAAGCTGACATTGTAGACCGCGCCATAGCGGCTGAAGGCGACGTCGACGCCATACTCGGTGCGCTCGACCTGCACATTCTGCGGCCGGTCGGTCGCCGGGGCGCGGACGGCCGTGGGCAGGGCGCCGGGGGGCGTGCGTGGCGCAAGCCCGACCGCCGGCGCGTTCGCGCCTTGCCGCAGGCCGGCCGATCCGGCCTCGCCGGAACCGGCGGGCGCCTGGAAGGCCTGGGTCGCGCCGTAAACCTCGATGATGCGGCCTGGCTGCTCGATCACCAACATGTAGTGGCGCTCGCCGTCGAGGAAGGTGGCGGCCTGCAGCAGGGCAGGGGTCGGTGGGCCAAGGACGGGCACCTCCGAGGCCGAAATCTCCGCCAGGGTCTGCTGGCCGCCCGGGGTCTGGGCGATCACGCCCCGCAGTCGCGTGGACAGGGGGTCCTGCTGCGCCGCGGCAAGGGCAGCCTCGGCCGCCCGCGGGCGCGCCAGCTCCGCGACCGTAGCGGCCAGGGGCGGCGGCGCCGGCTGGCGTGAGCTGGCGATGCCCGCAAATCCGGCGGCCAGCACCACGACGGCGGACAGAATGACAGCGCGTGCAGACATGACCCTTCCCCAAGGGGAACATAACAGCGTTCTGCGCGCCTGTCGCCACAGAATGGTGACGCTTGCTTTCCGGCGGCGTCTTCCCTAGAAGCGCGGCGCACTTCGCACGCGGGCGTGGGGCGTTCCGGGGAGACATCCCGGGCCGTTCCGTTCCGAGGGCCGGGTTTCCGGCCTTTTATCGCCCGCGCCAGGATTGATCGGAAGAAGGAATAGACGATCGATGGCTCTGCCTGAATTCTCCATGCGCACGCTTCTGGAAGCCGGCGCGCACTTCGGCCACCAGACCCACCGCTGGAACCCGAAGATGGAGCGCTACATCTTCGGCGCGCGCTCCAACATCCACATCATCGACCTCTCGCAGACGATGCCGCTGCTGCACCAGGCGCTGGTCGCCGTGCGCGAAGTGGCCGCCAAGGGCGGTCGCGTGCTGTTCGTCGGCACCAAGCGCCAGGCCGCCGATCCGGTCGCCGAGGCTGCCGAGCGCTGCGCCCAGTATTATATGAACAACCGCTGGCTCGGCGGCACCCTGACCAACTGGAAGACGGTTTCGGGCTCGATCCAGCGCCTGCGCGAACTGGACGCCGTGCTCGAGGCCGGCGGCGAGGGCCGCGTGAAGCGCGAGCTGCTGAGCCTGCAGCGCGAGCGCGACAAGCTGGAAGCGTCGCTGGGCGGCATCAAGGACATGGGCGGCATCCCCGACATCATGTTCGTGATCGACACCAACAAGGAAGCGATCGCGATCCAGGAAGCCCGCAAGCTGAACATCCCGATCATCGCCATCCTCGACACCAACTGCGACCCGGACGGCATCACCTATCCGATCCCGGGCAACGATGACGCGGCCCGCGCCATCCAGACCTACTGCGACCTGATCGCCGATGCGGTGCTGGACGGCCTGGCCGCCGGCGCCTCGGCCCAGGGCATCGACCTGGGCGCCTCGGAAGCTCCGGTCGAGCCGGCGCTGCGCGAGGCCGCCCCGGCCGCCGCTGAACCGGCCCCGGCCGGTGCGGAAGGCGCCGCCGAGGAGATGCTGGCTGCTGACGCCGCCCCCGAGGCCGTCGCGACCGAAGAGACCGCCGGCTGATCCGCCGCGCCCTGCGGGGCGCGACAGAGCCGAAGCCGGAAGGGCCCTGTGGGACGGCCGTCGTGAGACGGTTGTCGCACAGGGCCTTTATCGAAACGCCGCCGACCCTTTGACGGCCCGGCCCCGGCCCGGCCGTTTCGCTACAAGACCCGAATCCAGGAGAGACACACATGGCCGAGATCACCGCCGCGCTCGTGAAGGAGCTGCGTGAGAAGACCGGCGTCGGCATGATGGACTGCAAGAAGGCGCTGGCCGAGAACAACGGCGACCTGCAGGCCTCGATCGACTGGCTGCGCGCCAAGGGCCTGTCCAAGGCCGCCAAGAAGGCCGACCGCGTCGCCGCCGAGGGGCTCGTGGCCGTCGCCGCCCGCGCCGAGGGCGCCGGCGAGACCGCCGCCGCCATCGAGTTCAACGCCGAGACCGACTTCGTCGCCCGCAACGACCTGTTCCAGACCGCCGCCAAGGCCTTCGCCGAGGTCGCCCTCGGCCATGACGGCCCCGAGGCCGTGAACGCCGCGACCCTGCCGAACGGCAAGACCGTGCAGGACGAGGTCACCAACCTGATCGCCACCATCGGCGAGAACATGCAGCTGCGTCGGGCCCAGCGCCTGTCGGTCAGCCAGGGCGTCGTCGCCTCCTACGTCCACAATGCCGTGGCCCCGTCGCTGGGCCGCATCGGCGTGCTGGTGGCGCTGGAAGGCGAGGGCGACCAGGCCCAGCTTCGCGAGCTCGGCCGCAAGATCGCCATGCACGTCGCCGCCACGGCTCCGCTGTCGCTCAACACCGACGACCTGGACCCGGCCGCCATCGAGCGCGAGCGCGCGGTCCTGATCGAGAAGGCCAAGGAGGAAGGCCGTCCCGAGAACATGATCGAGAAGATCGTCGACGGTCAGATCGCCAAGTTCCAGAAGGACGTGGTGCTGTCCAAGCAGCCGTTCGTGATGAACCCGGACCAGACCATCGAGCAGCTGGTCGCCGACACGGCCAAGAGCCTCGGCAGCGCCAACCTGAAGCTTACCGGCTTCGTGCGCATGGCCCTCGGTGAAGGCGTCGAGAAGGTCGACGGTCCGGACTTCGCGGCCGAGGTCGCCTCGATGACCAAGGGCTGATGCGAGTCCTCTCCTCCCCATCTTGATGGGGAGGGGGACCGCCCCCGGGTCTCGCCCTCGGGCGAGCCCGAGGACAGGCTTCGCGGTGGAGGGGCCCCTCCGTCTCGTTGCTGCGCAACGATCCACCTCCCCATCGATGATGGGGAGGACAGGCGCGCCGGGCTTTGAAGCCGGGCGCGCCCTTCGTCTATAAGGAGCGGCCGATTCCGGCCTCCCGCCTGCAGATGGATGTCCGATGCCCGACGCGCCCACC
>CAZUXK010000012.1:0-17665 GCA_964624025.1 uncultured Brevundimonas sp.
GCGGCCTGGGCCATCGTGCTGAACATCGCCGCCATCGTCTTCATGGCGCCGATGGGCCTGTCCTCGGCCACGGCGGTGCTGGTCGGGCGCGC
Source organism: uncultured Brevundimonas sp. (assembly GCA_964624025.1). GTDB lineage: Bacteria > Pseudomonadota > Alphaproteobacteria > Caulobacterales > Caulobacteraceae > Brevundimonas. The sequence goes on from CAZUXK010000012.1 coordinate 93, forward strand.
CTACGGGGCGCAGGACCCGGAGGGCGTCTGGCGCGCCGGCGTCGTCGGACTGGCGGTGGTCGCGGCCCTGACCCTCGTCATCGCCCTCGTCATCTGGCCGACCGCGCCCTGGGTGATCGGGACCTACAGCCGCGACGCGGCCCTGATCGCCATCGCCGTGCCGGCGCTGGTGCTGGCCACCCTGTTTTTCGTCGCCGACGGGATCCAGGTGGTGGCCGCCCAGGCCCTGCGCGCCGCCGGCGATGTCTGGTGGCCAACGATCATGCACTTTGTAAGCTACGGCGTGGTGATGATCCCGCTGGGCTGGATCTTCGCCCTGACCTGGGGCCTCGGCGTCGACGGCATCGTCTGGAGCGTGATCGTCGCCAGCCTGGTCTCGGCCGCCTTGCTGGGCGGCCGGTTCCGGCGCGTGGCGCGTCGGCTCTAGACCCCCAGGATCCAGCCTTCCTCGCCCTCGACGCGGGCGACCAGCGCCTCGTCGGCGCCCCTCGGCGGGCCGAAGGCCGGGCCCAGCAGACCCTTGTCGTCCATCTCGGCCAGCGCCATGGCCGTGGCCCGCACCTGGGCCTGGTCCTTGAACTCGCCCGGCTCGGGCTTCGTCGGGAACAGGGACGGCCAGACCTCGGCCACCACCAGCGAGAGGGGCTCGACGTCGGCCGCCGTCAGGGCGCGCCAGCCGGTGCCGAACGGCCAGACGGCTGCGGCCGCGCCCTGGGCCTCCAGCAGCCGGCGCACGGCCGGAATGCCGACCAGGGTCTGGCCGCCGACAGCCCCGGCCCCGTGCATCTGCCAGACGCTCTTCGGCTGCAGCTTGCCCTTGCGCGCGGCGTCCTCGGTGGCGCGGAACTCGGGGATGTCATGGGCGGTCGTCGGCTTGGTCGCCGTCAGCCAGCGCTGGGTCTGCTTGGCCGGCGCGCCCCAGAACGGCCAGGCCTCGTCGGTCATCAGCCGGTTCATCTTGGCCGCCACCTGGTAGCGGTTGTTCGTGTTATCCGCCTTGTCGACGACATTCTGGGACAGGAACTTGCCCGTGGCGTTCCACGCCGGCGTGTCCTTCAGGCCCAGCCGCGCCGCCGTCCCGGCGGGGAAGCCGAGGCAGAAGTCGAAGCCGACCAGCACCCGGTCGCCGCGCTTGCGGTGGTCGGCCAGCAGCGAGGCCAGCAGCGCCTCGCCCTCGGCGCGCGTCGCCGTGTTGTGGGTCTCGGCGTACAGGCGGAAGCGCACGTCGCGCTTGGCCACGCCCAGCCACAGGGACTGGTCGCCCAGCTTCTTCGTCTCGGCGGCGGTCCAGTCGGCGATGATGACGGCGTCGAACAGGCGGGCCACGACGGGCTCCTCGGGTACAGGGGGCAGGGAAGGGCGGCAGGAATGCGGGGGCGGGTTTAGCTCGCCCCCCGGGAGAACGAAAGCGCCGCCGCCGCTATTTCGTCAGGGCCTCGACGTGGGACAGCCAGCGCCGGCCGAGCCGCAGGGCCTCGCCGGGACCGTGTGTCGCGGTCGGCCAGCGCACGTCATAGAGGGCGACCTCGAACTCCGGATCACGGGCGTCGTCGAACATCAGGCGCAGGGCGACCTGGCCGGCGTCCGGGGCCAGCACGTCGAGATCCCGCCGCGGCTCGCCCCGTCGCACCCGGGCGACGACGTGGCCATCGACGATCAGCTCCGCCCCGGAGACCTCGTCGAAGGCGTAGACCAGCCCCTTCGCGCCCTGGTCCCACAGCACCACGGCCTGGCCGCTCTCGAAGTCGAGCGCCGCCGCCTTGCCTTCTGCAGGCGCGAGGGCCTGGGCCTCGCCCTGCCGGCCGAGCAGCCGGTCCAGCGCCCGCCGCAGCCGGCGTTCCGGCTCCATCCACCAGCCCAGCGCCAGGGCCGCCGTGGTCAGGGCGGCGGCGGCGAGGGCCAGCAGCAGGATCAGCCGGACCGTCTCCATCAGTCGGCGATCTCCACCATCACCGGCACGTGGTCGGAGGGCTTCTCCATATCCCGGGCCTCGCGATGGGTCTGGATTCCGCCGAACCGGTCGGCGGCCTGGGCCGACATCAGGACGTGATCGATGCGGATGCCGTGGTTCCGCGGCCAGGCGCCCGCCTGGTAGTCCCAGAAGGTGTAGGTTCCGGGGGCCTCCCCGCCGACCTCATGGGCGTCGCTGAAGCCCAGCCACTTCAGCGCGCGAAAGGCGGCCCGGCTCTCGGGCTGGAACAGGGCGTCGTCCTTCCAGGCGACCGGGTCGTGGGTGTCCACCGGCTCGGGAATGACGTTGTAGTCGCCGCACAGCAGCAGCGCCTCCTCGAGCTGCAGCAGCTCGCGGGCGTGGGCCTGCAGCCGGTCGAACCAGGCCAGCTTGTAGGTGAACTTCCCGGTTCCGATCGGATTGCCGTTCGGCAGGTAGATCGAGGCGATCCGCAGGGGGCGCGAGGTCTCGACCACCGCCTCGATGTAGCGCGCCTGTTCGTCAGCCGGATCGCCCGGCAGGCCGCGGCGCACGTCCGACAGGGGAAAGCGGGAGAGCAGGGCGACGCCGTTGTAGGTCTTCTGGCCGTGGGTCTCGACATTGTAGCCGAGGCTTTCAAAGGCCTCGCGCGGGAACTTCTCGTCGATGCACTTGAGCTCCTGCAGGCACAGGACGTCCGGCCCGGCGGCCTCGACCCAGGCCAGCACGGTCGGCAGGCGCGCGTTGACCGAGTTCACGTTCCAGGTGGCGATCCGCATCGGGGCTCCGGCTGAGTCTCTGGCGCAAGCGTAGCAAGCGCCCGCGCCGGTCAAAAGAAAAGGGCCCGCCGGCGACCGGCGGGCCCCTCCGTCTCAAGGGCGTCAGCCCCTTACAGTTCGCACTCGAAGCCGTAGAGCAGGCGGGCGCGGGCGCAGATCATCACATCGGCCGCGGCGCGGCTGCGGTCATGCGGGAACTGGCCGAACAGGCTGCGGTCGTCCTCGCACTTGATCTCGGTGAAGTCGCCCCGCAGGTCGTCGGTCCGGGCGTGGACCATGAACGACCGGATGACGCAGGGCATGTTGCCGGCGTCCATCTGGGCCTGCAGCGCCGTCTTGATCTGGGCCGCCGTGGTCATCCGGCACTCGAGGTTGCGGAGGGTGGCGGTGATGCAGTCCAGCGCCTCGTTGTCCGCCGGATCGGCGGCGCCGAGGAAGCCGACCACGCCGATCGGCTTGCCAGCGCAGCGGAACTCGACGACCTCGCGTTGGGTCGCGCCCTGTTCGCGGCCGATCAGCTGGGCCTCGCCAGCCTGGCAGTCGGGGTAGACCGCGGCGAGCGCGGCGCTGCGGGCGCTGGTCGCGGCCGCCACGGCGGCGCTGGTGTCGACCAGGGTGCAGCCGCCGCCGATGGACAGGGCGTCGGCGCAGGGGATGGCGCGGTCGAAGCTGCCGTCGGCCAGGAGGGTCCGCAGGAAGTAGCCGCTGTCGTTGCCACACTTCACCTCATAGAACTTCGCCTGCGGGTTCTGGCCGGCGACGCGCAGATCGGTCGGGGTGCAGCCGGCCGGCAGCGAGGCACCATACCTGGCGACGATCCAGGCGACCTGCTCCTCCTTGGTCGTGAACTGGCAGGTCCGGTTGCCGCCGATCTCAAGGCAGGGAATGACTTCGCCGGGCGTGGTCGAGGTCTTGGCCACGTCGATCCAGTAGCCCTCGGAGCCGGCGCAGCCGACTTCGTACCGGTCCTCGCCGCTGGGCAGCTGGCCGATCCAGGCGGCCTGGTCGATGCTGCAGCTCAGATTGGCCGACTCGACGTAGCTGCGGACCGCAGAGATCGCGTCGGCGTTGCGCGGCAGGGTGCAGCGCGCGCTGGTCTGTTCGGCGGCGGAGGCGGCGAGGCCGAGGCAATTGTACGCTTGGGGCGTTTGCCCGGCGACGACCAGGAAGCCCGGACCGACGCCACAGGCCACCTCGAAGGCGGTGCCGGCGGGCGTGGAGCCGAGCCGGTTGGCCTCGACGACCTGACAGGCCAGGCCAGCCGCCGTGGCGGCGGTCTGGGCCTCCGCCATGACCACGGCCGGATCGGCCGGAGCCGGAGCCTGCTGGCGGCCCCGGTTCTGGGCGTCGGCCGGCGCGGCGGACAGCGCGAGCACGGCAACGGCGCTCACGGCAGCTGAGAAGGAGAACTTGATCGACATCGGACCTTCCTGTTTCGCGTCCCTGCTGACCGCTAGGCGCGTGTCGGGGCAGGGGTCAAGCGCAACCTCGAACAAAACTTTGACGCCCGAAAGACGACAGGGCAGTCTGGGCGCGTTGCAAATGGAGACGCACCCTTGGCCGACGGCGTGGGCGACCCGGAAACCCTGCGAGGGCTGACCTATCCCTGGGCGGCCCCGGATGCCGGGGTGACGGTCGAGGTGGCGCCGGGCGTGCTGTGGCTGCGGCTGTCGCTGCCGATGGCCCTGAACCACGTCAACGTCTGGGCTCTGGCCGACGGCGAGGGCTGGACGGTGGTCGATACCGGCATCCAGACGCCGGCGACGGTGGCGCACTGGGAGCAGGCGCTGGACGGGGCGCTGGGCGGCCGATCGGTGCGTCGGGTGGTGTGCACGCACATGCATCCGGATCACATCGGCCTCGCCGGCTGGCTCTGTGCGCGCTTTGACGCGCCCCTGCTGATGACACGCCTTGAGTACGTCACCGCGCGGATGTTGCTGGCCGATACAGGCCCGGCCCCGGCGTCGGGCGAAGCCTTCTACCGGGCCGCCGGCTGGGACGCCGCACAGATCGAGGGATACCGCGCGCGCTATGGCCAGTTCGGGTGCGGCGTGGCGCCCCTGCCACCGACATATCAACGGTTGACGGAGGGGGAGATCCTGTCCATCGACGGCCGCGCCTGGCGTATTGTGGTCGGCGATGGCCACAGCCCGGAGCATGCCTGTCTGTGGCGCGAGGACGACGGCGTCTTCATCGCCGGCGACCAGATCCTCCCGCGCATCTCCTCGAATGTGTCGGTCTGGCCGACCGAGCCGGACGCCGATCCGCTCGGGGACTGGTTGCGATCGATCGACAAGCTGGCGGGTCTGCTGCCCGACGAGCTGCTGGTCCTGCCGTCGCACGGGGAGCCGTTCCGGGGCGTCCAAACCCGTCTGGAGCAGCTGCGACGTGGCCACGATGTCGCCCTCAGACGGCTGGAGCGCACGCTGGCCAGGCCGTGCCGGGCCATCGACGTGTTTTCCGCCCTGTTCGCCCGACCCGTCGATGACGGCCTGCTGGGAATGGGCACGGGCGAGGCTGTCGCCCATCTGAACTACCTGCTGCGCCAGGGGCGCGTCGAACGGCGTCGCGACGCCGACGGCGTGGACTGGTGGCGCACATCTGACCACGGAGCCGATACTTGACCGACCACGTCCTGATCCACCTCGCCGACGGTGTCCTGACTGTCAGCCTGAACCGGGCCGACAAGAAGAACGCCATCACCCAGGCCATGTATCAGGCCCTGGCCGAGGCGACCGAGCGCGCCCAGACTGACCCGGCCGTGCGGGTGATCCTGTTCCGGGGGGAAGGCGACGCCTTCTCCGCCGGTAACGACATCGGCGACTTCATCGCCCTGGGCTCCCAGGGCGCCGGGCCCGACGAGATGCCGGTGTTCCGCTTTCTCAAGGCGCTGGCGCATCTGGAGAAGCCCGCTGTGGCCGCGGTGCGCGGCCGTGCGGTCGGGATCGGCCTGACCCTGCTGCTGCACTGCGATCTCGTCGTGGTGGCCGAGGACGCCCTGCTGTCGGCGCCGTTCGTGAATCTGGCGCTGGCCCCCGAGGCGGCGTCGAGTCTCCTGCTGCCGGCGATCGTCGGCCATCCGCGCGCCTTCGAGATCTTCGCCCTTGGCGAGCCGATCAGCGGCGTGAAGGCCGAGCATTGGGGCTTGGCCAACCGCGCCGTGCCGGCGGCGCAGGTCGATGCTGTGGCGCTTGAGCTGGCCGGCAAGGTGGCGGCGCGAGCCCCGAACTCGATCCGCAAGACCAAGGCGCTGATGCGCGACGCCGAGCGCATGTGGGCCCTGATGCTGCGCGAGGGCGAGGCCTTCGGCAGCCAGATGCGCAGCCCCGAGGCCATGGAAGCCTTCATGGCCTTCAGCCAGAAGCGCGCCCCCGTCTTCGACCCGGCCGGTTGATCGTCGCGCGAAGCCGATTGCGTCGCGCGCCTTGAGGCCCTAAGGGCGCGCGGCCATGACCGCGCCCGTCGCCCTGCCCTCTGTCCTGATCACGCCCGAGCTGCCCGGCGACGCGGCGGCCGTGGAGGCGCTGGTCGCGGCCGGCTTCGGGCCGGGACGCTTCGCCAGGACGGCCGAGCGCCTGCGCGAGCGCGCCCGTCCGGCGGGCGGGTTCGTGGCGCGGCGCGGGTCCGGCCTCGCCGGGTCGGTTCGCCTCTGGCGGATCGCCGTCGGCGGCCGCCCGGCCTTTTTCCTCGGCCCCATCGCCGTGGAGGCGGCGCAGCGCGGCGGCGGTCTCGGCGCAGACCTGGTCGCCGCCGCCGTGGCCGCGGCCCGCGCGGCCGGCGTGTCCGGGGTCCTGCTGGTCGGCGACGCGCCGTACTTCGCCCGGTTCGGGTTCACGGCTGCCCCGGCGGCGCGGCTGCCCGGGCCGGTCGATCCCCGCCGGGTGCTGTGGCTGTCGCTCGACGGATCGGCGGCCGAGGGCGACGTGACGGCCTGATGCGCCGGAAGCCGGCGATCGCGGCGGATCGAGGCTTCAAACCCTGGGCGACGCACCCTAGCTTGGCGCCATGACGCAGAGCGGCACGGCGGACGGACTGGCGGCGGCGGCCGCGGCGGCCCAGTCAGGGCGCGGCCTGCCCCCGGTGCACCTGTGGCATCCACCCCACTGTGGCGACATCGACATCCTGATCCGGGCCGACGGCGTGTGGATGCACGAGGGGTCGCCGATCGGCCGGGCCGAGCTTGTGCGGCTGTTCTCGACCATCCTGCGCCTCGATCCGGACGGCTACCACCTGGTCACGCCGGCGGAGAAGCTGCGCATCCGGGTCGAGGACCTGCCGTTTCGCGCCGTCCTGATGCGGCGCGAGGACGACCGGCTGGTGTTCACCACCGATGTGGGCGACGAGGTGACGGCCGACGCCGACCATCCGGTTACCGTGACCCTGGACCCGGCGACGGGCGAGCCGCGTCCCGCCCTGCACGTGAGGGCCGGCCTGCAGGCGCGCATCGTCCGGGCTATCTTCTACGATCTGGTCGAGGCGGCCGAGCCGGTCGGCGGGCGTCTGCAGCTGCGCTCGGGGGATGCGATCTTCGATCTGGGAGCAACGGCGTGACCGGCGAGGCGCTGCGCGAGCGCCTGATCGCCGTGCTGGATCCGGTGACGAGCTGGAGCCCCGAGCGCCGCGCTGGCCGTTCCGACTATGACCTGAACCCCGACGCCACCCGTCGCCCGCCCGGCGAGCTGCGGCCGGCGGCGGTGCTGGTGCCGGTGCTGGCGGGGCCGGGCGAGCCGACCGTGGTGCTGACGCGCCGGGCCGACGAGCTGACCAGCCACGCGGGCCAGGTGGCCTTCCCCGGCGGCCGCATCGAGCCGGGCGAGACGGCTCTCGAGGCGGCGCTGCGCGAGGCGTGGGAAGAGGTCGGCCTTGATCCGGCGGCGGTCGAGCCGCTCGGCCTCGGCGACCCCTACGAGACCGGCACCGGCTTCCTGGTCACGCCGGTGGTTGGCTGGGTGGCCGGTCCCGTCGATCTGAAGCCTCAGCCCGGGGAGGTCGCCGAGATCTTCGCGCCGCCATTCGCCTTCCTGCTCGACCGGGCCAATCACCGGCAGGACCATTACGAGGGGCCCGACGGCGCGCGCCGCCGCTTCTGGGCGATGCCATGGGAGGGGCGCTACATCTGGGGGGCCACGGCGGGCATGCTGCGGGCGCTGACGGTCCGGCTGGACGGCCGCGACGAGGCGGCGGCATGACCCGTCTCGACGCCCCGGACTGGCTTGTGGACCCGGCGACGGTCGCCGTGCTTGACGCGCTCGAGGCCGCCGGGGGCGCAGGCTGTGTGCGCGTGGTCGGCGGGGCGGTGCGTAACGCCCTGATGGGGCGGCCGGTCGACGACGTCGATCTGGCCACGCCCCTGCGGCCCGACCAGGTCATGACCGCCCTCGGCGCCGCCGGGCTGAGGGCGGTCCCGACCGGTCTGGCCCATGGCACGGTGACGGCTGTCTCGGGGGGGCGCGGGTTCGAGATCACCACGCTTCGCCGGGACGAGGCCACGGACGGGCGCCGGGCCGAGGTGGCCTTCACCGATGACTGGGCCGAGGATGCGGCGCGGCGGGACTTCCGCCTCAACGCCCTCTACGCCGACCGCGAGGGGCGGGTGTTCGATCCGACCGGCGAGGGGGTGGCCGACGCGCTCGCCGGCCGGGTGGTGTTCGTCGGCGATCCCGCCCGGCGCATCGTCGAGGACTATCTGCGCATCCTGCGCTTTTTCCGCTTCAGCGCCTGGTACGGTGACGGCGCGCCGGACGCGGCGGGGCTCGAGGCCTGCACCGCTGGCCGTGACGGGCTGGCGCGGCTGTCGGCCGAGCGGGTGTCGAAGGAGCTGCTGAAGCTGCTGGCGGCCCCGGACCCGCGGGCTGTGCTGGCCGCCATGGACGAGGCCGGGGTGCTGGGGGCGATCCTGCCCGAGGCGGTCGCGACAGAGCGGTTCGGCCGTCTGGTCGAGGGCTGTGAAGATCCGCTGCTCAGGCTGGCGGCCCTGCTGCCGGACGACCCCGTGATCGCCGCAGGCGTCGCCGCGCGCCTGCGCCTGTCCAACGCCCAGCGTGACCGGCTGGTCGCTGCGACGGACCGCGCGGTTCCCGTCGCGCCGGGCCTTGCCCCGAGGGCCCTCCGCGCGGCCCTCTACAGGCTGGGGCGCGGGACAGTGCGGGATCGTCTGCGGCTGGCCGAAGCCGGGGAGGGGGCGGTGCCCGACAACACATGGGCGTTGGTCGAGACCTGGCCGATCCCGCGCCTGCCGGTCGGCGGTGCCGATCTGGCGCGGCTCGGCGTCCCGCCGGGCCCCGCCACGGGCGAGCTTCTGCGCGCCTTCGAGGCCGGCTGGATCGCCGACGACTTTCCCGCTGACGGGCATGAGGCCCGGCTGCGCCAGCTGATCGAGGCCGCGAGATGAACCCCCGCATCGCCATCCTGGAAACCGGTCGCCCGCCCGAGGCTCTGGGCGCGGTCCACGGACGCTACCCCGACATGTTCCGCGTCCTGCTGGGGGAGGGCTTCAGTTTCGAGACGTTCGACGTCACCGCCGGGGCCCTGCCGGACCCGGCCGCGTTCGACGGGGCCATCATCACCGGCTCCCCGGCCGGTGTGTATGAGGCCCATGACTGGATCCCGCCGCTGCTGGACTGGATCCGGACAGCGCACGGGCGGCTGCGCCTCGTGGGCATCTGCTTCGGCCACCAGGCCATGGCGCAGGCGCTTGGCGGCCGGGTCGAGAAGTCCGATCGCGGCTGGGGTGTCGGCCTGCACACCTATGAGGTCGTGCTGGATGCGCCGTGGGCGCAGCCGGCGGCGGCGCGCCTGTCCATTCCCGTGTCGCATCAGGATCAGGTGGTGGCCATTCCGCCCGGGGCGCGGGTCATCGCCGCCAGCGCCTTCACGCCTCATGCCGGCCTCGCATACGGAGGCGATGCGATCAGTTTCCAGTGTCATCCGGAGTTCTCGCCAGCCTTCGCCACGGCGCTGGTCGAGGGACGCCGCGGGCGGATTGCGTCGGACCTCGTCGATCAGGCGATGGCCAGCCTGCAGCAGCCCGACGACCGGGCCGTTCTGGGCGCCTGGCTGCGCGGCTTCCTGACCGGCGAGGGCGCAAGCCTCAGGTAACCACCTTGCCGGGCTCGTAGAGGTGCGGCTCGAAGGTGGCCAGGGCCATGACCGGCCGCATGCCTTCCACCACCTCGGGATGGCGCGTCATGGCCTTCCAGTCCTCGGCGGCGGCCCAGACCACATAGTTGGCCACGGTGCGGCCGTTGACCCCGCGGTGGAGGGTCGCCGAGATGAAGCCCGGCAGGCCGCGCTGGACGTGGTTCAGGGCGGTCAGGTGATCGATCAGCTCGTCCTGCCGCGTGCTCTCGCACTTGAAGACGTTGATCAGGACCACCGGCGAGGCCGGCTCGGGCGCGGTCATGGCCATTTCACCTCCGGCGGCATCGAGCTGAGGATCGACTCGACATTGCCCCCGGTCTTCAGACCGAAGGTGGTCCCACGGTCGTACAGAAGGTTGAATTCCACGTAACGGCCGCGGCGGATCAGCTGCTCCTCCCGCTCTTCCGGCGTCCAGGCCTCGCCCATGCGGGCGCGGACGATCTCCGGATACACCTTGAGGAAGGCCTCGCCGACGTCGCGGGTGAAGGCGAAATCGCGCTCACGGTCGCCGGTATCGTGGTGGTCGTAGAAGATGCCGCCGATGCCGCGCGGCTCGTTGCGGTGGGGCAGGAAGAAGTACTCGTCGCACCAGGCCTTGTACTTCGCGTACCAAGAGGGGTCATGGGCGTCGCAGGCGGCCCTCATGGCGGCGTGGAAGCGGACGGCGTCCGGGGCGTCTTCGCGGCGGTCGACCATCAGGACGGGCGTCAGGTCGGCGCCGCCGCCGAACCAGCCGCGGGTCGTGGCGATGAAGCGGGTGTTCATATGGACCGCCGGCACCCGCGGGCTGCGCGGGTGGACGATCAGGCTGATGCCGGTGGCGAAGAAGCGGGGATCCTCTTCGGCGCCGGGGACCTGCTTCGCGTAGTCGGGCGGGAAGGTCCCGTGCACGGTGGAGACGTGCACCCCGGCTTTCTCGAACAGTCGGCCGTGCAGCATGCCCATGACGCCGCCGCCGCCGTCCGGCCGGGTCCAGGGCGTGCGCACGAAGCGCCCGGGTTCGCCCGGGAAAAGGGCGTCGGGCGCCTCATCCTCAAGGGTTTCGAGGGCCGCGTGGATGCGGTCGCGCAGGGCCTCGAACCAGGCGCGGGCGCGGGTCCGGAGCTCGTCCGTCGGAGCGGTGTCGGTCATGCGGCCTTCAAGCACGACCGCATGCGCTGCGCCAAGGCGCTTGCGCCGGGGGACGGCGCGGTCCCACTGTCGCGGCTGTCCCGTCCGCCGGAGTTCGCCATGATCCGCCCCGTCCTCGCCGCCGCGCTCGTCCTTGGCGTGGCCGCTCCCGCTGTCGCCCAGACTCCTGACAGGGCCTCGCCCGAGGCGCGGGTGGAGCGGCTGCTGCAGCGCACGCCGCTGATCGACGGTCACAACGACCTGCCCTGGGCCCTGCGCCAGGGCTTCGCTTCGGATCCGCACGCTGTGGATCTCGCCGCCGACCTGTCGGTCTCGACCCGGCTGCACACCGACATCCCCCGCCTGCGCGCCGGCGGCGTCGGGGCCCAGTTCTGGTCCGTCTATGTGCCCGCCAGCCTGCCGCCGCTGGAGGCGGCCCGAGCCACCTTCGAGCAGATCGACCTGCTGCGTCGCATGGTCGCCGCCCATCCCGGGACCTTCGAGATCGCCCTGACCGCCGACGATGTGGTGCGCATCCATCGCCAGGGCCGGATCGCCAGTCTGATCGGGATCGAGGGCGGCTATTCCATCGCCGACTCGCTGGGTCTGCTGCGCGAGTTCCAGCGGGCGGGCGTGCGCTACATGACCCTGACCCACTCCACGACCATCAGCTGGGCAGACAGCGCCACCGACGCCCCGCGCCATGACGGCCTGTCGCCGTTCGGCGAGGCGGTGGTCCGGGAGATGAACCGCATCGGGATGCTGGTGGACCTGTCCCACGTGTCCGAGGCCACCATGGTCGACGCCATGCGGGTCTCCGAGGCGCCGGTGATCTTCTCCCACTCCTCGGCGCGCGGCGTGACCGACCATCCGCGCAATGTCCCGGACAGCATCCTGCGCGCGCTGTCGCAGGATGGCGGGGTGGTGATGATCACCTTCGTGCCGGCCTTCATCAACGAGGCGGTTCGGCAGTGGGGCGCGGCCCGTGCCGGCGAGCAGTCCCGGCTGCGCAGCCTGTATCCCGAGGCCGCTGACCGGGTCACGTCGGAGCTCGCGGCGTGGGAGGCGGCCAATCCGGCGCCTCGGGCGACCATCGCCGACATTGTGGCCCACATCGAGCATGTCCGCGATGTCGCCGGCATCGACCATATCGGGATCGGCGGGGACTTCGACGGTATCTCCAGCCTGCCGGAAGGAATCACCGGGGTCGACGCCTATCCGCTGATCCTGGCCGAGCTGGCCCGGCGCGGCTGGAGCGACGCGGATTTGCGCAAGCTCCTCGGGGAGAATGTGCTGCGGGTGATGCGGGCGGCGGAGGCGGTGGCGCGGGCCCAGGCCGACCGGAAACCGGAGCTGGCGGTTGCTGGCGCGCGCTAGGCCGCAGCTGCGGCGGCGTCAGCCGGGCTGACCCAGCGCGCCAGGCAGGCGGCGAGGGCGGCGAGGTCAACGGGCTTGGCGAGGCAATCGTCCATGCCTGCCGCGGCATAGGCCTTTCGTTCATCGGCAAGCGTATTGGCCGTCAGGGCCACGATCGGAGTCCGCGCCGCCGGCCCCGGCAGCGCCCGGATCGCCCGGGTCGCCTCGAGCCCGTCCATCACAGGCATCTGAATGTCCATCAGAATCAGATCCCAGTCGCCCCCCCTGGCGGCCTCAAGGCCTTGCGCCCCGTCCTCTGCAAGGGCGCAGGCCACCCCTAGGGCGGCCAACAGGGCCTGGACAAGCGCACGATTGGCCGGATGGTCGTCCACGTAGAGGATTTGGGGCGCGACGCTTACGGCGGCCGGGGGCGGCGCGGCGGTGACATCCGGTTGAGGCGAGCCCGCGCTGGACCTCGCGGTCTTGCCGCCGTCAGCGAGGTCGATGATCTCGTTGACAACATCCAGCAGACGATCGCCGGCCCGGTGGATCCGGGCCACGTGGGCGGCCTTGACCGGGTCGAGGTTGTCGCTCGACAGCAGGCCTGAGAAGCCCAGCACGGCATTGAGCGGCGTGCGCAGCTCGTGCGACAGGGTCGACAGCAACGCTTGGCGCGCCTCTGCCGCCGCGGAGCGGCGCTCGGCTTCGGCTTGGGCTGAGCGGGCCTCGATCTCTCCGGTGATGTCCGTCTCGTTCAGCAGCACCGACATCTCGCCCGTCACCGGATCGAGCCCGGTTCGGAGGGCCATGCGGCGCCAGCGGCGACCATAGCGCGTCTCGACGGCATGGACCTCGCTGTCGAGGGGGCCGGACAGGGCGGCGGCGAAAAGAGTCTCCCCGGCCGATGGGTCCACAAAGCGCGCTGTGAAGGGCAGATCGGCCCGGCCATAGGCGTCGAAGGCCGCCGGGTTGGCGAACAAGGCGCGGCCGTCAGGCGCGAACAGGCTGATAGCCGCGTCGGTATGGCGCAGCGCTTCGAGGGCGCGTCGCTCCTCCGGCTCGGCGTCGGACGGCGACGCCTCGAACATCAGCGCCGGCGCGCCGTCGGCGAGCCGATAGGTGGAGATGGTCGCATCGACCGTGACCGGCGTCCCGTTCGGATAGAAGGTCCAGCGTTCCGACACGGTTTCGCCGCCAGCCGTGGCGAGCGCCAGTCGCTCGAGCCGCGCCGCTACCGCGGGGGAAAGCTGCGAGTGATCGCGGGCGAGCAGTTCCGGAAGCGAGCGGGCATTCCACAGTTCGAGGGCGGCGGCGTTGGCGTAGACGCCTTTGCGGCGCTGCGGGTCGAACAGCCAGAGCGGCCGCCGCAGATGTTCCCACGCCCGCCACGCGGGATCGAATTCGTAAGCGTCCGCCATGCCCGAGGCTTAGACGGTACGGCTTAAGTTTAGGCTAAATCGCGCGGCGCCGCGCGGCCCAGCAGGCGATCCCGGCGCTGACCGCCAGGTTCAGGGAGCGCGCCCCGGGCGCGATCGGAATGACCACCCGGGCGTCCGCCGCGGCGTGGACATGCTCGGGGGCCCCCGAGGGTTCCGAGCCGAACAGCAGGACATCGTCGGGCTGGAAGCGGAACGCGTCGAGCGGCGTCGCGCCGCGCGTGGTGAACAGCACGAGGCGACCCGGGGCGCGATGGGCCAGGAACGCTTCCCAGCCCTCGTGCACCGTCATGTGCCCGAGCGGGCCGTAGTCGAGTGCGGCGCGCTTCAGGGCGCGGTCGTTGAGCGGGAAGGCCGTGGGCCCGATGATGTGAAGCTCGGCCCCGAAACAGGCGGACAGGCGGATGCAGGCGCCGACGTTCTGGGGGATGGCCGGTTGAAAAAGGGCGAGACGCATTCTAAGGCCACGTCTACGCGCGGCCGAACCGCCTGTCGCGGCCAGTATTTGCGAATATTTCTCAAGGACGTCCGCGCTCAAGCGGCGATCCGTCGCAAAGCCGGGCCGGGCGGGAATTCCCCAGTTGCGCTAAAGGATTTTGCGCCGGATCGGGCCTCAATTGCGAGGCCCGGCGCGGCAGGCCAGAGGTGAGACGTGACCGAATCGGTCGTGAATTCAGACGGACAGGGCGGCGACGCCACCCGGCGGGACTTCATCCATATCGCGGCCGGCGCCGCAGCTGCGGGGGCGGGCGTGACGATCGCCTGGCCGCTCATCAACCAGATGAACCCGGCGGCTGACACCCTCGCCCTGTCGGTCATCGACTTCGACCTGACCAAGGTCCAGGAAGGCCAGCAGGTCGTGGTCAAGTGGCAGGGCAAGCCGGTGTTCGTGCGCTACCGCACCCCGGCGGAGATCGAGGCGGCGCGGGAAACCCCGATGTCGGCCCTGAAGGATCCGCAGTCGGACGCCGACCGGGTCAAGGAAGGCCGCGAGCAGTACCTCGTGCTGGTCGGCTCGTGCACCCACCTCGGTTGCGTTCCGACCTTCGGCACCGGCGACTACGGCGGCTGGTTCTGCCCCTGCCACGGGTCGCACTACGACACCTCCGGCCGCATCCGTAAGGGTCCGGCCCCCACGAACCTCGTGGTGCCGAATTACGAGTACGTCTCCGACACCGCGGTGCGGATCGGCTGACGCAGGGCGAGATCATGAGCGAGCATCAATCCACCTACGTGCCCAAGACCGCTTTCGAGCGGTGGATGGACACCCGCCTGCCGATCATCCGCTTCGGCGCCGACTACATGTCGCTGCCGACGCCGAAGAACCTGAACTACTGGTACACCTTCGGCGCGATCCTCACGATCTGCCTGATGACCCAGATCATCACCGGCGTCGTGCTGGCCATGCACTATGTGCCGAACACCGAGATGGCCTTCGCCTCGGTCGAGCGCATCATGCGCGACGTGAACGGCGGCTGGCTGATCCGCTACGTCCACTCCAACGGCGCGTCGATGTTCTTCATCGCCGTCTACATCCACATGCTCCGCGGCCTGTACTACGGCTCGTACAAGGCCCCGCGTGAGATGATCTGGATCGTCGGCTGCGTGATCTTCTTCCTGCTGATCGCCACCGCCTTCCTCGGCTACGTGCTGCCGTGGGGCCAGATGTCCTTCCACGGCGCGGTCGTGATCACCAACCTGATCGGCTCGATCCCGGTGGTCGGCGGCTCGATCCTGACCTGGCTGCAAGGCGGCCCGGCGATCGACAACGCCACCCTGAACCGCTTCTTCTCGCTGCACTATCTGCTGCCGTTCGTGATTGCCGGCTGCGTGGTGCTGCACCTGTGGGCCCTGCACCACGCCGGCCAGAACAACCCGGTCGGCATCCTGATCCCCAAGGATCGGGTGGCCAAGGACACGGTGCCGTTCCACCCGTACTACACGGTCAAGGACGGCTTCGCCCTGATCCTGTTCCTGATGATGTTCGCGGTGTTCGTCTTCTTCATGCCGAACGCGCTGGGCCACGCCGACAACTCGATCCCGGCCAACCCGCTGGTCACCCCGGCGCACATCGTGCCCGAGTGGTATCTGCTGCCGTTCTACGCCATCCTGCGCGCGGTGCCGGACAAGTTCGGCGGCGTGGTGGCCATGTTCGGCGCCATCGCGGTGCTGTTCATCCTGCCCTGGCTGGACACCTCGCGCGTCCGCTCGATGCGCTACCGGCCGACCATGCGGGTGTTCTTCTACATCTTCGTGGCCAACGCCTTCGTCCTCGGTCTCTGCGGCGCCATGTTGCCGGACGCGCCGGTGATCGGCGAGTTCAAGACCTTCATGCTGATCGACGGCGACCTCAACAGCTACCTGTGGCTCGGCCGACTGGCGACGCTGTACTACTTCGCCTTCTTCCTGGTGATCCTGCCCATGGTCGGCTTGCGCGAAACGCCCTTGCCGATCCCGCAATCGATCTCCGAGCCCGTGCTCGGCGGTTCGGCGGCGATGCCGGCCGGCGCCGCGGCCCAGCCCGAAACCCGGGGCTGATCTCCATGACCCTCTCCTTCGGAAAGACCGCCCCCGTGAAGTCCATCCTGATCCCGCTGATTGCGGCCGCCGGGCTTGCGCTCGTCGCCCCGGCCGCCCAGGCGGCCGGCGAGGCCAAAAAGCCGCGCGACATCGCCTTCAGCTTCGAGGGGCCGTTCGGCACCTTTGACCAGGGCCAGCTGCAGCGGGGCTACAAGGTCTATCGCGAGGTCTGCGCCGCGTGCCACTCGATGAACCTGCTCAGCTTCCGCAACCTCGCGGAAGACGGCGGCCCGTTCTGGGATCCGCACGTCTCCAACCCGAACGAGAACCGCTTCGTGCGGGTGCTGGCGGCCGAGTTCGAGATTGCGGACATCGACTCCGAGACCGGTGAGCCGATCCGGCGTCCGGGCACCCCGGCCGACGCCTTCCCGGACCCCTACCCGAACGCCACGGCGGCCGCCGCGGGCAACGGCGGCGCCGTGCCGCCGGACCTCTCGGTCATGGCCAAGGCCCGCAAGGGCGGGGCGGACTACATCTACTCGTTGCTCGCGGGCTACCAGCCGGCCCCGGCCGGTCTGCGCATCGCGCCGGGCCAGCACTACAACCCCTACATGCCGGGCGACCTGACCCCGTTCTGGGAAGGGGACCACGACAAGGTGCCGTACGGCGGCTTCATCGCCATGGCCCAGCCGCTGCGCGACGGCCAGGTCACCTATGACGACGACGCTCCCGAGACGATCGACCAGTACTCGCGCGACGTCGCGGCATTTATCGCCTGGGCGTCGGACCCCAAGGCGACCGAGCGCAAGCGCACCGGCATCGCCGTGCTGGCCTATCTGGCGATCTTCGCCGGCCTGACCTACGCCAGCTACCGGCAGATCTGGCGCAATGTGAAGCACTGACGCCCGTCGCATCGCCGACATGACAAGGCCCGCCGGAGCGATCCGGCGGGCCTTTTCTGTCGGCGCAGGAGGCGTGGCTTACAGACTGTCGACCATCACCAGCTCGGCGTCGGCCTCGGCGGTGATGACGAGTTCGGCCTCGTCGCGGATGGCGGCGCCGTCGCGGGCGTTCAGCGTCACCCCGTTGACCGCGACCTTGCCCACGGCCGGCACCAGATAGGCGCGGCGGCCCTCGGCCAGCGGGTAGCGGATCGTCTCGCCGGCGTTGAGCGTCGCCCCGAGGATTCGAGCGTCGGCATTGATCGGCAGGGCGTCATCGCCCTCCCGGCCCGAGGCGAGCACCTGGAAGCGGCCGGATCGGTCGGCCCGGGGGAAGGGGCGGGCGCCCCACGACGGTTGC
>CAZUXK010000012.1:17675-35247 GCA_964624025.1 uncultured Brevundimonas sp.
GCGTGGTTCCTACATCTTTTAGGGGGCGGTTGGGGGGCGCTGTGTGTTAGGGGCGCGCGCCCCACGACGGCTGGGCGCCGGGACGGTCGGTCTCGATCCAGATCTGGAAGATGGTCGTCAGCTCGTCCTCCAGATTGTACTCGGCATGGCGCACGCCGGTCCCGGCGCTCATCACCTGCACATCGCCGGCGACGGTGCGGCCCTGGTTGCCCATGGAGTCCTGGTGGGTGATGGCGCCGGTGCGGACGTAGGTGATGATCTCCATGTCCGCGTGCGGGTGAGGCGGGAAGCCCGACTTCGCGGCGATCTCGTCGTCGTTCCAGACGCGCAGCCGGCCCCAGCCCATGCGCGCCGGGTCGTAGTAGTTGGCGAACGAGAAGTGGTGCCGCGCGCGCAGCCAGCCATGGTCCGCGCCGCCGAGGCTGTTGAAGGGGCGAACGTCGATCATCTGTCACTCTCCCTGGAGACCCGAGGCCTCGTTTGCTCAGGATATAGGTAACAGAAACTGTTGCGAAAGGGGGCGGGGGCGTCAGCCCTGCTGGGCGCGATGCCGCAGCCAGGCGTCGGCCAGCACGCAGGCGGCCATGGCCTCGACCACCGGAACGCCCCGGAGGGCGACGCAGGGGTCGTGCCGGCCCCTGGTGCGCAGGTCGACCTCCTGGCCGTCCCGGTCCACGCTGCGGCGCGGCGTGAGGATCGACGACGTCGGCTTGAAGGCCACCCGGGCCGTCAGGGGCTGCCCTGTGGTGATGCCGCCGAGGACGCCGCCGGCATGGTTGGACAGGAAGACGGGTTCGCCGTCCGGGCCGATCCGCATCTCGTCGGCATTGGCCTCGCCGGTCAGTTCCGCGGCCCCGAAGCCGGCCCCGATCTCGACGCCCTTGACGGCGTTGATCGACATGAGGGCGGCGGCGAGTTCGGAATCGAGCTTGCCGTACAGCGGCGCGCCCCAGCCTGCCGGGACGCCGGTGACCTCCAGCGCCACGACGGCGCCGACCGACGAACCCGCCTTGCGGACGCTGTCGAGGTAGGCCTCCCACGCCGGGACGGCATCGGCGGAGGCCGCGAACAGGGGGTTCTCGTAGACCGCGTCAAAGTCGATCTGCTCCGGCGTCAGCCGGTGCGGGCCGAGCTGAACCACCCCGGCCCGGATGCGGACGCTGTCGCCGAGCAGCTTGCGGGCGATCGCCCCGGCCGCGACGCGGGCCGCGGTCTCGCGCGCCGAGGAACGACCGCCGCCGCGGTAGTCGCGCACGCCGTACTTGGCCTGGTAGGTGTAGTCGGCGTGGCCCGGGCGGAAGGCGCGGGCGATCTCGCCATAGTCCTTGGACCGCTGGTCCTCGTTGGCGATCAGGATCGAGATCGGCGTCCCGGTCGTGACCTGTCCCTCGCCGTCGTCGAAGACGCCGGACCAGATCCGGGCGGTATCGCTCTCCTGGCGCTGGGTGACGAACCGGCTGCCGCCCGGCTTGCGCCGGTCCAGCCACGGCTGAAGGTCCGCCTCGGTGAGGGGCAGGCCGGCGGGGCAGCCATCGACGACGCAGCCGATCCCTCGCCCGTGGCTTTCGCCCCAGGTGGTGACGCGGAACAGGTGGCCGAAGGTGTTGTGCGACATGGCCCAACCGGCTTAGGCCGCGAGCCGCCTCGGCGTCCAGACCCGATGGAAGCGGGCCAGCAGGTCCTCGGCGGCGCTGGGCGCGTCAGTCGAGGGCTCAAGGCGCACGTAGAGGCGACCCGCGGGACGCCGCCCGCGGGCTGGCAGGCCGAGACCGCGCAGGCAGAGGCGGACAGGGGCCTGCAGGCCGGGGGTAACCCAGAGGGCGCGAGGGCCGGCGTGGGTCTCGACCTCGACGCGGCCGCCGTCCTCCAGCACGCGGGGGGAGGCCGGGGCGGTCATGTACAGATCGTCGCCGACCACCGACAGGCCATCGCCGGACCGGATCACGACCGGGAGGTAGAGGTCTTCACCGGCGGACCCAGCGCCGCGCAGCCGCAGGTGCTCCCCGGTGCGCAGGCCCGGCGGCACCATGACGCGCAGCCGACGGGGCGGCAGGTCCACCTCGACCACGCCGCCGCGCAGGGCCTCCAGCGGGCCAAGCCCCACGAGGGGCGGCGGCGGCGCGGCGGCGGCCGGGGCCGGCAGGGCCCCCGGCGTCGAGGTGCTCAGCAGCAGGTCGCGGGCGGCGATCAGCCGCCGCAACGTGCTGTCGTCGTCATCCCCCGCCGTGCTCCGGACGGCGCGTCGGAAGGCCAGGTTGATGGCCTCGGGATCCGGCGAGGCCTCAAGGCCCAGCTGGGCGCGCGCCTCGGAGAGGGTCAGGAACGACGACATGGCCGGCACTGAACGGCGACTATGGTCAAGGCGGGGTTAATCGCGACGCGAGACCTGCTCGCCAGGGCGGCGGCGCGGCGCTATCAGGGGGTCATGACCGCGCCCGCCATCCCCCCCAGTCCCACGCGCGAGGAGTATGCGCGCGACTATGCCGCCGCGCTCGCCCGCAACAGCGACGAGGCCCTGTTCGATCGCGACGACCCGATCGCCCTCGTGACCGAATGGCTGGTCGAGGCGCGGGCGCACGAGATCAATGACTCCAACGCCATGGCCCTGGCCACCGTCGATCCGGACGGCCTGCCGGACTGCCGCATGGTGCTGCTCAAGGACGTCGATGTCCGGGGCTTCACCTTCTATTCCAACCGGGAGAGCGCCAAGGGCGGGCAGATCGCGGCGCGGCCACAGGCGGCGCTGCTGTTCCACTGGAAGTCCCTGCGCCGCCAGATCCGCATCCGCGGCTCCCTCGCCGAGGTCACGGCCGGGGAGTCGGACGCCTATTTCGCCAGCCGCGCCCGCGAAAGCCGGATCGGGGCCTGGGCCTCTGACCAGTCCCGGCCCCTGGCTGACCGGGCGACGCTGGAGGCGGCCATCGCCGAACAGGAGGCGCGTTTCGGCGACGCCGAGCCCCCGCGTCCGCCGCACTGGACCGGCTGGCGTCTGACCCCGGTGCAGATCGAGTTCTGGCGCGACCGTCCCTTCCGCCTGCATGACCGCCTGCGGTTTGACCGCGGCGATCACGGCTGGACGCGGACGCGGCTCTATCCCTGAACGGGCTCCGCGCCGTAGCGCGCCAGGAAGGTCTCCACCGCATCATCGGCGATGGCCTCCGGCGGGCGCTCGCCACGGACCTCGTCGCCGGTGACCATCGGCACGAAGAACAGCGGGTGCTCGATCATGCCCATCAGCTGCCCCGCCGCCCACGAAGGTTTGCCGGGCTTCAGCTGCCCGCACGCCTGCAGCCGCGCGATGACCTGCATCAGCGTCAGGCCGTATTCGCGCCGTCCCTTCTCGAACAAGCGCTGGGCCAGGCCGACGAAGCGGGACCGCTCGGCCATGACCAGGCGGAAGACCTGCCGGACGAACGGGTCGCTCATGAAGCAGGCGTAGGTCCAGGCGAAGGCCGTCAGCTGGTCGCGGGCGTCGCCGGGCGGGATCTGGATGCGACCCATACGGGCGGTGAACTCTTCAGCCGCGTGATCCACCACCGCCTGGAACAGCTCGTCCTTGCCGGGAAACAGGCCGTAGAGCGTGGCGGTCGACACCTGGGCCTCCCGCGCAATCGGCTCCATGCCGGTATTTGCATACCCCTTGGCAAGGAAGTGCCGTCGCGCGGTGGCGAGGATTTCTTCGCGGCGGCGGATGTCACTCTTGATCAGCATTCAGGCGCGTCCCGATCCGAGGATCAGGTGCGCCCGGGATCAGCGCAATACGGAGTCTCCGCAACTTCGAACATCGGATGGGCCAGAACAGGCGCCAGAAGCCGCCGGACGGCCCCCGGATCCTCG
This sequence comes from uncultured Brevundimonas sp., assembly GCA_964624025.1. Classification (GTDB taxonomy): domain Bacteria; phylum Pseudomonadota; class Alphaproteobacteria; order Caulobacterales; family Caulobacteraceae; genus Brevundimonas. The sequence continues at coordinate 21,513 of CAZUXK010000012.1, forward strand.
AGCCGCACGGCCGCCGTCGCATCGGCGACGATGAAGTCGGCCAGCGCCCGCGAGGGCTCGGTGAATCGCTCGTGCCCCGGGCGGACGGTCTTGAGGTACTGGGCGATGACCGAATCCGCCGTACGCCCGCGCTCGCTCTGGTCGCGCAGCAAGCGGCGAATGAAGCGGATGTCCGCCGGCGTGTCGACGAATACCTTCAGATCGAACAGGGCCGCCACCTCGGGGGTCGCCAGGCAATGGGTGCCCTCGAGCACGATCATGTCGCAGGGGGCAACGGCATGCCCCGGCTGGCGCCGCCGATGGGTGACGAAGTCGTAGTCGGGCGCCTCGATCGTCTGCCCGGCCTTCAGGGCCTGCAGATGCGCCGCCATCAGGACATGGTCGCGGGCGGCGACGTCGTCGAAGTCGAAGCCCAGCGGGTCGAAATCGGGCAGGCCCCCGGCGTCAGCATAGTACCAGTCCTCGCGCACGAGCGTGGCCCGGCCAGCGGGCAGGGCGGCGAGCAGGGCTTCGGCGAGGGTGCTCTTGCCGGAGCCGGAGCCGCCGGTGATGGCGATGAGATGGGGCATGCGGCCCCTTAGCCGCACCGGGACGCCCGTCATAGTGTCGCGGGCCGCCTCGCGTTGCTTAACGCAGATCACCCCGGTAGCTTGGCCAAAACGGCCAATGAGAGCCGGAGGCATTAGAGGAACGCCATGCTCGGATTGATGCAGGACTGGCCGCTGACGGTCGACAGGATCCTGGACCACGCGAAGAACTGGCATCCCCACCGGGAGGTCGTGACCCGCTCGGTCGAGGGACCTATCGTCCGGATCAGCTATGCCGAGATCCATGGGCGCGCGAAACGGGTCTCGAAGGTGCTGCAGGGCTGGGACGTCAAGGTCGGCGACCGGATCGCCACCCTGGCCTGGAACACGGCCCGCCACATCGAGGCCTGGTACGGCATCATGGGCATCGGGGCCGTCTGCCACACCCTGAACCCGCGCCTGTTCCCCGAACAGCTGATCTACATCATCAACCACGCTGGCGACCGGATCATCTTCGTCGACCTGACCTTCGTGCCGCTGCTCGAAGCGATCCTGCCGCACTGCCCGACGGTCGAGCGGGTGGTGGTGATGACCGACGAGCTGACCATGCCGGCGACCAGGCTGCCGCGCGCCGAGTGCTACGAGCAGCTGCTGGCCGAGGCCGACGAGGATGTCACCTGGGGCGGCTTTGACGAAAAGACCGCCTGCGGCCTTTGCTATACCTCCGGCACCACCGGCAATCCGAAGGGCGTGCTCTATTCGCACCGCTCGAACTTCATCCATACGCTGCTCGGCCTGCAGACGACGGTGCTCGGCGCCACGCCGAAGGAAGTGATCCTGCCGGTCGTGCCAATGTTCCACGCCAACGCGTGGGGCATCGCGTTTGGCGGTCCGGCGGCCGGCTCCAAGCTGGTCATGCCGGGCGCGCGCATGGACGGCGAAGCCATCTACGAGCTGCTCGAGACCGAGGGCGTCACCTTCTCCGCCGCCGTGCCGACCGTGTGGCAGGGCCTGCTGGCCCACGTCCGCGAGAAGGGGCTGACGTTCAGCACCCTGAAGCGGGTTCTTATCGGGGGCTCGGCCGTGCCGGAAAGCCTGATCCGCGCCTTCCACGACGGTTACGGCATCGAGGTGGTCCAGGGCTGGGGCATGACCGAAACCTCGCCGATCGGCACCCTGTCGAACCTGACGCCGGAGCTGCTGGAGCTGCCGTACGACGAGCAGATGAAGTGGCGCATCAAGCAGGGCGTGCCGCCGCTCGGCGTCGAGCTGACCCTCAAGAACTACGCCGGCCAGGAGATGCCCCATGACGGGACGACCTACGGGCGGCTGATGGTGCGCGGGCCGACCATCGCCGGCGCCTATTTCAAGGGCGAGGGCGGCGAGATCCTCGACAACGAGGGCTTCTTCGATACCGGCGACGTCGCCACCATCGACTCGCACGGCTTCATGCAGATCACCGACCGCGCCAAGGACGTGATCAAGTCCGGCGGCGAGTGGATCAGCTCGATCGAGATCGAGAACATCGCCGTCGGCCACCCGAAGGTCGAGCTGGCCGCCGTGATCGGCGCGGCCCATCCCAAGTGGGACGAGCGCCCGGTGCTGATCATCAAGCTGAAGCCCGGCGAGGGCCAGGACAAGCAGGAGCACCTCGACTTCCTGCAGGGCAAGATCGCCAAGTGGTGGATGCCGGACGATGTCGTGTTCGTCGATGACATCCCGCTGGGCGCCACCGGCAAGATCGACAAGAAGCTGCTACGCGAGCGCATGAAGGACTACCGCCTGCCGACGGCCGACGCGCCGCAGCCGGCCTGACGTGGCGACCGGGGGGACCGCCCGCGTCCAGGCCCTCGTCGTGCGCGCCTGGCAGTGCGCCGGCGTGGCCGCCCTCGGCCCGGTGCTGGCCTTCGGCCTGATGGCGGCCTCCCAGGCCGGTGTGATCGACCGGCGGTTCGCCTTCGAGGGGCTGGTCGTGACGTGGGGCGTGTGGCTGGCGCTGGTCGGCGTCGCCGCCGCCCTGCTGGCCGTGCTCGTCGCGGTTCGGGGCACGCGCAAGGCGGGACTGCCCGCGGTCCTCGCGGTCGTTCTGGCGCTGGGAGCCGCCGCCTGCTTCGGCGCGCTGCGTCAGGGCTTCGGCGAGGCCGGACCGCTGGACGTGACGACCAATCCCGGCGACCGGCCCGGCTACAACCGGGCCCTGCTGCAGCGCCGCGCCGCGGCCGGCGGCGTTGATCCCGCCGTGCTCCCGGCGGGGCAGGGGGGCTGCGACCTCGGCGGCTCCATCCCCACCCAGGTGGCGCCGGAGACGGCGGCGGCGGCCCTGCGCGCGGCCGGCTTCGAGGTTCTGGGCTACAGTGTCGCGCGCGCGGACGGCGTGCGGCAGGACCGCGCCTTCGGCTTCGGCCACGACGCTGTGGTGCGTATCCGCCCGGGCCAGACCGATGTCCGGGTCACCGCGCGCGAGGTCTGGCGGGACGGCGGCGCGACCTGCCGCCTCGCCCGCAAGATCGTTCAGGGCCTGACCGCCAGCCCGTAGCGCGCGTCGAGTTCCGGCGCCGGCGCCGCCGTCACCCGCGCCTCCGCCGCCAGCTTGATCAGGTGCGCGAACACCGACAGCCCGGCCGCCGGCCACAGGCGGGGGTCGACCTCGGCATAGAGCCGCTGGACGATCTCCGGAATGGAGTCCGCGCCGCCCTCCAGCGCCGCGAGGATCTGGGCCTCGCGGTCCAGCCGGTGGGCGCGATAGGCCTCGAGGAAGGGGGGCGGGTCGTCGATCGACGCCCCGTGCGCCGGATAGAGCCGGGCGTAGCCGCCCGCGATGACGCGGTCGAGGCTGGTCATGTAGGCCGCCATGTCGCCATCGGGCGGGGCCACGACCGTGGTCGACCACCCCATCACATGATCTCCGGCGATCAGGGCGTTCTCTTGCGCCAGGGCGAAACACAGGTGGTTGGAGGCGTGGCCCGGCGTCGCCACGGTCTCAAGGGTCCAGTCCGGCCCGGACAGCACGTCCCCGTCCGTGAGGAGGATGTCGGGCGTGAACCCGGTCATCTCCCCTTCATCCGCGCTGGAGGCGTGGGTCTCGCGCCGCGGCGGCGGCGCGCCCGCGATCGGCGCGCCGGTGGCCCGGGCCAGGGCCGGGGCGAGAGGCGCGTGGTCCCGGTGCGTATGGGTCAGCAGGATGTGGCTCACGGGGCGGCCGGCGATGGCCGCCAGCAGGGCCTCGAGATGCCGCGCGTCGTCCGGCCCCGGATCGATCACCGCCAGCGGGCCCTCGTCGTCGCCGATCAGGAAGCTGTTGGTGCCGGTGAAGGTGAAGGGGCCGGGGTTCTCGCACACCACGCAGGTCACCCGCGCCGATAGCGTCAGGGGCTCGCCATAGGCGACGTCGAAGCGGCGGACGTAGGGGATCTGCACCGGCATGGGACGAGGAAACCCGGCCCCGGCCTTGCGTCAAGACTTGGGAAACCATCGCCGGAGTCCCGAAGTGAGCCGTTCTTCCGCCCTTGCCCCGTCCCGACTCGAGCGCACCGGCGAGGCCGCGGTGGATCTGGCCATGGCGCTCTCGGCGCGACTGCTGCCGGTGGCGGCGGCGCTGATGTTGCTGGGCGCGCTTCAGGTGGCGGCCGCGTCCTGCACGCCGGAACCGGCGCCCTATGCGGCGAGGACGGCGATCGCGCGCTAAGGCGCGCTAACCGGCGCTGCCGGAGCTTCGGCTCCGCCGCCTTTTCTTTGTCACGCGGGTCAACCAGAACGGGGGAGAAGCGTTGAGCTTCACCGTCGACGCCTGAAGCCGGAGTTCCGATGTCGCTGCTGACCGCCGTTCTGCTCGCCGCCGCCCTGACCGGGGCCCAGGATCCCGACGCGCCGATCGTCACCGGGGGCTCGGTGCGCGCGGCCGAGACCGCCGAGGCGCTGCGGGTGCGCGAGGCCCTGGCCTACGCCACACCGCTGCCGCGCGGCGCGCCCGAAGGGGACTACCCGCTCGTCGCCTGGTGCGAGGCGCTGGTGACCGGACATGTCGCCGTGGGCGAGAGCCTGACCAATGTCGATCCGCTGGATGACGAGATCGTCCGGCTGGGCAAGCTGGAGGCGGCGGACTTCCGCGACGCCCTGAACGTCGGCCGGGGCCGCCAGACGGCCGCGACGCTCGCTGCGGCGGAGGCCGCGGCCACGGCGGCGCGCGGGCTCTGGACCGAGGTTCTGGCCAATCCGGATGAGGCGCTGCGCAGCCAGACCTTCGGCCTGTTCTTCGGCCTGCCGGGCCGTTGCGAGCACGCCGCCCGCCGGGTGCGCGAGAACATCACCTCAGCGCCGGCGACGCTCGAGGCCGCTGGCCTCGATGAAACCGGGACGCCTGCGGGGGAGCGCTGATCCGGCGCCGTTCCCGGTTCATCACAGAGACCACAGCGAAGACAGGCGCCGCGCTTCGGGGCGGTCACTTCTCCCTTCCCCCTCGATGGGGGAAGAGTCGGGGATGGGGGTGGGACCGCGACGCTCCCGGAAGAGCCGTAGAGGCGATCCGGCGCCGCCTCCGGAGCACACTAGGAAAACGATCAGGCCCACCCCCACCCAACCCTCCCCCATCGAGGGGGAGGGCTTAGGTCTTCTGGGCGCGCGGCGCCTTACGCCGCCACGCCCCGCGCCGACGCCTTCGGGTCGTAGTTGAGGATCGGCGCCAGCCAGCGCTCGGCGGTCGCCACATCCCAGCCCTTGCGGGCGGCGTAGTCGGCGACCTGGTCGGCGTCGATCTTGCCCACGCCGAAGTAGTGGCTTTCCGGGTGGGCGAAGTAGAGGCCCGACACCGAGGCCGGCGGGGTCATGGCGAAGCTCTCGGTCAGGGCCATCCCGGCGTTGGCGCCGGCGTCCAGCAGGCGGAACAGGATGGCCTTCTCCGTATGGTCCGGCTGGGCCGGATAGCCCGGGGCCGGGCGGATGCCGCGGTACTTTTCCTCGATCAGCTCCTGCACGCTCAGGGCCTCGTCCGGGGCGTGACCCCACAGGGTGGTGCGCACTTCCTTGTGCAGGCGCTCGGCGAAGGCCTCGGCAAGGCGATCGGCGAGGGCCGTGGCGAGGATGGCGGAATAGTCGTCCCCGGCGGCGCGGAACTCCGCGGCCTTCTCCAGCTCGCCATGGCCGGCTGTGACGGCGAAGGCGCCGATGTGGTCGGGCCCATCCTCCGACACGAAGTCCGACAGGCACAGGTTCGGCTTGCCGTTGCTCTTGGCGATCTGCTGGCGCAGGCCGTGGAAGCGCGCCACTTCAGCGGTGCGGCTCTGGTCGGCCCAGACCACGATGTCGTCGCCGCGCGCATTGGCGGGCCAGAAGCCGACCACCCCTTTGGCCGTGAACCAGCGCTCCTCCAGGATGCGCTTCAGCATGGCCTGCGCATCACGATAGAGGTCGCGCGCCGCCTCGCCCACGATCTCGTCCTCAAGGATCTGCGGGAAGCGGCCGATCAGCTGCCAGCTGGCGAAGAAGGGCGTCCAGTCGATGTGGTCGGCGAGGTCCTGAAGGTCCCAGGCGTCGAAGGCGCGCACGCCGAGGAAGCCCGGAGCCGGGGCGGGGGCGGGGTCTGCCGGGCGGAAGCGGTTGGCGCGGGCCTGGGCCAGGCTGGCGCGGGCCTTGACCTCCTGGCCGCGCGCATACTGCTCGCGGATGCGGATGTATTCGTCGCGGGTGGCGGCCATGTTGCGGTCGCGCTCGTCCGGTGACAGCAGGCCGGAAACCACCCCCACCGCCCGGCTGGCGTCGGTGACATAGGTGGTCGAGCCCGACGGATAGGCCGGTTCGATCTTCACCGCCGTATGGGTCCGGCTGGTGGTGGCCCCGCCGATCAGCAGCGGGATGCGGAAGCCGCGCCGCTCCATTTCCGAGGCCACGAACACCATTTCGTCCAGAGAGGGCGTGATCAGGCCGGACAGGCCGATGATGTCGACCCCGTGCTTCTCCGCCTCGTCGAGGATCCGGTCGGCGGGGACCATGACCCCGAGGTCGACCACCTCGTAGTTGTTGCACTGCAGGACCACGCCGACGATGTTCTTGCCGATGTCGTGGACGTCGCCCTTGACCGTCGCCATCAGCACCTTGCCGGCCTGCTGGCGGGGCTGGCCGGCCTTCTCGGCCTCCATGAAGGGCTCCAGGTAGGCCACCGCCTGCTTCATCACCCGGGCCGACTTGACCACCTGGGGCAGGAACATCTTGCCCGCGCCGAACAGGTCGCCGACGACATTCATGCCGTCCATCAGCGGGCCTTCGATGACGTGCAGCGGCCGGGCGGCGCCGGCACGGGCCTCCTCGGTGTCGGCCTCGATGAAGTCGGTGATGCCGTGCACCAGGGCGTGCTCGATCCGCTTCGCCACCGGCTGGTCGCGCCAGGCCAGGTCGACGACCTTTGCCTGGCCCTTCTCGCCCTTGTAGCGGGGGGCCAGCTCCACAAGCCGCTCGGTGTTCGACAGGTTGCCGCGCGGCGGCCGGTTGAGGATCACGTCCTCGACCGCCTCGCGCAGCTCCGGGTCGATGTCGTCATAGACCGGCAGGTCGCCGGCGTTGACGATGCCCATGTCCATGCCCGCCTGGATGGCGTGGTACAGGAAGACCGAGTGGATCGCCCGGCGCACCGGCTCGTTGCCGCGGAAGCTGAACGAGACGTTCGACACCCCGCCCGAGACATGGGCGTGGGGCAGGGTCGCGCGGATCGCCCGCGTCGCCTCGATGAAGTCGACCGCGTAGTTGTCGTGCTCCTCGATTCCCGTCGCCACGGCGAAGATGTTGGGGTCGAAGATGATGTCCTCCGGCGGGAAGCCGATCTCGTCGACCAGCAGCCGGTAGGCTCGGGTGCAGATCTCGATCTTGCGCGCGGCGGTGTCGGCCTGTCCCTGCTCATCGAAAGCCATGACCACCACGGCGGCCCCGTAGCGCAGGCACTTGACCGCCTGCTCGCGGAACTCGGCCTCGCCGGCCTTGAGGCTGATCGAATTGACGATCGGCTTGCCCTGGACGCACTTCAGGCCCGCCTCGATCACCTCCCACTTGGAGCTGTCGATCATGATCGGCACCCGGGCGATGTCCGGCTCGGCCGCGATCAGGTTCAGGAAGGTGACCATGGCCCCCTGCGAGTCGAGCAGGCCCTCGTCCATGTTGACGTCGATGACCTGGGCGCCGGCCTCGACCTGCTGGCGCGCGATCGACAGCGCCTCAGGGTAGTTCCCCTCGACGATCAGCTTCCGGAATCTCGCCGAGCCGGTGACGTTGGTCCGTTCGCCGACGTTGATGAAAACAGGCCTCACGCCCCCACCTCGAAGGGTTCGAGGCCGGACAGGCGAAGGGCCATTGGCCGCCCCGGGATGGCGCGGGGCGGGACGCCGGCGACCTCCTTCGCCACGCAGGCGATGTGCTCCGGCGTCGTGCCGCAGCAGCCGCCGACGATGTTCACGAGGCCTGACTTGGCCCACTCCTCGATGAAGTGGGCCGTCTCGTGCGGCTGCTCGTCGTACTGGCCCATGGCGTTGGGCAGGCCGGCGTTGGGGAAGGCGGCAACCAGGGTGTCGGCGATGCGGCTGAGCTCGGCGATATAGGGGCGCATCAGGTCGGCCCCCAGCGCGCAGTTCAGGCCGATGGCGAACGGCTTGGCATGCCGCACCGAGTGCCAGAAGGCCTCGGCGGTCTGGCCCGACAGGGTGCGGCCCGAGCGGTCGGTGATGGTGCCGGAGATCCACAGGGGCAGGGGCTCGTAGCCCTCGTCCTGCAGGTCGAGGATGGCCTTGATCGCCGCCTTGGCGTTGAGGGTGTCGAAGATGGTCTCGACCAGGAAGATGTCGACCCCGCCCTCGTGCAGGGCCCGGGCCTGCTCGCGGTAGGCCGCATAGACCTCATCAAAGGTCACGGCGCGGTAGCCGGGGTCGTTGACGTCGGGGCTGATCGACAGGGTGCGGTTGGTCGGGCCGATCGAGCCGGCGACGAAGCGCGGCTTGTGCGGCTCCTTCGCCGTCCAGCGGTCGGCGACCTCGCGGGCGATGCGCGCGCCCTCGAAGTTCAGGTCCCAAACCGCGGATTCCAGACCGTAATCGGCCTGGCCGATCGAGGTCGAGGAGAAGGTGTTGGTCTCCGAGATGTCGGCCCCGGCGGCGTAGTAGCGGTCGTGCAGGCCGGCGATGATGTCCGGCCGCGTCAGGATCAGCAGGTCGTTGTTGCCCTTCTGCGGGTGGTTGTGCCCGGCGAAGCGCTCGCCGCGGAAATCCTCCTCTGACAGGTCCTCGCGCTGGATCATCACCCCCCAGCTGCCGTCGAGCACGAGGATCCGTTCGTGCGCCGCGGCCTTCAGGGCGGCGATGCGCTCGGCGCGGGTCATGGATGATGATCCTTCAGAAGCCCCTCCGTCTCGCCGGCTACGCCGGCGATCCACCTCCCCATTGCATGGGGAGGAGAGGCGATTTCCTCCCCACGGAGTGGGGAGGGGGACCGCGAAGCGGCGGAGGGGCGACCCCTCATGCCGCCACCTCGCGCACGCCCAGAACCCGGCAGATGGCGTAGACCAGATCGGCGCGGTTCAGGGTGTAGAAGTGGAAGTCGGCGAAGCCCTCCTCCTGCAGCCGGGCGCAGGTCTCGGCGGCGACCGAGGCGGCGATCAGCCGGCGCGTGTCCGGGTCGTCGTCCAGCCCTTCGAAATGCCCGGCCAGCCATGACGGGACGGATGCGCCGCAGGCGGCGCTCATGCGCTTCAGGCCGGCGAAGTTGGTCACCGGCATGATCCCCGGGATGATCGGCAGGGTCACGCCTGCCGCCCGCACCCGGTCGCGGAAGCGCAGGAAGGCGTCGATGTCGAAGAAGAACTGGCTGATGGCCCGGGTCGCCCCGGCGTCGACCTTGGCCTTCAGGACGTCGATGTCGTGGTCCAGCGAGGGGCTCTCCGGGTGCTTCTCCGGATAGACCCCGACAGTGATGTCGAAGCCGCCGACGGCGGCGATGGCGCGCGCCAGCTCGGTGGCGTTGGCGTAGCCGTCCTGGCGGGGCTGATAGACTCCGCCGATGCCGCCGGTCCCCGGCGGGTCCCCGCGCAGGGCCACGATGTGGCGCACGCCGCTGGCCCTGTACTCGCGGATGACCTCGTCGACCTCGTCGCGGCTGGCCTCGACGCAGGTGAGGTGGGCGGCCGGCTTCAGGGCGGTCTCCGCGAGGATGCGGCTGACGGTCCGGTGCGTGCGCTCGCGGGTCGAGCCGCCGGCGCCATAGGTGACCGAGACGAAGGCCGGGTTGAGCGGCGCGAGACGACGGATCGCCTGCCAGAGGTTGTCCTCCGCCGCATCGCTCTTGGGCGGGAAGAACTCGAACGAGACGCGCGGCGGCGTCGGGTTGCTGCCCGCGCGCGCGACCGGCCCCAGCGGCGAGAGCAGAAGGGCGCGGGCCTCAGCCAGATTCAGGGCGGCGGTCATCAGGCGACGCTCCGGGCGGCGAGGGCAGGGCGCTCGGCGGTCCAGATGCTGACGGTCAGGCCGTCGGTATCGGGGGGCAGGGCGATGGGGGCCAGCGGCGTGAGGTTCGCCTCGCTCAGCCAGCGTCGGATCTCGTCGTCAGAGAAGCCCAGTCGCCGGTGCTGGTGCTCCTCGCGCAGTCTCTCCAGCCCGTGGGGGGCGAAGTCGACAATCAGCAGCCGGCCGCCCGGGGCGGTGATGCGCGCCGCCTCGGCCACGGCTGCGGCGGGGTCGGCGAGGTAGTGCAGCACCTGGTGGACGACCACCAGATCGGCGCTTTCGGCCGGCAGTCGGGTGGCGAAGACGTCGCCGTGGCGGAGCTCGACCCGGTCGAGCCCGGCCCTGGCGACGTTGGAGCGGGCGATGTTGAGCATGTTCTGGCTCAGGTCGAGCCCGATCGACATGCGCGCCTTCTTGCCCAGCAGCGTCAGCATCCGGCCTGAGCCGGTGCCCAGATCGACCAGCCGGTCAAAGGGGCCCGGGCCCGCCGCCCGCTCGATCGCCGCCTCCACCGCGCTTTCGCAGACATACAGCGACCGGATGCGGTCCCAACTGGGGGCGATCTGTTCGAAATAGGCCTGCGCCTCGGCCTCGCGCTCGCGGCGCACCGCCTCCAGACGCCGATGGTCGCGCTCGGCGTCCTCGTCCTGCAACCCGTCCAGCACGGTCTCGGCCAGCCGCCGGGCGATCCGGTCCGACGTCAGGCGGTAGAAGACCCGCGCGCCATCGGGAAAGCGCTCGATCAGCCCGGCCTCGGCCATCAGCTTGAGATGGCGCGACACGCGCGGCTGGCTCTGCTCCAGCACCCGCGACAGCTCCATCACCGACAGCTCCTCGTCGGCTAGCAGGGTGAGGATGCGCAGGCGCGTCGCCTCGCCGGCGGCGCGCAACATCTCCACGGTCTGGTCAGCGGTCAGGGCCATATGTGCATATAAAGATATCTTTATATGATTGCGCAAGCGTCAACGCGCCGGCTCCGCCCTCCAGATCAGCGCACGGGCGTGACCACCGGCTGGCCGGCGAAGTGCGCCGCCAGATTCTGCATCAGCAGGCCCAACATGGCGGGGACGGCGTGCGTTGTGGCCCCGCCCGTATGCGGCGTCAGCAGGGTGTTGGGCACATCGGTCCAGCGGGCGGGGTCGGTGGGCTCGATCTCGAACACGTCCAGCGCGGCTCCGCCGAGCGTCCCGGCCTTCAGCGCCGCGATCAGGGACGGCTCGTCGACCAGCTGGCCACGGGCGACGTTGACCAGCAGACCGTCAGGCCCGAGCGCTTCCAGCACCTCCGCACCAATCAGGCCGCGGTTGGCCTCGTCCGCCTTGCAGGCCACCACCAGCACCTCGGCCCAGCGGGCCAGCTCCGGCAGCGAAGCCATCCGCGGCCAGGCGGCGGCCTTGTCGCGCGGCCCCCACCAGCGGGTCTCCATGCGAAAGGCGTCGGCGCGGCGGGCCACCGCCTCGCCGATGGCGCCGAGGCCGACGACGCCCAGCCGTGCCCCGGCCATCGACGGGGTGATGATCTTGTCGTCGGCCCGCCAGGTTCCGGCGCGCACGGCCCGGTCGCCGGTGAGGATCTGCCGCCGCGCCGCGAGGATCAGGCCGAGGGCGTGATCGGCCACATCCTCGTGGTTCACGCCGGGCGCGTGGCTGACCTCGAGCCCCCGGGCGCGGCAGGCGTCCACGTCAATCGCCTCATACCCGGAGGTGAAGCAGGCGATGAGCGACAGGTTCGGCAGCCGGTCCACCAGCGCCATGTCCAGCGGGAACTCGCCGGCGACGATGAGGGCGCGGATATCGCGCTCCACCTCCAGCGGCGGGCCCTCCCACAGGCGGTAGACGTCATACAGGCCCTCCAGAAACCCGGTCAGGGGGCCGAGATGCGGCTGGACGATCAGGACGGCGGGGCGCTGGGTCATGCGTGGACAATACGTGTGATCGCACGTATCTTCCAGCCATGAAGAAGCTCACCCTGACGGTGGACGATGACGTCTATGAAGGCCTGCACAGACGGGTCGGGGCGGGACGCATCAGCCGTTTCGTCAACGATCTGGTGCGCCCGCTGGTCAGCGAGGAGGCGCTGCTGCAGGGCTATCGCGAAATGGCGGCAGATGAAGCGCGCGAGCAGGAAGCCGACGAGTGGTGCGAGGGGCTGATCGCGGACGTCGCCCGTGACGGCTGAACATCCGCGGCGCGGCGAGGTGTGGTGGGTGTCGTTCGACCCGTCGATCGGCGGCGAGGTGACCAAGACCCGCCCGGCGGTGATCGTCAGCAATGACGCCGCCAATCAGGCCCTGAACCGGCTGCAGGTGGTCCCCCTGACCACGCGGGTGGATCGGGTCTATCCCGGGGAGGCGCTGGTCGAGGTCAACGGCGCGCGGCGCAAGGCGATGGCCGATCAGCTGTTCACGGCGTCGAAGCTGCGGCTTGGGCGACGACTCGGTGTTCTGGGGCGCGGGGATCTCGCGGCCGTGGAACGCGCCCTGCGGACACAGCTGGGGCTTTGATGGCGGCCGCTTTCATATTGGCTTGATGGTCATCTGACCTCAATCAGCCGTGCGTCGCTCTTCAAGGCAAACTCGATATCGGTCCAGCGGGGTTCGAGCCAAGCAATCAGGTGCTGGCGGGTGGCGTTGCCGAGACGGAGCCAGACGACCCGCGGCCCGGTGCGTCGGGATGCGACCCAGTGGGCGAAGTCACGGTCCTTACTGACGAGAATGCGATCCTCGCGCACCGCCTGCTGCCAGATGTCGTCATGAGAGGCATCGGCGCCGAGCGTCGTCGCCACGTGCAGGGCGTCGTAGCCGCGGAGAAGGAGCCAGTCTGCGAACGCGGGCGGAAGCTGGGCGTCGACCAGAAACCTCACGCGGCGACGATGGCGGTGTCACCGAGACTGGCCGCGGCATGGGCCAGCGCGGCCCGGATGTCGTCGGCTTCCAGATAGGGAAAGTCGGTCAGGATTTCCTCCGACGTGGCGCCGCCCGCCAGCATGTCGAGGATGTCCTGCACACGTATCCGCATGCCCCGGATGCAGGGCTTGCCGCCCCCGCGGTCCTTGTCGATCGTGATGCGGGACAGGAGATCGCTCATGTCCCACATCCTATCACAAACCTATCAGCGCCCGAACTTCTGGTACTGGACGCGCTTGGGGATCAGGCTGTCGGCGCCGAGGCGGCGCTTCTTGTCTTCCTCATAGGCCTCGAAGTTGCCCTCGAACCACTCGACGTGGCCGTCGCCCTCGAAGGCAAGGATGTGGGTGGCCAGACGGTCGAGGAACCAGCGGTCGTGGCTGATGACCACGGCGCAGCCGGCGAACTCCTCCAGCGCCTCCTCGAGGTTCTGCAGGGTCTCGATGTCGAGGTCGTTGGTCGGTTCGTCGAGAAGGATCAGGTTGCCGCCGGTGGCCAGGGTCTTGGCCAGGTGCACGCGATTGCGCTCGCCGCCCGACAGCAGGCCGACCTTCTTCTGCTGGTCGGTGCCCTTGAAGTTGAAGCTGCCGACATAGGCGCGGGTGTTGATCTCGCGCTTGCCGACCATCATCACGTCGGTGCCGCCGGAGATCACTTCCCAGATGGTCTTGTTGGCCTCGAGGTCGTCGCGCGACTGGTCAACATAGGCCAGCTTGACCGTCTCGCCGAGGCGCAGCTTGCCGGCGTCCGGGGTTTCCTGGCCGGTGATCAGGCGGAACAGGGTCGACTTGCCGGCGCCGTTCGGGCCGATCACCCCCACAATCCCGTTCGGC
>CAZUXK010000013.1:0-31763 GCA_964624025.1 uncultured Brevundimonas sp.
GCGCCCGCGGCTCGATCTTCGCGCGCCCCGGCGGCCCCTTGTATTCCTTCATCCGCACCGGCCCGTAGTAGCCGCCGGGCTCGACCCCGCCGGTCGCCGCCAGCAGGATCGGCATGGCCCCGTCGGCCTGGGAATGGCTGACCAGCGGCTCGAGGAACGGCCGGTAGACATAGCGGAATCCGGCGCGGGCGAACCCTGACGACGACGCCAGCGGCCCGTTGCCGATCAGGTCCGTGCGGGCATAGCCCGGATGGGCCGCCACGCTGGTCAGGCCCCAGCCGGCCGCCCGGCTGCGCCGGTCCAGTTCCAGCGCGAACATAAGCATGGCCAGCTTGGACTGGGCGTAGGCCTTCCAGGGCGTGTAGCCGGTCGTCAGGTTCAGGTCGTCGAGATGGATGCGGCCCTGGCGGTGGGCGACCGAGGACAGCTGCACCAGTCGGGCCTTGCCGGCCCTCAGCAGCGGCAGGAGCCGCGCCGTCAGGGCGAAGTGACCGAGGAAGTTGGTCGCCAGCTGCAGCTCGTGGCCGTCCGGACTCTCCTGCCGCGTCGCCAGGGCCATGACGCCGGCGTTGTTGATCAGGGCGTGCACGGGCCGCCCCTCGGCCAGCAGCCGGTCGGCGAAGGCGGCGACGGAGGCCTGGCGCGACAGGTCGAGCGCCTCCACGCGCACCGCGGCCGCGGGCGTCTCCCGCAGGATCACCGCGCGCGCCGCCTCCCCCTTGCCGGCGTTGCGCACCGCCAGGATCACCTCGGCCCCGCGCGCGGCCAGCACCTTCGCGGTCTCGAAGCCGGTGCCGGAGTTGGCGCCGGTGATGATGATCCGGCCCCCGGCCTGATCCGGCACATCGCGGGTGGTGAATGCGCTCATGACATCAGCTCTCCCGGCCCCACGTCGGGCCGAGCGCAGATTAGCCCGCGTACTTCGCCGCGTCCTCGTCCGAGATGTCCTCGTTCGAATAGACCTGCTGCACATCGTCCTCGGCGTCGAGGGCGTCCAGCAGCTTGAACAGGGGCCCGACCTGGTCGCCGGTCAGGCTGACCTCGGACTGGGGCTTCCAGACGATGGCCGTCGACTTGGGATCGCCCAGCACCTTCGACATGGCCTCGGCCACCTCGTTCAGGTCCTCGAACGCGGTCCAGATCGTGTGGCCCGGCGCGTCCTCATAGATGTCCGGCTTGACCAGGTCGCTCTCGACGTCCTGGGCGCCGGCCTCGATGGCCGCCTCCATGACCGCGTCCTCGGAGCCCGCCTCGGCCGGATAGTGGATCCTGCCCACCCGGTCCCACATGAAGGTGACCGAGCCGGTTTCGCCCAGCGCCCCGCCGTTCTTGGAGAAGGCCGCGCGCACCGCGGAGGCGGCGCGGTTGCGGTTGTCGGTCAGCACCTCGACGATGATCTGCACCCCGCCGGGGCCGCGGCCCTCGTAGCGGATCTCCTCCATCGCATCGACTTCACCGCCGACAGCCTTCTTGATGGCCCGGTCGATGTTGTCCTTGGGCATGGACTCGGCCTTGGCGTTGTTCACCGCCAGGCGCAGACGCGGGTTCATCGCCGGGTCGGGCAGGCCCGACTTGGCCGCCACGGTGATCTCGCGCGACAGCCGCGAGAACAGCTTGGAGCGGAGCGCGTCCTGGCGCCCCTTCTTGTGCATGATGTTCTTGAACTTGGAGTGGCCGGCCATGCTTCAGGTCCCGTCGAGGGCGTCGAGGAAGGGGGGCTCTAGCGCAGCCGGGCGCGGCTGTCACGGCAGCGACGACGTACCGCGCCACGGCGTCCTGGCCGGGGCGAGCCGCGCCCGACGGACTGTCATATTCGGCAGCTAACGGACCGCTATTGTCGATTGGAGCGCCCGCATGTCCCTGTTCTCCCCCTCGCGCCGCGGCCTGATCCTCGGCCTGACCTCGGGCGCCGCCGGCTTCGCCGCCACGGGGGCCCTGGCCCAGCAGGTGTTCGCCGAATACCCCTTCCAGCTGGGCGTCGCCTCGGGCGATCCGACGGCGGACGGCTTCGTTATCTGGACCCGTCTGGCGCCCCGCCCGCTGGAGCCCGGCTACGGCATGCCTGCGGCGCCGATGAGCGTGTCGTGGGAGGTCGCCGAGGACCGGGGCTTCAACCAGACGGTCGCCTCGGGCCAGGTCGTGGCCCGTCCCGAGCTTGGCCACGCGGTCCACGTCGAGGTCGAGGGGCTCCAGCCCGCCCGCGACTACTTCTACCGCTTCAGCGCCGGGCGCGAGCGCAGCCTGACCGGCCGGGCCCGCACGGCGCCTGCCGCCGGGGCCGCGACCGCCGGCGTCCGCTTCGGCGTGGTCGGCTGCCAGAACTACGAGCAGGGCTTCTACACCGCCCATCGTCGGATCGCTGACGAGACGCTCGACTTCATCTACTGCTACGGCGACTACATCTACGAGGGCCGCGGCAGCCGGGTGTGGAACAGCGCCGACGGCCCGCAGGCCCAGACCCGCACCCACTTCGGCGGCGAGACCTATTCGCTGGACGACTACCGGCGGCGCTACGCCCAGTACAAGATGGATCCGGACCTGCAGGCGGCCCACGCCTCGGCCCCCTGGTTCGTCACCTGGGACGACCACGAGATCGACAACAACTGGGTCAGCGACCTGGACCAGGACGGCACCGATCCCGCCGTCTTCCGGCTGCGTCAGCAGGCGGCGCTGCAGGCCTTCTACGAGAACATGCCGCTGCGCCGCTCGGCCTTCCCGCGCGGGACGTCGATGCAGCTGTACCGCCGCGCCGTGTACGGCGACCTGCTGGACCTGAACCTGCTCGACACCCGCCAGTACCGCACCGACCAGCCCTGCAACGAGCGCTGGGCCTCGACCTGCGACGGCGTCAATGACGCGGCCGCCGAGGTGCTGGGCCAGGCCCAGGAGGCCTGGCTGTTCCAGAGCCTGCAGGGCTCGCGCGCCCGCTGGAAGGCCCTGGCCCAGCAGGTCATGCTGATGGACCTGAACCGCAACCTGAACGGCGAGGTCGGCTACAACCTCGACACCTGGGCCGGCTACCGCGTGCCGCGCGCCCGCCTGCTGAACCACATCCAGCGCCGCAACATCGACAACGTCGTGGTGCTGACCGGGGACGAGCACCA
Organism: uncultured Brevundimonas sp.; assembly: GCA_964624025.1. GTDB lineage: Bacteria > Pseudomonadota > Alphaproteobacteria > Caulobacterales > Caulobacteraceae > Brevundimonas. The sequence continues at coordinate 3,105 of CAZUXK010000013.1, forward strand.
GAACTACGCCGGCGAGCTGTTCCTCGACGGGCGCAACCCCGAGGGCCGGGCGATCGCCACGGAGTTCGTCACCACCTCGATCAGCTCCTCGGGCGACGGCGTCGACCAGCGGACCGACATGGTCCGCATCCAGGCCCAGAACCCGTTCCTGAAGTTCAACAACGCCCAGCGCGGCTACGTCGTCTGCGACGTCACCCACGAGCGCTGGCGCACCGACTTCAAGGTGCTGGACCGGGTGTCGACGCCTGGGGGCACGCTCAGCACCCGTCGCTCGATGGCCATCGAAGCCGGCGACCCGACGCTGGTGGAGGCGTAGCCGCCGCGCTGGACGGCCCCTCCGTCTCGCCGGCGTCGCCGCCGATCCACCTCCCCATGGCATGGGGAGGAGATCCGCCCTTCCTCCCCACGCCAGGGGGGAGGGGGACCGCGAAGCGGTGGAGGGGCGCCGTCGCGCGCCCGGCCCCTTCCTGAATCCCCCGTCATCCTCGGGCTTGACCCGAGGATGACGGACGAGGGAGCCGGGTGGCAGGCGCCATGGACGCTGTGATCGCGCGACCAAAGCCCTCCCCCATCAAGGGGGAGGGCTTTCAGTTTACCGCCGCCCCAACGCCACGAAGCGGACCGCCATGCCGCCGCCGGGAGCCAGCCGCAGCTCCATCGAGTCGCGCGCGGTGACCTCGCGGGTCTCGATGGTGATGGCGTAGGGATTGGTGTCCCAGTCGGCATCGTCGCCGTCGCGATAGATCTCGGCCCGGTAGCGACGGTTCGGCTCCAGGAAGTCCAGCCGCACCGGCAGCACCCGGCCCTGCTCGTCGGTCACCGCCCCGAGGTACCAGTCCTCGGAGTTGCGGTCCTTGCGGGCGAAGGTGACGAAGTCGCCGATCTCGCCGTTCAGCACCCGGGTGTCGGCCCAGTCGACCGGCACGTCCTTGATGAACTGGAAGGCCTCCATGTTGGTGGCGTAGTTCTCGATCAGGTCAGCAGCCATCTGCAGCGGGCTGTAGATCACCACATACAGCGCCAGCTGCTTGGCCAGGGTGCTGGGAATGCGGCTGCCCGGCTGCTGCCCGTTCAGCACGAAGATGCCCGGGGTGTAGTCCATCGGCCCGGCCAGCAGGCGGGTGAAGGCCAGGATCGACTCGTGTTCCGGCGGGTTCGGCGGGATGCCCCAGGCCGAGAACTCCATGCCGCGCGCGCCTTCCCGGGTGATGATGTTCGGATAGGTGCGGCGCAGGCCCGTGTCCTTGATCGGCTCGTGGGCGTTGACCGAGATGCCGTGGCGGGCGGCCGCGAGGGCGACGTTCAGATGGTGGCGGGCCAGGGCCTGCCCCTCGTGCCAGGCGTACTGGATCTGGCCGTCCGGCCCGAGCACCTTGGCCTGGCTGGCGTCGGCGACGTAGCCGGTCTTGATGGCGTCGATGCCGAGCCGCTCATAGAGGGCGAAGGCCTCGTCCATCTGGGCCTCGTAGTGCGAGGCGAAGCCCGACGTCTCATTGTGGCCGATCAGGCGCACGCCGCGCTCGCGGGCATAGGCCGCCAGGCCCTCGAGGTCATAGTCCGGATAGGGCTGGGTGAAGCTGAAGTCCTGGCCGTTGCCGAACCAGTCGCCGTCCCAGCCGACGTTCCAGCCCTCGACCAGAACCCCGCCGAAACCGTGCTCGGCGGCGAAGTCGATGTACTGGCGCGTCCGTTCGGTGGTGGCCCCGTGGTTCGGGCCCGAGGCCCAGCTCCAGATGCCCAGGTGCATGCCCCACCAGATGCCGACGTACTTCTGCGGCCGCACCCAGCTGACGTCGCCCAGCGCATTGGGCTCGTTCAGGTTCAGGATCAGGTTGGACATGATCAGTCCGCCGGCGGTGTCGGCGATCTGCATCGTCCGCCACGGGGTCGGGAACGGCGCCTGGCGCTCGACCTTGGCCAGGGTCTGGCCCGGCGTCAGGGCGGCGCGGAAGTGGCCGTCGCCGAGGCTCATCAGATTCATGCCGGAATAGTCGACCAGCGCCGCCTCATGGAAGGCGATGTGCAGGCCGTCTTCCGTGCGGAGGGTCATCGGCGTCTGCGCCGTGCCGACCTCCGTGATCGAGGTGCGCCGGTACAGATACTCCTCCCGGTTCCACTCGAAGGCCGGGATCCACCAGGCGGTGGCCGGATCGACCACATGGAACTCGGTCAGCTCGTCCTGGATCAGCACATTCTGCAGCTGCGGTTGATCGGGAAACTCGTAGCGGAAGCCGAGACCGTCATCGTAGACGCGGAACACCACATCGAAGCGGCGCGCCGGCCCCACCTGCTCGGTGAAGGTCACCCGCAGCTCGTTGTAGTGGTTGCGGATGAACCGGCGTTCGCCCCACGGCTGCTCCCAGGTCTCGTCGAAGCTCGACCGGGCCTCGCCCGTCAGGCGGAAGTTGCGCTCCAGCTTCGGCGCGTCGACGAGGATGAAGCCCAGCCGGCTCTCGTCGAGGATCTTGCGGCCGAGGCGGCTGACGGTGTAGTAGGGGCGCCCCTCGCCATTGGTCGACAGGGTCACGCTCAGCACCCCGCCGGGCGAGGTGACGGTGGCGCTCGGCGGCGGCGGGCTCTGGGCCAGGGCCAGCCCCGGCGCGGCGGCCAGGGCGAGCATCAGGAAGAGGCGTCTCAGCATGGGGACTCCTGGGGCGAGAGGAAAGCGAAGGCCGCTTGCCAGACCCGGCGAACTCTGCGACCGAGGCCTGAAACTTTTGCGGCAAATTTTGCATGACCCGGAAGGCCACACGTCTGGCGGACCTCGCGGCGATGACGGGACTGTCGATCTCGACGGTGTCCCGGGCGCTCAACGACAGTCCGGCGATCAACGCCCAGACCAAGCAGCGCATCTGGCAGCTGGCGAGAGAGCACGGCTACGCCCTGCGCCGCTCGATGCCGGCGGGGCCCGAGGGCGCCGAGGCGGTCATCGCCATCATCGTGCCCCGCCCGCAGGGCCGCGACAACTACTGGCTCTCGGATCCCTTCTTCCTTGAGCTGTTCGCCGGCGTCGGCGACGCGGCGCGCCAGCGCGACTGCGACTTCCTCGTCAGCCACGTCTCGCCCGACAGTTTCGAGGACCTGCGTCAGGTCATGGCCACGACCCGCGCCGACGGCGTCATCTTCCTCGGCCAGAGCCACCTGCACGAGGCCTTCAACCGACTGGCGGACGTCGAGGACCGCTTCGCGGTCTGGGGCGCCCAGCTGCCGGACCAGCGCTACTGCTGCGTCGGCTCGGACAATGTGCTGGGCGGCCGGCGCGCCACCCTGCATCTGGCGCGGCTGGGCCGCAGCCGCATCGTCTTCCTCGGCGACACCGAGGCGCCCGAGGTCGACCAGCGTCGGCGCGGCTATCTGGAAGGCCTGACCCAGGCCGGGCTGGCCGTCGATCCGGCCCTGATCGTCGACGCCCACTTCGAGGTCGAGAGCGCCGAGGCCTCGGTGGAATCGCTGATCCGCCGCGGCGTCACCTTCGACGGGGTCGTGGCGGCCTCGGACCTGATCGCCCTGGGGGCCATCCGCGCCCTGCGCCGCGCCGGCCGCGCGGTGCCGAAGGACGTGTCCGTCATCGGCTACGACAACGTCCCGTTCGCGCGCTACTCCGGCCCGGCCCTGTCGACCATCGCCCAGAACACCGCGCGGGCCGGCCGGCTGCTGGTGTCCAAGCTGCTCGACCACCAGGGCGAGGGGGCGCTGCGCTCGGAACGCGTCGCCACGGACCTCATCGTCCGCGAGAGCTGCGGGGGCTGACCCGCGGCCGCTCACGCGCGGGTCGCCACATAGGCGCCGTAGGGCGGCAGGATCCCGGCCGCCGCGCCGTCCATGTTGACCTCGAGCACACGCCGCCAGCCCGGCTCGGCCGCCAGCGCCGCCGGGAGAGCCTGCGTCTCCGGCCCGAGGTTGAACACGCACAGCAGCCGCTCGTCGTCGGCCGCACGCTCGAAGGCCACCAGCGGCGGGGCCACCTTGCGCGGCTTCAGCTGTCCCACGCGCAGGGCCGGATGGTCCCGGCGCAGATGAATGGCCCGGCGCGCGGCGTGCAGGGTCGAGCCCGGGTCGCGCTCCTGGGCTTCCACCGACAGCGGCGGATGGCGCGGGTCGACCGGCAGCCACGGTTCGACGGTGGAGAACCCCGCCCAGGGCGTCTCGGCGCTCCAGGGCATGGGCGTGCGCGCCCCGTCCCGACCCAGGGTCTGGGGCCAGTTGACGATCGCCTCGGGGTCGACCAACCGCTCGAACGGCACATGCGCCTGCGGCAGCCCCAGCTCCTCCCCCTGGTAAACGAAGGCGTTGCCGCGCATGCACATCAGCAGCAGCAGGGCCATTTCGGCGAAGGCCTTGCGGTCGCCCTCGGCGGCCCAGCGCGACACCGCCCGCGGCGCGTCATGGTTGGAGAAGGTCCAGGACGGCCACCCCTCCCCCGCCGCGCCCGGCCACATGGCCTCGGCCCGGTGCAGCAGGTCGGCTGTCAGTTTGTCCGCATACAGATAAAGGAAGCCGTAGGCGCTGTTCAGACGGTCGTCGCCGGCCGTGAACAGCTTCATCTCGCGCTCGGCGTCCTCGCCCCCGACCTCGGCCACGGTGAAGCGGCCGCCATAGCTGTCGGTCAGGGCCCGCAGCCGGTTCAGATAGGCCGGGATGTCGGCGTGGCTCTGGTTGTAGAGATGGCGCTGGAAGTCGAACGGCCGGGTGCGCTTCCCCGGGGTCGTGACCGGCGGATTGTCGGTCAGGGCCGGGTCGTGCATGGAGAAGTTGATGGCGTCGAGTCGGAAACCGTCGACCCCCCGCTCCAGCCAGAACCGCGCCGCCTCGAGAGTCGCGTCCTGAACCTCGGGATGATGCAGGTTCAGCTGCGGCTGCTCCGGCAGGAAGTTGTGCATGTAGTACTGGCCGCGGCGCGCGTCCCAGGTCCAGGCCGGACCGCCGAACACCGACTGCCAGTTGCTTGGCGGCGAGCCGTCCGGCTTCGCGTCGGCCCAGACGTACCAGTCGGCCTTCGGGTTGACCCGGCTCTGCCGGCTCTCCCGGAACCAGGCGTGCTGGTCCGAGGTGTGGCAAAACACCTGATCGATGATGACCTTCAGCCCCAGCGCATGGGCGCGGGCCACCAGGGCGTCGAAGTCCGCCAGCGTGCCGAAGATCGGATCGACGGCGCAGTAGTCGGCCACGTCATAGCCGAAGTCGCGCATCGGCGAGGTGAAGAAGGGCGAGATCCAGATCCCGTCCACCCCCAGCGAGGCGACGTGATCCAGATGGGCCGTGATGCCCTTCAGGTCGCCGACGCCGTCGTTGTTCGAGTCGGCGAAGCTGCGGGGATAGATCTGGTAGATCACCGCGCCGCTCCACCAGGCGTCGGCGGCGACCTCCGGCTCGGGCGCGGCGACAGGGCGGGTGATGAGGGTGGCGGTCAAGCGGCGTCTCGCGTGGTGCAGATGAGATAATCAAGCGGGTCCAGACGCACCCGGACGCTGCCCGGGGCCTGGGCGGCGGGGGCGCAGGTCCCGGCGAGGGCGCGCCAGCGGTCCGAGCCGACCTCGACCTGGATGGCGCCCTCGAACGGCGTCTCGGCGGTGTTCAGGACGACGAGGGTCTCCACCCCGTCCAGCCGGCGGGAAAAGGCGAAAATCCCCGGCGTCGCCTGCGAGGCGCGCACGACCTGGTCGCCGCGCGCCAGGGCCGGCTCGGCCCGGCGGATCGCCGCCAGCTGCGCGATCAGGCGATACAGAGGGGCGTCGGTGTCGAAGTTGGCCTCCGCAGTGGTCGCGTCCGTGCCCAGCAGGACATTGTCATTGTAGACCGCCACCTGGCTGGGAAACAGCGGCTCGCGCGCGTCCTGGTCGCCGCCGTCGCCGACAAAGCCCTGTTCGTCGCCGGAATAGATCACCGGCGAGCCGCGGCCGGTCATCAGCAGCACATGGGCCAGCTCGACCCGCCGCAGCACCTCTTCCGGCGAGGCGTCCGGCTGGGCCTCGCGCACGAAGCGGGCGAAGCGGCCCATGTCGTGATTGCCCAGGAAGGTCTGCAGCCGCCGCGCCGCCTCGACCCCGCCGGCGTAGACAGGATCCTGGAAATAGTGGCGCTCCAGCACATCGGTCGGACCACCCTTGGCGAACACCTCGACCGCTGCGCCCTGGAAGGCAAAGTCCAGCACCGAGGGGTAGCGGTCGACGTGGGTGAAGCGGGCCAAGGCTCCCGGCTGGAACTCGTAGACCTCGCCGAAGATCTGGAAGTTGGGGATGCCGCGCGCCGCCGCCCGCGCCTGCATGGCCGGGACGAAGGCCTGCCAGAACTCCGGATTGACGTGCTTGGCGGTGTCGATGCGGAAGCCGTCGACGCCAAACCGGTCGATCCAGCTGCCGAAGATCTCGATGAAGCCCTCCACCACCCGCGGGTTCTCGGTCATCAGGTCGTCGAGCCCGGCGAAGTCGCCCATGGTCACCGTCTCGGGCCCGCGCCAGTCGCTGTCGCCGCGGTTGTGATACAGCACCGGGTCATTGAGCCAGTCTGGAACCTTCACCCCGATCTCGGCGTCCGGGACGAACGGCGTGTAGGCGTAGGTCGGGTCGGTCAGGCGGGCGAAGTTCTCCGCCGTCTGGTGCTCCGGCCCGTCGCCCGTGAAGCCCGAATTGATCGCCGGCCCGTCCGGCCCGCCGCGCCGCTGATTGGGATAGTCCGCCCGCGAGCGATAGGCGCAGGGCGCCTGGTAGCACTCGCGATAGCCGATCACGTCGGCGGTGTGGTTGGTGATGATGTCCAGATAGACCTTGATGCCCCGCGCATGCGCCGCGGCGACGAAGGCCCCCATCTCGTCATTGGTGCCGAAGTGGGCGTCCACGCGGGTGAAGTCGGTGATCCAGTAACCGTGATAGCCGGCTGACTCGCCGCCCGGCGGTCCCTGCACCGGCTTGTTCTGATAGATGGGTCCGAGCCAGATAGCGGTCGCGCCGAGCCCCTGGATGTAGTCCAGCCGCTGGATCAGACCCGCGAGGTCGCCGCCGAGATAGAAGCCCTTGTGCGTCGGGTCGAAGCCGGTGACGAGCCGGTCGCCCTCCAGCCCGCCGCGGTCGTTGGACGGGTCGCCGTTCTCGAACCTGTCCGGCAGCATGAAATAGACCACCTCGTCCTCGGGCAGCCGCTCGCGGAAGGCCGCGTCCTGGGCCGCCACCGGCAGGCCCGACAGCAGGGCGGCGGCGGCCAAGCCGCTCGCCAGGGTGCGGCGCAACCGCGTTTGCGCGCCGGCGGCGCTGACCCGAGTCATCCCAAACTCCTCCCAGGAAGCGCGGCACTCAGCCGTTCTTTGCAAACTTTTGCGTTGCGATTTTCGCCATGTCAACCCGATCGGATAGGAAGCGTGGAGCGTGACATTTCTGTTTGTGAATTGTTTTTTCAACTATTTTTTCGTTGCCAGCTGTTTTCGATCACGGCCACTTTATGGCGCCTCCAAGATTCAGCGTTGCAACTTGCTGCGAATTTGCGTTCTTTTGCGATCGTCAGGCCTACCGCGCAATCCAGAAGGCGGATGGCCAAGGGAGGATAGAGGCCATGAGAACCCCGTCGCGCGCCCGGCTGTTGGCCGGCGCCGCCTTGATCGCCATCTGCGGGGCCAGCCCCGCCCTGGCGCAATCCGCACAGGACCCGCAGGACGCCACCGAGGTCGAGGAAATCGTCATCACCGGCATCGCGGCCGCGCTTGAGACCGCCATCGCCGAGAAGCGTCGCGCCACCTCGATCGTCGAGGTGATCGCCGCCGAGGACCTCGGCAAGCTGCCGGACCAGTCGATCGCCGAGTCGCTGGCGCGCCTGCCGGGCCTCGCCGCCCAGCGCATTGACGGCCGCGCCCAGGTGATCAGCATCCGCGGCCTCGGCCCGGACTTCACCACCGCCCTGCTGAACGGCCGCGAACAGGTCACCACCGGGGACAACCGCGGCGTCGAGTTCGACCAGTTCCCGTCAGAGCTGCTGTCGGGCGTGATCGTCTACAAGACCCCGGACGCGGCCCTCGCCGCCCAGGGCCTGGCCGGGACCGCCGACCTGCAGACCGTTCGCCCGCTGGAGTACGGCCGTCGCGCCGGGGCCATCAACTACCGCTATGAGTGGAACGACCTCGGCTCGCTGAACGCCGGGGCCGAGGACACCGGCCACCGCCTCAGCGCCTCGTTCGTCGACCAGTTCATGGATGACACGCTCGGCGTCGCCCTCGGCGTGGCCTACATGGAAACGCCGTACCAGAACGAGCGCTACAACGCCTGGGGCTATCCGACCGTAGAGACCTGGCCGGGCTACATCTCGGCCAACCCGGCCGCCTATGCCGGGGCCGTCGGCCGCAACATCCTCGGCGGGGCCAAGCCCTACGCCCAGTCGGGCCTGATCGAGCGCACCGGCGTCATGGGCGTGGTGGAATGGGCCCCGAACGACCGCTTCCGCGCCACCGCGGACGCGTTCTTCTCGGAGTTCGAGAACACCCAGATCCTGCGCGGCATCGAGATCCCGCTGTGGTGGGGCGACTCCTCGCGCGAGCAGCTTCAGCCGAACTTCACCGTCAGGGACGGTCTCGTCACCCAGGCGACCTTCAATGGCGTGCGCGGCGTGGTCCGCAACGACCTGAACACCCGTGAGGCCGAGACCACCTCGCTGGGCCTGCGGCTGGAGTACGACCTGACCGACAACTGGTCGGTGTCGCTGGACGTCAACAGCTCGGCGGTGGACCGGACCGACCAGGTGATCGAGTCCTACTCGGGCTACGGCTACAACTTCGCCGGCGCGCGGGACAACATCACCTACACGCTCGACAGCCGCGGCGTAGCCAGCTTCCGCACCAACCTCGACTACACCAACCCCACGCAGATGGTTCTCACCGACCCGCGGGGCTGGGGCGGCTCGCAGGTGCAGGCCGGCTATCTCAACTCGCCGATCACCGAGGACGAGCTGAATGCGGTGCGTCTGGCCACGACCTACACCTTCGACGGCGGCCTGATCCGCTCGATCGAGGCCGGGGCCAACTTCACCTCGCGGGACAAGAGCTTCGTCGCCGACGAGTTCTTCCTGATCCCGTCGGGCGGGGCCACCTCGCGCCCGATCCCGTCGGGCTGCCTGCTGGAGCCGACCACGATCGGCTTCCTCGGCTTCAGCATGATCAGCTACGACACCCAGTGCGTGCTGGACTCCGGCGCCCTGACCCGGGCGCGCAACGCCAACTTCGACGTGGTGTCGAAGAACTGGGAAGTCAGCGAGGACGTCATCAACGTCTTCGTCAAGGCCAGCCTCGAGGGCAGCCTCGGGTCGGTCCCCTTCACCGGCAACGCCGGCCTGCAGATGATCGACATCGACCAGTCGTCGAACGGCTTCGCCGCCACCAGCCAGATCAACGGCGTGTCCACGCCGGTGTCGGGCGGCGTCGAGTATCGCGACTTCCTGCCCAGCCTGAACCTGATCTTCGAACTGACGCCGTCGGATGTGCTGCGCTTCGCCGCCGCCCGGGTCCAGGCCCGGCCGCGGATGGACCAGATGCGCGCCAGCCGGACCTACGGCTTCAACGAGCAGAACCGCAACTCGACCAACATCAACGCCGCCTACTTCGGCGGCGGCGGCGGCAACCCCGAGCTGCGGCCTTGGGAAGCGGACATCCTCGATGTCTCATACGAGCACTACTTCACGTCGAGGTCGTACGTCTCCATCGCCGGCTTCCTGAAGGACCTGAAGACCTACGTCTACAACCAGAATGTGGTGCAGGACTTCAGCGGCCTGCGCTACCCGACGGCGGCCGGCCAAGGCGTGCCCGCCTCGTTCTTCGGCCTCTACAACTCGCCGCAAAACGGGACGGGCGGCACCATCGAGGGCGTCGAGATCGCAACCTCGCTGGCGCTGGGCGACTTCATCTCGCCCCTCGAAGGCTTCGGCGTCGTGGCCAGCTGGGCCGACACCTCGTCGGACATCCAGCCGGAACCGGGCAACCCGTCGCGGCCGATCGAGGGCCTGTCGGAACAGGTCGCCAACGTCACCGTCTACTACGAGCGGGACGGCTTCTCGGCCCGGGTCTCGAACCGCTACCGCTCCGAGTTCCTCGGTGAGGTGGCCGGCTTCGGCAACGGCCGGACCTTCCGTACCGTGGGCGAGGAAAGCATCGTCGACGCCCAGATCGGCTATGAGTTCCAGTCGGGCCCGCTGGAGGGTCTGTCCGTCCTGCTTCAGGGCAACAACCTGACGGACGAAGAATTCGTCACCTTGAACAACAATCTCGAGACCCAGCCGATCGACTATCAGGTCTATGGTTCGACCTATCTGATCGGCATCAACTATCGCTTCTAAAGTGCTCTCCTGAGAAACTTCCCGCCCCGGCCCTTGCGGCCGGGGCTTTTTTATTTGAATGATCGCGATCTGAACCGGCGAAAGACCGGTCGCGGAGGAACCAGTCCATGTCCAGCGCCACGCCCGCCGCCCCGCTGCTCGATCAGCGCCCGCGCCTGTCCGGCCTCGCCATCTGGAACATGTGCGTCGGCTTCTTCGGCATCCAAATCGGCTTCGGCCTGCAGAACGCCAACACCAGCCGCATCTTCCAGACGCTGGGCGCCGAGGTGGACTCGTTGGCCATCCTCTGGATCGCCGCGCCCCTCACCGGCCTGCTGGTGCAGCCGATCATCGGCCACCTGTCGGACAAGACCTGGAGCCGACGGCTCGGCCGGCGTCGGCCCTATTTCCTTGTCGGCGCGATCCTGACCAGCCTGGCGCTGGTGGCCATGCCCAACTCCCCGACCCTGTGGTTCGCGGCGGCCATGCTGTGGATCATGGACGCCTCGATCAACATCACCATGGAGCCGTTCCGGGCCTTCGTCGGCGACAACCTGCCGGATGAGCAGCGCACCACCGGCTTCGCCATGCAGAGCTTCTTCATCGGCACGGGGGCGGTGTTCGCCTCCTGTCTGCCGTGGCTCCTGTCCAACGTCTTCCAGGTGGCCTCGACCGCGCCGGAGGGCGTGGTGCCCGACAGCGTCCGCATCGCCTTCTATGTCGGCGCCGCCGGCCTGCTCGCCGCGGTGCTGTGGACGGTTCTGTTCAGCCGCGAATACAGCCCGGCCCAACTGGACGCCTTCGAGGCGCACCGGGCCCGGCTGGCCGGAGAGGCGGCCATTGACCCGGCCGCCCGCGAGGCTCCGGCGCGCACCCCGCGCGCCTATCTGCTCGGCGGCCTCATCTGGCTGCTGGTCGGCGGCGCGGCCTTCTACGGCGTCTGGGCCTTCGGGGTGGAGAAGGAGCTCTACATCTTCTCCGGCTTTGTCGCCGGCTTCGGCCTGCTGCAGATGGTCGTCGGCGCCCTGCACGCCGCGCGCACCGTCAACGGCGTGACCGAGGTGGTCGACGACATCTTCCGCATGCCGCGCACCATGGCCGACCTGGCCATCGTCCAGTTCTTCAGCTGGTTCGCCCTGTTCGCCATGTGGATCTACACCACCGCGGCGGTGACCTCGGTCCACTATGGCTCGAGCGACCCGACCTCGGCCGCCTACAACGCCGGGGCGGATTGGGTCGGGGTGCTGTTCGGGGTCTACAACGGCGTCGCCGCCCTGGCCGCCTTCGCCATCCCGGTGGTCTCCCGCCGCACCGGCCGCAAGGGGGCCCACGCCATCAATCTGCTGCTCGGGGCCGCCGGCTTCGCGGGCATCTTCCTGATCCGCGACCCCCAGCTGCTGTGGCTGCCGATGATCGGCGTCGGCATCGCCTGGGCGTCGATCCTGTCGATGCCCTACGCCATCCTCTCGGGGGCCCTGCCAGCGCGAAAGATGGGCGTCTACATGGGGGTGTTCAACATCTTCATCGTCGTGCCCCAGCTGGTCGCGGCGACCATGCTGGGTCTGGTGCTCAAACACCTGTTCGACGGCCAGGCCATCTACGCCCTGCTGATCGGCGCCGGGGCCTTCACCCTCGCCGCCCTGGCCTCCCTGCGCGTGCGCGAGCGCTGAGCGCGGCTCAGGCCTCGCGCAGAGGCCCGGTCACGCCCGGGGCCACGGCCTCGACCTCCCACGCCTTGAGAACGGCGAGGCGATAGGGCTTCTCGAGGATCGTCGAGACCGTCATCAACTCGCCGCGCGCCCGCTCCGGCGTCAGGGTCAGACGCACGAAGCCGCGCGGCTGGAAGTCGATGAAGGCCACCTCGGGGTTGGCGTCATTGACCGCCTGGTTGGCGAAGGCCGGCGGCAGGCCCAGCGAGTCCGCCGGGCTGGGGCTGGTGATGGCGGTCGTCCCGAACTCGACGCCCACATCGGCGCCGGCGGCGTCCGCCAACCGGTTGACCCAGAAGGTGTGGCTGTCGCCGGCCAGCACCACCGGGCGCGCCCGGGCCCGGCGCAGGGCGGCGTAGAGGCGCTCGCGCTCGGCCGGATAGCCGTCCCAGGCGTCGAGATTCAGCGGCACATCCTCGCCGAACAGGCTGATCAGGCTGCGGATGCTCTGCTGTCGCTCTTCGGGAAGGCTGGCCAGCACGGCATTCAGCGTCGCCTCCGGGATCAGGGCCCCGAAGTCCGGCGCCGTGACCCGCGCCATGATCACCTGGTTGCCGATCACCTGCCAGGCCGCCCCGTCGCGGGCCGCGGCGGCCAGGTCGCGCTCCAGCCAGGCCAGCTGGTCATCGCCGAGCAGACGGCGATCCGGCGCGTTCAGCTTCGCCATGAAGCCCGCCCGGTCCGCCACCGGCTGGCCGTCGGGGCCCGCTGTGTAGAAGTCCGTGGCGTAATCCAGCTGCTTCGTGCGGGCCATCAGCCGCGTCTCAAGCATGTGCAGCGACGCCGAGCGGCCGAAGCGGAAGCTGCGGTAGGTCGCGGCCTCCAGCGCCCCGTCGGCGCGCGGCTCGCGGATCGGCATCCACTCGAAGTACGCCTTCAGCGCCACGGCCTTGCGCGTCGCCCAGTCGCCCTCGTCCGGCTGGTGGTTCTCGGCCCCGACGTCGAAGCTGTCATTGGTGGTCTCGTGGTCGTCATAGACCACGATCCACGGCGCCCGGGCGTGGGCCGCCTGCAGATCGGGGTCGGCCTTGTACTGGGCGTGCCGGGTCCGGTAGTCGGCCAGGCTGACGATCTCGTGCGGGGGCTCGGGGATGCGGTTCAGCCGCTGGCCGTTGACCATCCCATAGTCGGTCGGCGCCGCGCCGTACTCATAGATGTAGTCGCCGAGGTGCACGACCGCGTGCAGCACGTCCTGACGCGCGATGGCGTCATAGGCGTTGAACAGGCCGTTGGGGTGCAGCGAGCAGGAGCAGACCGCCAGCACCACCGCCTCGGTCGAGCTCGCCTCCGGCAGGGTGCGGGTGCGCCCAACCGGGGAGCCGGTGCCGTCGGCGGCGATGAAGCGGTACCAGTAGTCCGTCCCCGGCTGCAGGCCCTCAGCTACAACCTTGACGGTGTGGTCGCGCACCCGGCCGGTCTCGGTCACGCCCTCGGCGACGATGCGGGCGAAGGCCGCATCCTCGGCCACCTGCCAACGCAGCCGCTGCACATCGCGCGTCGCGCTGATCCGGGTCCACAGCAGGACGGAGGTCGCGTCGGGATCGCCCGAGGCCACCCCGTGCCGGAACCTCACCCCGTCGAGCGCGATGGCGTCGTCCGCCAGCGGGCTGCGCGGCGGCTCGGGCGTCGTGGCGCAGCCGGCGGCGGCGCTGACGCCGAAGAGGCCGAGCAGGCGGCGACGATCGACGGTCATGGGCGAACTCCCGAAGGCAGGCGTAGCGGGCGGGGCCGCCCCGTGGACGGCCCCGCCCCGGTCATCAGTAGCGCAGGGTCAGGCCCACGCCCCAGGTCGTCGGCGCCCCGGCGATGAAGGTCGCCAGCCCCAGCGCATCCCCGGTGTTGCCGGCGTCCTTGAAGTACTCCTCGTCCAGCAGGTTGTCGCCGAACGCCTCCAGCGACCAGTTGGCGTCCGCCGGGGTGAAGGCCACCCGCAGGTTGAGCAGGCCATAGCCGTCCTGCACCTCGTCCTGCACCCGGTCCGGCACCAGCCCGCCCTGCAGGGCCGGGATGTCGTTGTTGTCGTCGAAGAAAACCTCCGACTGCCAGGTGTACGTCGGGGTCACCCGCAGCTCGCCGCCGGCAAGCGCGAACCGCGCCGTGGCGCCAACGGAAGCCTGGTGATCGGGCGACAGGCGGAAGCGGTTGCCGTCGAACCGGCCCACGTCGAAGCGCGAGCGGTTGTAGGCATAGGTGGCGAACACATCGAGCATGTCCGCCGGGGTCCAGACGGTCTGCAGCTCGACGCCATAGGAGGTCGCCTCGCCGGCGTTGGTGGTGATGAAGACCGCGCCCTGCTGGATCTGGGTCTGGAAGTTCTCGTAGCCGTAGTAGAAGGCAGCCGTCTCGAACCGCAGCGCGCCGTCCAGCAGGTTGGCGGCCTTGTAGCCGACCTCGAAGCTGTCGACGGTCTCCTCATCGACCACGCGGAAGCTGGCCTGGCCGCCGGTCGGCGCCGCCAGCGGCGGAGCCGACGGGACGCTCGGCGACAGCACCGCCGGCCGGCGGCCGCGGGCATAGTTGGCGTAGACGCTGGTGTTGGGGTCGATCTCGTAGCGGGCGGTCAGACGCCAGGTGAAGCCGTCATCCTCCAGCGACTGTTCCTGCACCGCGCCGCCGGTGGTCGGCTGGATGAACAGGCCGAAGGTCGGCACCGGATAGGTGGCGCCGAACGGGATCAGGCCCGCGTTCGGGGCAGCGAGGGCGCCCAGCAGGCTGGCGCTGCGGATCGAGGCCGCCGCAAGGACCGAGCCCAGCACGCTGCGCTGGCCGCCGGTCACCGCCGAGGCGATACCCGAGGTCTTCTCGTCCGAGGTGAAGCGCACGCCGGCGCCCACTTCCAGCCGGTCCGTCAGATCGTAGCTGACATCCGCGAAGACGTCGAACGACTGCAGATCGGCCGAGTTGGTGACGATCTCGGTGTAGTCGGGGCGCAGGTTGGCGGCGATGGCCTGGGCCTGGGCCGCCGGCAGCAGAATGGTGTTGCCCGACGAGGCCGCGACCAGGCCCTGGAGCAGGGCGCCGGTGAAGGCCGTGTTGCCGAACAGGGCCAGCGGCGCGGGGCGGTTGGCGGCGAAGCCGGTGCCGGCGGCCCCGCCGTTCAGCTGGCCGGTCAGCAGGGCGAGGGTGGCGCGCTCGTCCCACTGCAGCGGCAGGCGCTGGGAGCCGTCCTCCTCGAAGTAGCCGGCGCCCACGAAGGCGCGGAAGCGGCCGCCCGCGTCATAGTTCAGGCGCAGCTCCTGGCTGAACTGGTCGCCGGTCGCGTCCTCCGAGATGGTCAGGATCGGCAGGCTGATCCCGTCCGGATCGAACACCTCGACCGAGTCGAAGGTGCGGGCGGCGGTGATCGAGGTCAGGCTGACCGAGTCGCTCAGGTCCCAGCGCAGGATCGCCGTGGCGCCAGAGACCTCGCGCTCGAGGCCGAGACGCGAACCGTCGACGAAGTTCTGCCCGGCGCGCAGGGCGGCCGGCTCCCACGGGTCGGAGCTCCCCAGAACCGCCCCGGTGGCCGGGTCGGTCGGCAGGAAGCTGCGCGCCTTGAACGAGGTGCCGGTCGAACCGTCACGCTGGTAGTTGAGGATCAGGTCGGCGCGGAACGAGTCCGCCGGCTGCCACAGCAGCGACAGGCGCGCGGCCGAGGTGTCGACGCCGTTGAAATCCTCGCCGCCGAGGGCGTTCTCGACCGAGCCGTCACGCTGGCGGTGACGGAACGACAGGCGCGCCGCGAAGCTGTCGGACAGGGGCGCATTCAGCACCGAACCGAACTGCAGCAGGCCGAGCGAGCCGGCCTGACCGGAAAGCTCGGCCTCGAAACCGGCCAGCGACGCCTTGTTCTGGATGATGTTGACGGCCCCGATCAGGGCGCCACGGCCGAACAGGGTCGACTGGGGGCCCTTGGCGATCTCGACGCGCTCGATGTCGAAGAGTTCGACATAGGAGCCGCGCGCCTTGGAGATCGACACCCCGTCCTGGAACACCGACACGCGGGGCTCGATGTAAGCCTCGCCCGAGTCCGAGGTGATGCCGCGCATCACGAAGCCGGGGTTGTTGGGCGACTGGTCCTGCACGTCGAAGCCGGGGGTGAACAGGCCAAGCGTGTTGAAGTCCTGGACCCCGATCTCGCGCAGGAACTCGCCGGAGTAGGCCGTCAGGGCCGTCGGCACCTCGATGATCGACTGCTCCCGCTTCTGCAGGGTGACGATGATCTCATCGACGGTGGTCACGCCCGGCTCAGCCTGCTGGGCGAGGGTCGGAGTCGAGAGGCAGGCGGCGGCGCCGGCGGTGGCCAGCAGCCAGGACTTGGTGCGCGCAACGGTCATGATAAAGCTCCCCGGTCCCATCCGCAGGGACTTGTGATCGCCGTTAAGCTTTGCCCGTGTCTCGACCGCGACAAGGTCGCGACCGCCGGATGAACGATTGACCGACGCTTTCGAGACAGATGATCTGGACACGGAGATCGACGGAGCCCTGCTCGAGACGCGGCTGAGCGGGCACGAGGGTCGTCTGGATCGCGCCCTGGCCACGGCCCTGCCGGAGTTGTCGCGGGCGCGGTTGCAGGCGCTGATTGCGGCCGGGGCGGTGAGCTGCGACGGCGCGCCTGTGCGTCAGGGCGCCGCCGCAGCGCGGTCGGGACTCTATCGCGTCGCGGTGCCGCCGCCCGAGCCGGCCGAGCCTGAGCCCGAGGCCCTGCCGCTGACCGTCCTTTACGAGGACGCCGATCTGATCGTGATCGACAAGCCGGCCGGCATGCCGGCTCACCCGTCGCCGGGCCATGCGCGCGGCACCCTTGTCAACGCCCTGCTGCACCACTGCGCCGGCCAGCTCTCCGGCATAGGCGGCGTGGCCCGCCCCGGCATCGTTCACCGCCTCGACAAGGACACCTCCGGGGTGATGGTGGCGGCCAAGTCCGACGCCGCCCACGCCGGCCTGTCGGCCCTGTTCGCACGGCATGACATCGCGCGCAGCTACATCGCCCTGACGCGGGGCGCGCCCGACCCGCGCGCCGGGCGGATCGAGACGCGCCTGGGCCGCTCGACCTCGGACCGCAAGAAGATGGCCGTCCTGCGCACGGGCGGACGCGAGGCGATCACCGACTACGCCACCCTGCGAACCTTCGGCCCCGACGCCCGACCGCTGGCCGCCGAGGTGCGCTGCACCCTGCACACCGGCCGCACCCACCAGATCCGCGTGCACATGGCCCACCGCGGCGCGCCCCTGCTCGGCGACCCGGTCTACGGCGCCGGCGGCGTGAGTCCGGCGGTGCGCGACGCCGTGGCGGCCGCCGGCCTGACCGGCCAGGCCCTGCACGCCGCCGTGCTGGGCTTCGTCCACCCGGTGACCGGCGAAGCCCTGCGCTTCGAGTCCGCGCCGCCCGCGGCGATCCAGGCGCTCGCCGCCGCCCTCGCGGCCCTGTAGCCTCCTCCCGGCAGACACAGGAGAGCGCCATGGACGGCGAGGTGCGCGACAATCCGGAGGCTCGCCGCTATGAGCTGGCCGTCGACGGCGGGGTGGCCGTCATGACCTACAACCTGAACGCGCCCCAGCTGATGATCACCGAGACCCTGGTGCCGGAAGCGCTGGAGGGCCGCGGGCTGGCAAGCCGTCTGGCCGCCGCAGTGGTCGCCGACGCCCGGGCCCGGGGGCTCGTCCTGCTGCCGGTCTGCCCCTACCTGTCCGGCTGGCTGCAGAAGCATCCGGAGCACGCCGACGTCGTCCACCCGACCTACCGCGGCATTCTCGGGATCTGAGGATCTCCCGGCGTCAGTCTTGTAAAAAGACGCACTATCCGCTAGGAACCTGACGCGGAATTCACGCCCCAGGCGTTGATCCCGTGACGATCGGCCCCTTTCGCTCGGGGCAACCGATCGCCATCTTGCCGATTGAGGGGCGAGGGCCAGGTGCACAGAGGTGGCCGGCCGGAACGCCTGCTCGCTGAAACAGGTCGGAGGGACCACATGGCCAACAACGCGCTCGCGATCATGTCGCCGGAACAGGGACTGTCGCGCTACCTTTCGGAAATCCGGAAGTTCCCCATGCTGAGCAAGGACGAGGAGTTCATGCTCGCCAAACGCTGGTCGGAACACCAGGACCCCGAAGCGGCCCACAAGCTCGTCACCTCGCACCTGCGCCTCGTGGCCAAGATCGCCATGGGCTACCGCGGCTATGGCCTGCCGATCGGCGAGGTCATCTCCGAGGGCAACGTCGGCCTGATGCAGGCCGTCAAGAAGTTCGACCCGGACAAGGGCTTCCGCCTCGCCACCTACGCCATGTGGTGGATCCGCGCCTCGATCCAGGAATACATCCTGCGCAGCTGGTCGCTCGTGAAGATGGGCACCACCGCGGCGCAGAAGAAGCTGTTCTTCAACCTGCGCAAGGCCAAGAGCCAGATCTCCGCCTTCGAGGAAGGCGACCTCCGGCCCGAGCATGTCGAGGCCATCGCCACCAAGCTGGGCGTGACCGAGCAGGACGTGATCGACATGAACCGCCGCCTGTCCGGCGACGCCTCGCTCAACGCGCCGCTGCGCGCCGACGGCGAGAGCGAGTGGCAGGACTGGCTGGCCGACGATACCGCCGTCTCGCAGGAAACCCATCTCGCCGAGAGCGAGGAGCGCGACATCCGCATGGGCCTGCTGCAGGAGGCCATGGAAGAGCTGAGCCCGCGTGAGAAGCACATTCTCACCGAGCGCCGTCTCAAGGACGATCCGGTGACCCTCGAGGAACTGGCCGGCCACTATGGCGTCAGCCGCGAGCGCGTGCGCCAGATCGAGGTGCGGGCCTTCGAGAAGCTGCAGAAGGCGATGCGCGCCGCCGCGCTCGAGCGAAACCTCGTCGACGCCTGACTGGCGGGCTCAGCCCGCCTTGGCGCCTGACTGGCGGGCTCAGCCCGCCTTGGCGAAGGTGTCCGGCGCGGCAAGCTCCAGCACGCGCCCGACGGGCCCGGTCAGCATGGCCTTGGTCGGCGTCGGCCCGGCCAGGGTCGTCTCCAGCGCCGCCACGGTGACCGCCAGCCGCGCATCCGCCGCCTTGATCGCCAGCTGCTTCAGGGCGCTGGCCTGCTCGCGGATCGACCGCAACGCCTGGGCCGGATCGCTGTCGAACTGGTTCAGCGCCGAGGCGAGGATGCGCATGGCCTGGTCCTTGGCCGTCGCGGGCGCAGCCGCGCCGGCCACGTCGCTCTTGCGCTTGCGCGCGCCGCTGTAATCCCCGGAGTTGAAGCGACGCCGGTCAGGTCCGACGTAGCCCACCGCCTCGATCCAGTCCCGCTGGCGGGTCGCCACCGCCTCGATCCGCTTCAGCACATCGCCGGCGGTGAAGGGCTTGCGGACAAACTCGTGCACGCCGCAGTCGCGCGCGCCCTTGATGGCGCTGGCGGTCGCCTCGGCAGTGACCATGATGATCGGGACCTGGCGACATCCCAGGTGCGACCGCCGCAGCCGGCGGGTGAAGGACTCGCCGCTCAGGCGCGGTCCGGCATGCTCGACGAAGATCACGCCCGGCTCGAGGTCGCGGCAGATCTCCAGCGCCATCTTTTCATCAGGCTCAAGCACGACCTCGCGCGCGCCGATGCCCTTGAGCAGGTCGGCGATCAGCTTGGCCGACGCCACATTCGGGTCCACGATCAGCGCCCGTCGCACGATGGGCGCTATCTTCGCCGCGTTCTTGGGATCCTTCGCGAATACCAACCCTGCACCTCTCAGCCCCGAAGCGGCGCCATATTGCACGGACGGGGTTAAGCGCACCTTTCCGGCGCGCGAGATACCACAGGTCTGCAATCACCCCGCGAAGGGGTCCTGCATCAGGATGGTGTCCTCGCGCTCGGGGCTGGTCGACAGCAGCGCGACCGGCGCCTGGATCAGCTCCTCGATCCGGCGCACATACTTGATGGCGTTGGCCGGCAGGTCCTTCCAGGACCGCGCGCCCTGGGTGCTCTCGGACCAGCCCTCGAGGGTCTCGTAGACCGGCTGCGCCGCGGCCTGGTCGCGCATGCCGGCCGGCAGATAGTCCAGCATCCGGTCGCCGACCTGGTAGCCGACGCAGATCTTCAAGGTCTCGAATCCGTCCAGCACGTCCAGCTTGGTCAGGGCCACGCCGTGGATGCCGTTGACGGCGATCGACTGGCGCACCAGCACGGCGTCAAACCAGCCGCAGCGCCGCGCCCGGCCGGTCACCGTGCCGAACTCCCGGCCCCGCTCGCCCAGCCGCTGGCCATCGGCATCGGTCAGTTCGGTCGGGAAGGGCCCGCCGCCGACCCGCGTGGTGTAGGCCTTGACGATACCCAGCACATAACCGACCGCGCGCGGCCCGAGGCCCGAGCCCGCCGCGGCCTGGCCGGCGACGGTGTTGGAGCTGGTCACGAACGGATAGGTGCCGTGGTCCACATCCAGCAGCGTGCCCTGGGCCCCCTCGAACAGGATGCGCTTGCCCTCGCGATAGGCCCGGTCCAGCTGACGCCACACCGGCTCGCCGGTGAACTTCAGCACGCCGGGAGCCACCGCCAGCAGCTCGGCCTTCAGCGCCGCCGGATCGATCTCCGGCAGGTCCAGCCCCTTGCGCAGGGCGCCGTGGTGGGCCAGCAGCCGCTCGATCTTGGCGTCCAGCGCCTCGGGGTCGGCCAGGTCGCCGACCCGGATCGCCCGGCGGCCCGCCTTGTCCTCATAGGCCGGCCCGATGCCGCGGCCGGTGGTGCCGATCTTGCCGGCGCCGGCCTGGGCCTCGCGCGCCCCGTCCAGATCACGGTGCAGCGGCAGGATCAGACAGGCGTTGTCCGCCAGCTTCAGGATGTCCGGGGTGATCGCCACGCCCTGCGCCTCGATGCGGGCGATCTCGTCCAGCAGGGCCCAGGGATCGACCACGACCCCGTTGCCGATCACCGACGGCTTGCCCTGCACCACGCCCGACGGCAGCAGGCTCAGCTTGTAGACCTTGTCGCCCACGACCAGCGTATGGCCGGCGTTGTGGCCGCCCTGGAAGCGGACGACCACATCCGCCCGGTTCGACAGCCAGTCGACGATCTTGCCCTTGCCCTCGTCGCCCCACTGGGCGCCGACCACCGCGACGTTCGCCAAGTCCCACTCTCCACGGAATGCGCGGCGTCGCTATAGACCTGCCCGGCGCGAATGTCGTCCCGGTCCGGCCGATTTCTGCTCAGAGTTCGGCGACCGCCGTGGCGAAGGCCCAATCCAGCCAGGGCGTGGCCGCCGCCACGTCCTCCGCCTCGACCGTGCAGCCACACCACAGGCGCAGACCCGCCGGGGCGTTGCGGTGGCTCTCGACGTCATAGGCGGCGCCGGCGTCCTCCAGAAGCGCCTTCATACGCCAGACGAAGGCCTGACGCCCCGCGTCTTCCAGCGCCGTGACACGCGGGTCGACGATCTTCAGGCAGACCGAGGTGGTCGAGCGGGTGGCGGGGTCCTCGGCGAGGAAGTCGATCCAGTCGGTCCGCGCCACCCACTCGGCCAGCGCCGCGAAGCTGGCGTCGGTGCGGCGGATCAGCTCGTCCAGCCCGCCGACCCGGTCGGCCCACTCCAGGGCGTCGATCCAGTCCTCCAGCGTCAGCACCGAGAAGGTGTTGATCATGGTCCCGGTCGCCAGCGCCCGGTTGAAGCGCCCGCCCTCGGTCAGGCGCAGCAGCTTGGGCACCGGGAAATGCGCCTCGACCTCGTCCAGCCGCTGCACTGCCCGCGGCGACAGCACCGCCACGCCGATGCCGGCCTCGCCGCCCAGCGCCTTCTGGAAGGAGAAGGTGGTCACATCCAGCTTCGGCCAGGGCAGGGGCATGGCGAAGGCCGCCGAGGTCGCGTCGCAGATCACCAGCCCGGTCCGGTCGTCGGCGATGAAGTCCGCGTTCGGGGCCCGCACGCCCGAGGTCGTGCCGTTCCAGGGGAAGACGAGGTCCTTGGCCGGATCCACCGTCGAGGTGTCGGGCCAGCGCCCCCACGGCGCCGTCAGCACCTCCGGGTCCAGCCTGAGGTGGTCGCGCGCATCCACCGCCCAGGTCTTGCCGAAGTTCTCGAACGCCAGCAGCTGCACCGGCCGCGAGCCGAGCAGGCTCCACATGGCCGACTCCATCGCCCCGGTGTCCGACCCGGGGATGTAGGCCAGCACATAGTCATCCGGCGGGGACAGCACCTTGCGCGTCAGTTCCAGGCCGTAGGCGAAGCGGGCCACCACCTCGGGCGCGCGGATGCCGCGGCCCAGCAGGTCCTGCGGCAGGCCCGCCAGAGTCCAGCCGGGCCGCTTGGCGGTCGGCCCGGACGAGAACCACGGGCGCTTCGGCTTGACGGTCGACGGGGTCGGCATGGCGGTCAGCGTCCCGGCTGATAGGGACGCTTCGCGCGCCACTCTTCGGAGAACTTCAGCAAAGCCTCGTCCGGCGATTCCGGCAAGGCGACGAGCAGCCTCACCTTCAGGTCGCCGCGCTGGCCGTTGGCGAAGCCGCCCCGCCCTTTCAGGCGCAGCACCTGGCCGGTGTTGCTGCCCTTCGGGATGGTCAGGTTGACCGTCCCGTCCGGGGTCCGCACCGGGGCCTTCCCGCCCAGTACGGCGTCGGGAACGGACACCATCAGCTCCATGGTCAGGTCAGCGCCCTCGACCCGGTAGAGCGGATGCGGCTGCAGCTTCAGCTCGATCAGGGCGTCGCCCGCCTCGCCGCCGCCGCGCCCGGCCGCGCCCTGGCCGCGCAACCGGATCACCTGGCCGTCACCGGCGCCGCGCGGGATCGCCACATCGAGGGTGCGGCCGTCGGTGAACTGGATGCGCCGGGTCGCGCCGGCGATGGCGTCCTCCAGCGAGATCTCCAGCGTCGCGCGCACATCCGGCCCCCGCGCCGCGCCGAACCCGCGCCCGGCCCCGCGCGCCCCGGCCCCGCCGCCGAACATGCCGAACAGCTCGTCGAGGTCGAGGTTCTCGAACCCGGCGCGACCGCCGCCCGGCCCGGGCCCATAGCCGCCGCCCGAAGTGCCGCCGCCGCCGAAGCCGCGGAACTGCTCGCGCCCGTCCGCGTCGATCTCGCCCCGGTCGAACTTCCGCCGCTTCTCCTCGTCGCCAAGGATGTCAAAGGCCGCCGTGACCCGCTTGAACCGCTCGGCCGCCGCCGGATTGTCCCGGTTCTGGTCCGGGTGCAGCTGCTTGGCCAGCTTGCGGAAGGCGCTCTTGATCTCGCCCGCGCTCGCGGAGCGCGCCACGCCCAGTTCCTTGTAGGGATCACCCGCCACGGGGACGCCACCTGCACCAGTGTTTCAACGGCGTCCAGTTAGGGGCTTCGGCGGCGTTCGCAAACCTCTAGATGTCGAGGAGGGCCGGATCTCCCCAGCCGTAGCCGGGACCCTGCCGGGCCACCGCCAGCGTCAGGCCCCCGTGCGCGGCCCGGTCCGCCGCCAGATCGGCCGCCGGATAGAGCGCCTGCCGGGCCGCCGTCTCGAACCGGCGCACCGCGGTCCCGCCGGCCAGCACCTGCACCGCGAACCGCTCCGGGCCGTCGACGTCGTCGGGCTCGCGGTCCCAGCCGTCACCGCCGATCCGCACGCGCGGGGTCCAGCGGATGTCCAGCCCCTCGACCATCGACGTGACCCGCAGGTGCGCCGGACTCCACGGCCGGGCCTGCACGCCGCGCCAGACCGCCCCGACCTGCGCTGCGGCCGGCCCCGGCGCGGCCCCGTCCGGGCCCGCGCGCCAGACCCGCCCAAGGCCGCGCTCGTCGAGGCTCACCCCGACCCGGCTACAGGTCTCCGGTGCGACCACCAGCGCCCCCGCCGGCGCCCCGCGCCGCGCCGCCGCCTCGGTCCCCCGCTGCCCGCGCAACAGCCCTGACAGCCGCCAGCGCCCGCCGCCCCCAAGCTCCGCCTGCCGGTACTGCAGCAGCTCCCAGTCGTCGCCGACCGCCACGGCCAGCAGCCCCCCGCCCGCCAGCACCTGTCCGGCGGTGCGACTCTCCTGCGCCGCGCCCTCGATCTCGACCTCGAGGGTGCCGGTCTCCTGCCAGCGCCCGGTCGGCCCCGGCGCCAGCGGCGCAGTCAGTCTGCCGACGGTCGCCGGCGTCTCCGCCCGGCCGCGCAGGGTCAGGCTCTCACCATCCGCCCCGGCCCACACCGCCATCGGCCGCCAGGGGCTCCGCGCCACGGCCGCCAGCGGCCGGGCGTCCGTCTCGCTCCCCGGCAACGGCGGCAGGTCGAGGATCGCCAGGAACGGCCGCGCTCCGTCCGGCGTCGCCGGCGGCGGATCGCCGGCGGGCGGCGGCGGTGGCTCCGGCGACACCGGCGCGCCCAGCGGCTCAAGCTGCGCCTGCGGACCGTCGTCCCGATCCGCCAGCCCAACCACCCGCCACAGGCCGCCGTCCGGCCGCTGGACGGCGTCCCCCGGCTCCAGCCGCAGCCGGGCCAGAGGGCCGGGCGACACCGTCAGGGTCTCGCGGGCCGCAGCAGCGGCGAGGGTGCGGACCGCCGCGGCCGCCGCCACCGGTCGGGCGCAGCTCACCGCCATGTCCACCAGGACTCGCGGCCCATCCGCCGCGGCGACCGCCAGGGCCGCACCGGTCTGGTAGGCGTCCCCGTCGTCGACGTAGCGCACCTGCACCGAGGCCGCCGGCGCGCCCGGCTCCCGCACCGCCTCCGCGGCCACCCCGCTCGCCGGCAGGGCCAGATCGTCCGCGTCGAGCGCCAGCGGCGCCTCCGCCCGGTCGGCCGCGAGCACGGCGATCTTGCCGTCGCGCTCCGCCAGCCGCCCGTCGACCGCCGTCAGCAGGGGCGCCAGCGCTTCCCTCACCCGGGTCGGCCGCACAGTCGCCAGCCCCGTCGGCCCCTCCGCCACCGCCTCGACCGTCATCGCCGCGTCGGGCACACCGCCACGCCGCAGCACGGCGCGGATCAGGTCGGCCACCTCCCCGGTCAGCCGACCGTTGAGCCAGTGCCCGGTCCGCCACTGGGGCGCGTCGGCCCACACCTCCGTCAGGGCCGGGAAGGCCGGATACGGCCGTGCATCCCAGCACCACACCTCGGCGCCCGCGAGCATCGGCCCGCCATAGACCGGCGACACGGGGTTGCGCGCCGGATCCGCCAGCGCGTCGTAAAGCGCGCCCAGCAGCCGCCGCTGCATCCGGTCATCGCGGCCGCCGCGCGAGAAGGGCGGGGCCGCGCTCTCGCGGCTCTTCGGGTCCTGGAACAGGTTCGGGGCGTTGCCGCCGCGATCGATGGCGGCGCAGCCGATCTCGGTCAGCCGGATCGGCTTCATCCCCGGGACCCAGGCGGTCGGGGCCGGGCTGCGCGCCCCGCCGACCCGGTCATGGTGCGGGTTGCCCCACCAGCCGGCGAGGTCCTTGGGCCGGAACACCCAGGCCTCGCCCCAGCCCGGGTCGACGATCGGCGTACGGACCTGCGCTGCGCGGGCGGCGTCACCGGCATAGTACCAGTCGAAGCCCTCGCCGCCGGCGACCTGCGCCGCCAGATAGGCCGGATCGTCCGGACCGCGATAGCCGGCCTGGACGTCGAGGTGATCGTCGCCGTCGCGCCAGTCGCCCATCGGCGGGTACCAGTCGATGGCCACATGATCGAGCGCCGGATCGGCCCACAGCGGGTCGAGATGAAACACCCGGTCGCCGTCGGCCGTCTGATGGCCGAAGTACTCGGACCAGTCCGCCGCATAGGACAACGCCGGCCCCGGCCCGATCACCGCCCGCGCCGCCGCCGCCAGCGCCCGCAGCCGCGCCACGGCCGGATAGCTGCCGTCGCTCGCCCGGCTGGTGGTCAGGCCACGCATCTCCGAGCCGATCAGCAGACCGTCCGCCCCCGTCTCCGCCGCCAGCGCCGCATGGTGCAGGATGAAGCGGTCGAACCCCTCCGGCCCGTCGAAGAAGGCGGCGACGTCCGCCGCCGCCGTGGCCGGATCGGCCGCCGTGATCCGCCCGCGCCACGGATAGCCGTCGCTGTCCATGAACAGGAAGGGATAGAGCACCACCTCCCGGCCGCGCCGCTTCAGCTCGGCCACCGCCTTCCGCACCGTCTCGTCCGACGGCGTACCGCCATAGGCGGGACGTCCCGCGACCTGCGAGACGACATGGGCCGTCGCCCGCGTCTCGCCCGCCACGCTCCAGTCCAGCGGCTCGGTCGCCTTGTCGCGCCGCTCCACTCCGGGCCGGATGCGGCAGGCCCCGGCTTCAAGACTGTCGCCGAACCAGCCGATCACCAGATTGACTCGCCGCAGGTTCGCACACTGCGCCTCCAGCTGGTCCAGCGAGACGATCAGGTCCGGCCGCCCGTCCGCGGCGTGGACATTCTCGGCCGCGACGGTGGTCAGGCCCGTGCGCCGCAGCACCGCCGTCGTGGCCAGGGTGAACTCGCCGGCCCCGGGAATCAGGCAGACGCCGCTGATCCGCCCCTCGAGATCCGCCCCGTCGCCCGCCGGCCGCCGGAACACCTCGGCGCTGATCATCGGCGGGCGGTTGCCCCAGAGCGCCAGCGGCAGATCCTCGAACACCAGATAGGCCACGCCGCGATAGGCCGGCGCCGCCCCCTCCACCGCCGCGATCAGCGGGTCCGGTCCCTGCCCCTCGTCGCCGCGATGCAGTCGCCAGCTCACCCCCGTCAGATCCATCGGCTGGTTGTCAGCCCAGATCCGGCCGACCCCGTCGATCGGCCCTTCGCACAGGGCCACGGCGAAGCTCAGCGAATAGGCGTAGTCGCGCTGCGCCGGCCCGCCCTTGCCGCCGCCGCGCTCCAGCCGGCGCTCGCGGAACTGCGCCGCCCAGATCACCTGCCCGGCCACCCGGTGGCGGCCGATCGCGAACGGCAGACCCGCCCCCTCCGCCGCCGAGGTCAGCCGCAGCCCGTCGATGCGCGGCCCCTCCCGCGCCGGGGTCAGGGCCCCGACCACCGCGTCGTCCAGCATGCGGCCGGCCGCGGCCCCGACCAGCCGCCCGACCGGCCCGCCCAGCGTCGCCCCGACCGAGCCCAGCACCACCTGCGCCATCTCAGCCTCCCTCGCCGTCGCCGGGCCAGGTGAAGGCGGCCGCCAGACGCCGCCGCCACCACGGGCCGATCCAGCTCTCCACCACCGCCCGCCCCCAGTAGGCGTGGATCATCCGGGCCTCGGCCCCGTCACAGGCGCTGAGGATGGCGCAGTGCTTGACCGGCGCGTCCGGAGCCATGCGGAACAGCAACACATCGCCCGGCCGCGCCGCGGCGACCTCCAGCGGGACCAGCCAGCGCTGCGCCGCCCTCAGCAGCCGTTCCTCGCCCGACCGCTCCGCCCAGTCGGCGCTGTAGGGCCCGGGATCCTGCGGTTCCGGCCCGATCACCTCACGCCACACCCCGCGCACCAGGCCGAGGCAGTCCGCCCCCTCGCCGCGCAGGCTGGCCTGATGCCGGTACGGCGTGCCCAGCCAGCCCTGCGCCGCCGCCAGCGCCCGCGCCCGTCGGCTCACCGCCGGCTCCCGCCGTCGTGGCGCACGCCCTCGCGCGGCGTGGCGCTCAGCCAATCGTCGCCGGGGATGTCGGGGAAGCCGCGGAAGTTCACCCCGTTGCCGAACACGGCTGTACACGTCGTCCAGCGTCGGTCGCAGACCGGCTGCGGCGCGCTCGCCAGATCGACCCCGCAGCGGGCGTCGCCCAGGGTCGCGTCGCAGGTGCGGGCGAAGGTCCGGCCAATGGTCCGCTCCAGCGCCGCCAGCGGCCCTTCCAGATCGGCCACGAAGCGGTCGCCCTCGCGCCGCACCCGACCCATCCGCCCGCGCCACAGCCGCACCCGCAGCGCCGGCGCGGTCCAGTCGACCCGCCACAGCTCCACCTCTGCGGCGTCGTACAGCCCGGCTTCCACGTCCGCCGCCGCCAGCCGCGCATCGTCCAGCACCCCGGCCGCCACCGCATCGCCCGGCGCCGGGCCGAGACCCGCTTCCGCCGCCCCGGCGGTCCAGCCGGACGCCGCCGTGCAGACCACCCCCTCCACCGTCAGGTCGCGGTCGTGGTCGGTGAAGCCCAGCCGCCCCCCGTCCGCCCGCCGCACCAGCCACACATGGCACAGGGTCGCCGCCCCGCTCTCGATGCGGGCCGCCAGCGCCTCGGGAACGGCGCGCATGTCAGAGCCTCACCTCGATCAAGGGCACGGCCACCAGCCGCCCGACGGCGAACCCCTCGAGCGTCACCTCCAGCCGGTCGCTCTCGAACCGCACCGGCGTGTCGAAGGCGAACCCGGCGGTCACCTGCGCGCCGGGCCCCGGCGCCGTGGCCAGCGTCACCTCGCCGGTCGTCGCGTCGACCGCGAAGGCGGACGCGGCCAGCTCGACCCCGCCTACCGCCACCCGCACGGACCCCGCCACCGGCTTGGCGATCGGCCGCAGCACCTCGCCATAGGCCTTCACCAGCGGGAAGCGCGTGCGCGCGCCGTCGCCGACGCCCAGCGCCTGATCGGTCGCCGCCACCGATCGCGACGGCGCGCAGGACTTGAAGTCGAGCGGGTCCCGGAACCGGAAGCCGTACAGCGGCCCGCGCCGCGCCTCGAAGAAGGCGACCAGCTCCGCCATGTCGTCCAGCGACCGCACCCCGGCTCCGATCAGGTAACGCCGGCGCGCGAAAGCCCAGGGCGTCGAACGCCGCTCGAAGCCGCTGGCCAGGGTGGTGATCTCGGTCCGCCGCTCCACCCCGGCCGTCGAGCCGAACGCCAGACGGGCCGGCAGCCGCGCCTC
>CAZUXK010000013.1:31863-34950 GCA_964624025.1 uncultured Brevundimonas sp.
GAATTCCGCCGCCCTCGAGGCCGAGGACCCGGCCGCCATCATGGCCCTGATCGCCCCCGTCTTCGGCTGGCTCGGCCTGCTGCTGCTGGCCAACCTCGGCTTCCTGCTGTGGATCGGTCTGGTCGAGGGCACGCGCGGCCCGAACCGCTACGGCGAGGACCCCAAGGGCGGGATCTAGCAGGGCACAGGGGGCTGACCATGACCGCGCCCCCGGCCGGCCCCGTGACCTTCGCCACGCGGGTGTTGCGCAAGCAGGACGGCCTGCCGCGCTATATCGTCGTTCGGGCGGCGCATGCGGCGCGCCAGGGCGTGGCCTACCCCGCCATGGTCCTGCCCAACGACGCCGGGCCCTTCCCGCGCAACATCCGGCCGTGGGGCAAGGGATCGGACGTCTTCTTCTTCAATCTGACCGAGCCGCAGTGCAGGAAGGCCGGACTGGACACAAATGATCCGGTGACGGTCACCATCATGCCTCCGGGGTGAGGCGACCGGGGCCTACAGCCGCCGCGCCCCCAGCAGGGTCGCCCGGGCCAGGGCCTGGGCGATCTGCGCCTCGGAGCGCAGCAGCTCCCGCCCCGACGCGCCGGTCAGGTTCAGGGTCACGCTGACCCCGCCGGGCGTGACCGGCTCGATCAGGCCGCCGCCCGCCGGCCGGAACACCTCCGGCCCGCGCTCGCCGACCAGATAGGCCCCCCCGCCGCGCACCGGCCCGCCCTCGGCCCGCGCCCCGCCGAACAGCCCCCCGACCGCGGCGCTCACCGCCGCCGCCAGCCCCTCGCCGCCGCGACCGCCGCCCAGCCCGGCGTTCAGCGCCGTCAGCACCGCCCGGGCCAGCTCGGCCAGGCTCAGCTCCCCGTCCGCCGCCGCCCGCGCCAGCGACCGGCTCAGGCTCTCGCCCGCCCGTCCGAAGGCCGTCTCGATCGCCTGCGCCGCCGCCTCCGCCGGGGCCTCCAGCCCCTTCAGCGCCTCGGCCGCCTCCGCCGCCCGCGCCCGCACATCGTCGGGCCGGTCGTCCCTGAAGCCGTCAGTCATCCGGATATCGCTCCATCAGGGCCCTCAGCCCGTCGCGGCCCAGCGCCGGCCCGCCGCGCGGCGCCGTCAGCCAGCGCCATTCCCGCAGCGACAGCCGCCAGAAGGCCTCAGGCGCCACGCCCAGCCCCGCCGCCGTCCGCAGCAGCTCCGCCCAGGGCGTCGCCGCGCTCACGCCGCCGCCGCGGCGAAGGCCCGGGCCACCGCGGCCGCGGCCTCGGCCGGCGTCACCGGGGCCCGGGCCAGCCCGTCCGCCGCCTCGCCCTCGCCGCCCCCGCGCAGCAGCGCCGCCAGCACCACGCTCAGGTCCGCCGCCGACAGGGCCCGCAGCCGCGCCGCCAGGGCCTCGACCCCGGCCACGCCCAGCCCGCTCTCGATCTCCGCCAGGGCGCCCAGGGTCAGGCACAGCCGCCGCTCGGACCCGCCCAGCGTCGCCCGCACCTCGCCCCTGACTCCATTGACCCCATGGACGCCATTCAGCCCGCTCAAGGCGTCGGCCCCAGCGCGGTGAAGCCGATCTCCCCGGCGCTGGCCAGACTGACGGCATAGGTCGCCTCCCCCTGGTGCTCGCCGGCGTACTCCAGCGCCGCCACCTGGAACGGCCCCTCCAGCGTCCCGAAATCCGGGATCACCAGCCGCCAGGTCCGCGCCGCCTGGGCGAAAAAGGCCTCGCGGATCAGGGCGTCCGAGGCCGCGTCGCGGAACACCCCCTCGCCGCTCACCGCCGCCGAGCGCGCCCCGGCCCCGTCCAGCAGCTCGCGCCAGCGCCCGGCGCTGTCGGAGTCCGTCGCGTCCACCGGACGCGCATTCAGCGACAGGGTGCGCGCCCGCAGCCCCGCCACCGTGACGAAGCCCCCGGCCCCGTCCGCGATCTTCAGCAGGATGTCCCTGCCCCTCTGCGCCGCCATCGGTGCATCTCCCTGCTTCAAGTGACGAGTGGCGAGTGGCGAGTGACGAGACGCTGGTCGATCGCGCACGGGGCCTCACGGACGCCATCGGCACAACGGCGTCCTCGCCACTCGCCACTCGCCACTCACCACTCGTCACTCACCACTCGTCACTCACCCTCCGTCACCGCCCGCACCCGGATCACCGCCCAGGCCCGGGCGCCGTCGCGAGCGCGGAAGGCGTCGACGAAGGTCACCGCGAGGCTGACCGTCTGCATCCCGTCGCCTTCGAGCCGCGCGCCTTCCAGTCGCGCGCGCACCGCCGCGGCCACCGCCCGCGCCTCCTCCAGTCCCTGGAAGCGCGAGGCGCAGCTCAGCGTCAGCCGGTGCTCGACCAGGTCCCCATCCGCCGCGACCGGCCGGCTCTCGCCCGGCCCGAGCAGCAGCTGCGGAAAGGCGGCGCCCGGCCGCAGATCCTCCCACACCCGCCCGCCCACCAGCGCCGCCAGCGTCGGATCGGCCTTCAGATGGGCGACCAGCGCCCGCGCCAGCGCATTTTCCGCCCCGCTCATCGCCGCCGCTCCAGCCCCAGCCGCACCCGCCCGGGTGAGATCCCGTCCAGGGTGACGATCTCCCAGTCCTCGTCCGCCAGACGCAGCCGCCGGCCGACCTGCAGCCGCGGGTCGGCGCGCGTCTCCGCCGTGGTCGTCTCGATCCCGGCGTCGCGCCCGGCCTCGGTCCCGGCCCGCCGCGCCCTTGGGGCCAGCGCCGCCCAGGTCCAGCCCAGCGGCTGATAGCTGACGCTGCGCCCGCCATACGGGGTCTCGGCCTCCACCGGCTCCAGCACCTCGGCCAGCCGCCGCGGCGGGCTCACAGCCGCACCCGCCGGTAGGGCGCCAGCCAGGCCGCCACCTCGGCCTCGGCCCGGGCCGCATTGTCGCCCTCGCCCCGGGCGAAGCCGGCCGCCGTCAGGCGCAGCACCGCCAGCCGCACCGGGGCCGGCGCCTCGCCGTCCACCGGCCCGCCGGTCAGGGCCGCCACCCGCGCCGTCGCCGCCGCGATCAGGGTCGCGATCAGCCCGTCCTCCGCGTCATGCCCGACGCGCAGGAACAGCTTCGCCTCGGTGAGCGTCACCGCTGCGGTCATGGGGATCTCCGATGTCGTGAACGCG
>CAZUXK010000014.1:0-6640 GCA_964624025.1 uncultured Brevundimonas sp.
CCCCCATGTACATTGACGGGGGGGTGGGGGGTGGGGGGGGCCTGGGGGCTCCGAGGGGTTTGGGTTGGGGATCGCGGTAGGGGTAGGGGCGACCGGCGCAGACGGCAGTTCCCTACCGCCTGCCAGCTACCCCTACCGGCTCACTAGTCAGCGCGACGGACGTATTCGCCGGTGGCGGTGTCGACCACGATCCGCTCGCCCGCGCTCATGTAGGGCGGGATCATGATGCGGATGCCGTTCGAGGCCGTGGCCGGCTTGTAGGACGACGAGGCGGTCTGGCCCTTCACCGTCGGCTCGGTCTCGGCGATCTCGAGCACCACCTGTTCCGGCAGCGACAGGCCGATCGGGCGGCCCTCGTGGCTCTCGATGACCACCTTCATGCCGTCCTGCAGGTAGGGGATGCGGTCCTCGCCGACCCAGTCCTTCTGCAGCTCGATCTGCTCGTAGCTGGCGTCGTCCATGAAGACCAGGCTGTCACCGTTGTCGAACAGGAAGGAGTAGTCCTTCTGCTCCAGGGTGACGCGCTCGACCTTGTCGTCCGAGCGGAAGCGCTCGTTCAGCTTGGAGCCGGTCTCGAGGTTCTTGGCCTCCACCTGGGCGAAGGCGCCGCCCTTGCCGGGCTTGACGTGGTTGGTCTTGGTCACGACCCACAGCCCGCCTTCGTGCTGCAGGACCATGCCGGGCTTGATGGCGTTGCCGTTGATCTTCATGGGACGCTCGGATGGAGAGGGGCGCGGGGCGGATCGCCCGGGCCAAATCGGGCCCCGCGTCTAGACGAGCGGGGCCCGAAGGGCAAGGCGAAGCGCCTTCAGCGCGGGTCGATGGATTGGCCGATGGCTTCCGCCAGGGCTAGGTCGCCGCCGGTCAGGGTGCCGACCAGCACGTGAATCTCGCGCGGCGTGGCCCCGTCGCGCTCGAACAGATGCTCCATGGCTCGACGGGCCGCGCCATCGGTCACCACGACGGTCGACCGCCCGCCGGTGGTGCGGATTTCCCCGTCGTAGATCGGGAACTGCGAGGCGGGGCCGGCGTAGAGCCGCAGCAGGGTCGTCTCGCCGCGGCGCACGGCCCAGGTGTCAAAGGTCTCGCCCGAGGGGGTTTCGACGATTTCGGTTCCGGCGGGCAGGGTCAGGGTGAAGGGCAGGCGTTCGCGGGCCGCGGCGTCCAGCGGCGCAGGGCCCGTGGGCGCAGGGGCGGGGCGCGCGGGTATGGCCGCCGGCGCTGCCTCAGGCGCCGGCGCGGGGGTCGCCGCAGGCCCAGGCGCCGCAGGGGTGACCGGCGTCGTGGCGCGCACTTCGGGCGTCGATGCGCGCGGCGCCGGCGCGGGGGACGCTTCAGGGGCGCGGTCAGGGGCGCGCTCCGGGACGCGCTCCGGAACCGGGGCGGCGCGTTCCGGGGCGGGGCGCGCCGGTAGGGCCGCGGCCGGCGGTCCGCTGTTGAGGCTGCGCGTCAGCGCCTCGGCGGCGGGGTTGGCGGCGGCCGGCGCCGCCACCGGGGCGGCGGGGTTGGCGACGCCTTGGGCCGCCACGGGGGCGGCGGGTCGGGGATCGGGCCCGGCGGCCGGGCGAGCCTCCACAGGCGCGGGCGGGGCGGCGGGGCGCGCAGTGGGGAAGGGCGGCCCGCTGTTGAGGTCGCGGGTCAGCTCCTCGGCGGTCCGGGGCTGGCCCGACGCCGGCGGCGTCTGGGCCGCGGCCTGGGGCGTTGCAAGGGCGGCGAGCGCCATGGCGGCGAGCGCCGGGGTCAGGGTCTGTCGCATGGCCCGAACCATCGCCGCTCCGTCCGGGCGGGGCAAGCACGCTCGCCCGAACGGAGGTCAGGCGGCGGGTAGCTCGACCCAGAAGGCGGCGCCCTGGCCGGGCCCCGAGGTCACGCCGATGCGGCCGTTCTGAAGCTCGACGAGGCGCTTGGCGAGCGCGAGGCCGATGCCGTGGCCCTCGATGGTCGATCGCTCGAGGCCCAGCCGGTTGAAGGGTTCGAACAGCTGCGCCTGCTTTTCAGTGCTGAGGCCCGGACCGTCATCGCGCACCTCAAGCCGGACGATGCCGTCGAGGCGCATGGCGCCCAGCTGGATGCGGCCGCCGGCCGCGCCGTACTTCACGGCGTTGGAGATCAGGTTGTCGAGCACCTGGGCCAGGCGCTGGGAGTCGGCCAGCGCCACCACCGGCTCGGGGTCGCGGGTCAGGGCGATGACGAGGCCCCGCGTTTCCGGGCGCACGGCCCAGCTGCGGCGCATGTCCTCCAGCAGGCCGGCCGCATCGGTCGGGCGCAGCTGCACCGAGACCGCGCCGGCCTCGGCCCGCGCCACGTCGAGCAGGTCGTGGGCCAGCGCCTCGACCTGCCGCGCCGTCTTGACCAGCATGGCGGCCATTTCGGTCTGGGTCGGGGTCACGGGGCCCAGCTGGCCGGAGGACCAGAGATCGGCGATGCTGATGACGCCGCCGATCGGGCTCTTGATCTCATGCGCCACATTGGCCAGCAGGCGCGACTTGGCGCCCGAGGCAAGCTCGGCGCGGCGCTTGCCGATCCTGGCGGCCTCGGCAAGGGCGTCGCGCTCCTCCAGCACGGAGCTGACCAGCAGGGTCGGGAGGCAGCCAAGCACCACGAACAGCTGCGCCAGCATGACCTGTTCGCTGCGGGTCAAGCTGTCGTTAAGCGTGAAGGGGCCCCAGCCATACATGGTCATGCCGATCGCGATCAGGCCGACCAACATGAGGCCGAGCGTCGAGCCGAGCAGCCGCAGGCGCACCGCCACGAGCAGCAGCAACGGCGAGACCACGAAGCTCAACGGCAGGCTGCTCTGCAGGAACACCCAGCTGACCACGCCGACCAGCAGCGCCAGCAGGCCGATCCCTTCGGCAAGGCGCAGGGGGTGGGCCAGCAGCCGCATCCGGCGCTGTGTGAGCGACATCGCAAACGGGGTCAGGGTGGCGAAGCCGAGGGCGTGGCCAAACCACCAGGTCTGGAAGGTCGAGATGAAGTCGTGACCGTGGATCAGCGTCAGATAGCTGGCTGCTGACAGGCCCGCGGGCACGGGCGCGATCACCGCCGCGGCGATCAGGAAGCGCGTGGCCCCGTCCACGGTGCTGAACGGATCTGTCGGGGCGAAGCGGCGGATGAGGACCAGGGCGGTGACGATCTCCAGCACCTGCATGGCGGTGAACATCACCGTCAGCTCGGCGCTGTTGCCGGCCATCAGCTCGCCGGCGGCGATGCCAATGGCGATCAGACCGGCGAACGACAGGTCGAAGGCCCAGCCGCGTCCGCCGCGCAGCCAGATGGCCACGGCGAAGGCCGAGGCGCCCCACAGCGCCGCCACCAGGCCGGCCGAGCGGGCGAAGCTGATCCCGAGCACCACGAGGAAGGCCAGGGTCAGCACCACCGCGAGCGGGATGAGCGGCCGCGAGAACAGCTCCATGCCCTCGGGCAAGCGGCTGGCGCGCACCGGCGAGGCCTCGGGCGCGGGCAGGACGAGCGGCGGATCGGACAGGCTGGCGCGCTGGACAGACATGACGGCGTCGACCTCAGGGAAGTCGTCAGTCTAGGGGAGGTGTCCTAACATCCCCTGAAGTCTGCCTATTTCAGGTTGAGAGCAGTCGGGTGAATCCCGCGACGGCATCCGCCGCCCCTTGCGGGTGGGCCCAGACGCCGGCCGAGACCGCAAGGAAGTCGGCGCCGGCGGCGATCACCACAGGGGCGGTCTCGAGGGTGATCCCGCCGATGGCGACGCAGGGCGTCTCCATGGTCTCCTGCCAGACAGTCAGGATCTCCGGCTCCGGCCGGTGCGTCGTCACCTTGGTTTCAGTGGGGAAGAAGGCCCCGAAGGCGACGTAGTCAGCGCCGGCCTCGGCCGCCTCCATGGCGAGGTGGCGGCTGTCATGGCAGGTGGCGCCGATCATCATCTGCGGCCCCAGAACGCGCCGGGCGGCGGCCACGTCCATGTCCTCGCGGCCCAGGTGCACGCCGTCGCAGCCTGTCTGCTTCGCCAGATCGGGCCGGTCGTTCAGGATCACGGCCACGCCGCGCGACCAGGCCGCCGGCGCCAGCCGCTCGACCGCCCTAAGGATCGTCGCGTCATCGGCCGGCTTGAGGCGGATCTGCAGGGCGGCGACCGGCCCTGCGTCAAGCGCCGCGGCCAGATCGCCGGCGAAGGCGTCGAGGTCGGCGAGGGCCGGCGGGGTGATCAGATAGAGCTGGCAGGAGGGCGCGGACATGCCGGTCGGTTGCGCCTCGTGATCGCTCTGGTCAAGACGCCCGCTTGCGTCGGCGAACGTCTTCTGACGTGATCCGCGGCCCCCATGCCCACTGTGTCCCTCCCGGCATCTGGCGAAGATGCAGCCAAAGTTACGGACTTGATGGTTGCCGAAACCGGTTACATCAGCCATGTAACGGCTTGCGATGCGCAGGCGAGACCGGGGCGAACCCGGCGACGCGCCCGGAGGAGCAGAGAATCTTGAGCCGCAGATCGACCTCGTCGCATCCCGATGCGCCGCGTGTGAAACCCGCTACAGTGCGCGACGTCGCGCGTCTGGCCGGCGTCTCGGTGGCTTCCGTGTCGCGGGCGCTGAACGGGCTCGAGCCGGTCACGGCGGCGACGCGCCAGCGCGTGCTCGAGGCGGCCGAGGCCCTTCGCTACGTCCCCCACAACGGGGCGCGCAGCCTGTCGACCCGCCGCACGGACACGGTCGGCGTGATACTGCCCGATCTGTTCGGCGAGTTCTTCTCCGAGCTGATCCGCGGCCTCGATATCGCCGCCCGCCAGCGCGGGCTGCATCTGATCGTGTCCAGCTCGCACGACGACGCCGAGGACGCCGCTGCGGCGGTCCGCTCGATGCGCGGCCGGGTCGACGGCCTGATCGTCATGTCGCCTCACCTGGCGTCGTCCAACCTGACGGCGGGACTGGCTGGCAACCTGCCGCTGCTGACCCTGAATGGCCCGACCGACGACGCCGGTCTGCCGGCCATCACGGTCGACAATCACGGCGGCGCCGCCGAGGCGACCCGCCATCTCATTGCGACCGGCCGACGCGATATCGCCCATATCGCCGGCCCCGGCGGCAACCTCGAGGCCGAGGCCCGATTGGCCGGCTATCTGGAGGCCATGGCCGAGGCCGGGCTGGAGGCGCGGGTGGTCGACGGCGACTTCGACCAGGCCTCGGGCCATCGCGCTGCGATGGCCCTGCTGGCGGCCCCGCGGCGGCCTGACGCCATCTTCGCCGGCAACGACATGATGGCCATCGGCGGCCTGCTGGCCCTGCGCCAGGCCGGGCTGGCCTGCCCGGGCGATGTCGCCATCGCCGGCTTCGACGACGTGCCGATGGCCGGCCTCGTCAGCCCCGGGCTGACCACCATGAGAATCAACATCGCCGAGATCGGTCGCCGCGCGCTGGAGCGCCTGGCCGCGGAACTGGGCGGGCAGCGCGGGCAGGGGCCCGTGCACGAGATCGTGCGGCCGCAACTGGTCGTGCGGGAGTCCAGCGTCAGGGCTGTTGCCCTTGAGGCAATTGATCCCGTGATCCCGTGATCCCCTGACCTTCTGATCCACTGATGCAGCTGTCGCCCTGCGGCGGCTGGCGGACGGGTCAGCGGACCGCCGCCGCCGAGCCGCCGGCGGCCAGCGCCTCGACCTCGGCCAGGGAGGTCATGGCGGTGTCGCCGGGGGTGGTCATGGCGAGGGCGCCCTGGGCCCAGCCGAGGCGGGCGGCGGCCTCGGGGCCCTGGCCGGTGAGGTAGGCGTGGATCAGGCCGGCGGCGAAGCCGTCGCCGCCGCCGACGCGGTCGAGGATGTCGATCTCGCGCGGGGCGACCTCGGCCCGGACGTCGCCGTCCCAGACCACGGCGCCCCACCCGTTGCGCGAGGCCGAGACCGGGTCGCGCATCGTCGCCGCGAACACCGCCACATGGGGCAGCTCGCCGCGCAGCCGCGCGACCAGGGCGTCGAACGGGGCCGGGTCCGCCGGGTGGGCGCGCGCCGGGCCCGGGTCCAGCCCGAGGCAGGAGGCGTAGGCGTATTCGTCGCCGATCAGCACATCGACCAGGGTCGCCAGCTCGCGGTTGACCCGGCGCCCGGCGTCCGGGTCCGGGTGGGCGGCCCACAGGCTCTGGCGGTAGTTGAGGTCATAGCTGACCACCACCCCGTGGCGCTTCGCGGCGCGGACGGCGGCGAGGGTGGTCTCGGCCGTGCTTTCGGACAGGGCGGCGAAGATGCCGCCGGTGTGCAGCCAGCGCACGCCTTCGGTGCCGAACAGGGCGCCCCAGTCGATCTCGTCGGGCCTGAGCTGGGCCGCCGCCGAGCGGGCGCGGTCGGAGACGCCGAGGGCCCCGCGCACGCCGAAGCCGCGCTCGGTGAAGTTCAGCCCCATGCGCACGTCGCGGCCGATCGGGTCGGCGTCGCGCCAGAGGATGTGCGAGACATCGACGCCGCCCTGCAGGATCAGATCCTCGCACAGGGCGCCCAGCTCGTTGCGGGGCAGGGCCGTGATGACCGTGGCGCGGGCCCCGAAGGTCTTTCGCAGGCCGCGCGCCACATTGTACTCGCCGCCGCCCTCCCAGACCTGGAAGGACCGGGCCGTGCGGATGCGCCCCTCGCCGGGGTCGAGCCGCAGCATCACCTCCCCCAGCGCCGCGCAGTCGAAGCGGCAGG